>JALHOV010000255.1:0-3653 GCA_022842865.1 Vulcanimicrobiota bacterium | reverse complement strand
CCGCTTGGGCCAGGTTGAGGAGTTTTAGAACGACCGTGAGCATTCCGTCAAAATGTCCGGGACGATGGGCACCTTCCAGGATTTTGCTGACCTCGTCTTCGCTCACTTTGTAGTGGTAGCCGTCGGGGTACATCTGCTGTGCGTTGGGGGCCAGGACATAGTCGATATGGCTCAGTTTTTCTAGATCTGCTTCCAGCGTTTGCGGGTAGGCTTCGAAGTCTTTGGGGTCGTTAAACTGGGTGGGGTTGATGAAGATGGAAACCAGCGTGCGCTGGTTTTCCTGTTGGCTGCGCTGAGTCAGGCTGAGGTGGCCCTGGTGAAGGGCGCCCATGGTGGGCACGAAGCCCAGGGTTTCCGGGTTGTCTTTCCTGTATTGGCGCCATTCCTGGAGATCGTGGAAAACTCTCATGCGTAGCTTTCTTGGGGAGTGGGGAAGGCTCCGCTCTGCACGTCCTGGCTGAAGTCTTGGATGGCCTGTTTGATGATCTCGGCAACGTTGGCGAAATGGCGCACAAACTTGGGCTTGAAGTGGGTTTGCGCGCCCAGCATGTCCTGTAGCACCAACACTTGCCCGTCGCAGTGGGGCCCAGCGCCGATGCCGATGGTGGGAATGTCCAGCGATTCGGTGACTTCCCTGGCGATCTGGGTGGGAACGCATTCCAGAACCAGTGCGAAGCAGCCGGCCTCCTGCAGATCTTTTGCGTCTTTGAGCAGCTTCTGCTGGGCTTTGGCTTCTTTGGCCTGGACCTTAAAGCCGCCAAAGGCATGGACGGACTGCGGGGTCAGGCCAAGGTGCCCCATCACCGGAACGCCAGATTCGGTCAGGTGCTGGACCAGCTCGAGGTGACCGGCGGCGCCTTCCAGTTTGACCGCCTGAGCTCCGGCCCGCATGAGCTGCATGACGCAGTCCAGGCTTTTGTCCAGACTGCCCCGGAAGCTCAGGAAGGGCATGTCGCCGATGATAAAACGGTCGGGAGCGCCCAGCTTAACAGCCCGCGTGTGCAGAGCCATGAGCTCACTGGTGGCGGCCACGGTGTCGGGGTAGCCGTGCATGACCATGGCGCCGCTGTCACCCACCAGGATGCAGTCCACCGGGGAGTCATTGAGCAGGCGTGCGGACCAGTAGTCGTAGCAGGTCAGCATGGTGATTTTGCGGTCGCTCTTTTTGAAGTCGAGCACACTTTTCATGACTTCTGATAGGCCTCGACGAAGCTGGTGTAGACGTTCTGGTAGGGGTCGCCTTCCAGCGCCTGGAGATTGCGATGGATGGTCTTGTGGTCGCCCCGGACCAGTGGGCCGGTGAGAGGATTGGATCCTTGTAGATTGCTGGCGACTTGCTTGAGGTAGGGGAGGGCGGCTTCGCGGGGCAGTCCGAGCTGCTTTTCCATAACCTGGAAGAAGTGCGACCAGAGCATGGCCGTGAAGTTTCCGCTGAGCACGCATTCCGCGTGGTAACGGGCTTTGAGGTCGGTTGCCAGGCGATGGTGCGGGTTAGGCAGACCGGGCAGAAACTCGGGCGCGTCGTGGTCGAGCACGAAGTGAATCTCGCGGTAGACTTCGGGGGCGTAGAGGTCGTGCGAGAAGGTCATCAGGGGGTGGGCACCCCAGGCCAGGTCGGTGGAGAGGCTGCCCGAGAAATGGTATTTCTTCAGGTGGGCGAGCTCCGGATGTTCCAGGATGAACGGAACGATGGCGTCGTCATTGATGGCCAGCAGGACGTGGGTGACGTCGACGGTGTCCAGCTTTTGGCCACGCGTCCAGACTTTGGTGGCCAGGTTCAGATGCTGGAAATAGAACTGCAGATGACGGCTGATGCGGCCATTGCCAATGAACAGATAAACAGGTACTTGTCCCATCGGATCAAGTCCTCACTTTTTCTAGGCTCTGTTTTTGTGAGTTTTTTTGCGTGGCCGCTGTCTTAAGAGTCGGTCCGCCTCACCATGTCAGTGAATCCCAAGCTTGGGGTGGATGTCAAGATTGTACATCAGAAAGGCGTACACATCGGCGGTTAACTCGATGCCTTTGATCAGGTTGCTGGCGCCGTGGCCTGATTTGGTGTCGATGCGAATGAGCACGGGATTCTCAGGGCTCACCTTCTCCTGCATGGCGGCCGCGTATTTGAAGGAATGGGCCGGAACGACCCGATCATCGTGGTCAGCCGTAGTGATCAGAGTGGCCGGATAGCGCTTGCCGCTCTGGATGTTGTGCAGGGGCGAGTATGTATAGAGGTTTTTGAAGTTGACCGGATCTTCGCTAGAGCCGTATTCGGGCTTCCAGTTCCAACCGATGGTGAACTGGTGGAAGCGCAGCATGTCCATCACGCCCACCGCCGGCAGGCCGACTTTAAAAAGGTCGGGACGCAGATTCATGACGGCGCCCACCAGCAGCCCGCCGTTGGAGCCTCCCTGGATGCCCAGTTTGTTCGGGTTGGTGTATTTCTGGGCGATCAGGTATTCGGCGGCGCCAATGAAATCTTCAAAGACTTTGTGCTTGTTGAGCAACATGCCGCCGCGATGCCAGTCTTCCCCATATTCGGCGCCGCCTCGCAAATTGGCCACGCAGTAGATGAAGCCTTCGTCCAGGAGGGCGATGATCGAGGGGCTGAACCCGGGAGTCAGGCTAATATTGAAGCCGCCGTAGCCATACAGCAGAGTCGGGTTGCTACCGTCTTTCTTCAGGCCCTTTCGGTGGACCAAAAACATGGGCACTTTGGTGCCGTCTTTGGAGGCATAAAAAACCTGGTTGACCTCATAGTTGGTGGGCTCGAAAGCCAGGGCCGGCTTGCGGAAGAGGGTGCTCTTCTTGCTAGCGATTTCATAGCTGAAGATGGTGGCCGGATAGTTGTAGGAGCTGAAGCTGTAGAAGATTTCCTGGTCGTCGCGCCAGCCACCAAACCCGGAAACGGTGCCCAGGCCCGGGAGTTGCACCTCGTTTTCAAATTGGCCGCTCATGGAGTAGACCTTGATGTGGGTGGAGACGTCCTGGAGGTAGTGAGCGAAGAGCTTGTGGCCGGCCGAACTGACGCCGCTGAGCACGTCCTTGCTTTGGGGGATCACGTCCTTCCAGACGCCGGTTTCCGGATCGATGCTGACCAGGCGCCCGCGCGGAGCGTCCTTGTTGGTCTCCACCAGGAACTTGCCGTCCACGTCGTCGACTACGGAGTGCTGGTCGTCGGTGATTTCAGCGATCAGCGGTTTGAGTTTGCCGTTGGGATCGGTGAGATCCTGATACAGGATGGCGTTGCCGTCTTTGCCCACGCCGCGATCGGAGATGTCGATGAAGAGATAGCGCTCGTCTTCGGTGGTTCCGGCGCTATGAAAGCGCTGCAGGTTCTTGGGGTCCTGATAGATGAGTCTGTCCTGGCTCTGCGGAGTGCCCACCTTGTGGAAAAAAACCTTGTGATTCTCGTTTTTGGCGGATAGCGAGTGGCCGTCGCTGGGGGCGTCGTACCGGCTATAGAAGAAGCCGTCACCAGCCCAGGCAGCTCCGGTGACTTTGGCCCACTCGACTTTGTCGTCCAGGACTTTCCTGGTGTTGACGTCCAGCACGTGGATCTCTTTCCAGTCCGAGCCGCCCACACTTTGACCGTAGGACGCCAGTGTGCCGGTCTTATTAAAAGTGATGAAGCTAAGGCTGGTGGTGCCGTCGGCGCT
>JALHOV010000254.1:8214-11126 GCA_022842865.1 Vulcanimicrobiota bacterium | reverse complement strand
TTTCGAAGGGACTCACTTTGGTCAGGGGGTTGTAGTAAAGGACGTTGGCCGACTGTGCACGGATCTCGCGCGGGCCGTGACGGGCTCCAGTGCGCTGGGTCAGGCCCAGATCGATCGGTACTCCCACCAGGGCTACATCGACTTCGTTGAGGTCCTGGGTGTAGCGAGCCCGGAAGAAAGTGGACAGACCCGCGTAGGTTTTCATATACACCGCCGGGTGGCACCCCATGTGGGCTGCAATCATGGCTTCAAACTTCTCTACCTCGTCACTCATCTTCAAAACCTCCAAACCTTTTGTCCCGAGGATACGGGGAGTCTTGGCGGGTTGCTAGATAGCCATTTGGCTATCTGGCCGCAAATTGGCCCAGTCTTAAGCCTCCGGTCGCCCGCAAACGGGCTCCACTTCGGCGAAGAGTTGGTGGGCCAATTTGCGGCACAATCAGGTGAGGCTGTCAGCCTGCGGCTATCTAGCCATCAGTTCGGCCCGGCTGCAAACTTCGAACTGGCGGTAGACCAATTCGGTGTATTTGTGCACGGTGCGGACACTGAGGCCCAGGTTAGCGGCAATCTCCTTTTCGGAGGCCTTCCCCAGCAATTGTTGGTAGACGGAGCGGAGGCGCCGTGGCAATTGGGCCCCACGCCGTTCCAGATGATCCAGCCATGCGGTTGCATGATGCAGCAGTTGGAGCATTTCGATTTGGTCGACGCGAAAAGGAGGGGCACCCCAGCAACGGGTGATGGTGAAGTAACCCTCCACACCTGGACCGAGCAGCACCGAAGAGACGGCCGCCTCGTTGAGACCAAAAGAACGCCAGCCCTCGTTCACGTGTTCCGAGCGACTCCAGGTGCGGTCATCGATCAACATCGGACGGGAGCAGGCCCAGAGGTTCGGCTGTCTCTGAATGAAGGCCTGTGCCATTGGGTCTTCTCGATAGTCGTACCAGTCCTGCCAGGATTTCAACTCGTCTGGAGACATCCCACGACTGGCCCCTAATTGCAGTTGGTCGCCCTTCTGGAAGACCATACAGACGAAGTCGCCGCCGACCAGCCTGATGCTCTGCTCCATCAGATGCTGGCGGGCTTTGGCCGGATCGCGTCGGGCTTCTTCCACAACCTGGCAGATCACGGTCCCCGCTTGGATCCAGGGATTAGCGTGGGTCATGTTCAGAATCACCAAAGTTCTGGCGTCTTAAAGTGGCTCCGCTAAGGCCGCCGCAGACGACGCTGAGCGGCTGAACCGGAGCAAACGTTGCCGCCCGGAGGTTGTTACTCAGGTTGCTCAAGAAGCAAACGAACGCTTGCCCGATCTTCACCTCATTATTGTAGCCGATTGGGCTGAAACTTTACTGACAGCTCCTATTCGGAGAATTTTCAGCCGCACGCTCTAATCTGGGTTCCTGCGAATCCAAAACTCACCGCTGCCACACCGATTTCGGGGGCGGCTTCTTGCTGGTCCCAGAGAAAGTTGTCGTGACTGACGGGCCCGTCCAGCAGCCCGGTGTGGGGGTCGGCGCGTCGGATTAGCTCCTCGCAGACCGACGATTTGCCAGAGCCCGATAAACCCTCCACCAAGTCCACACGCCTGCTTCTTCAGGCCGGAGCGGACAGGCAAGGGATCGCGCTGCCCACTGGTTATGTCGAGATTGATCGCCTGTTGCAAGGGCCCTGAAAGCAGGCGGCGAACCGGCCGGCATGCTCTTTCCCAAGAAGCTTTGGGCCGGCCTGGAAGACGGTTCGGTCACCCTTGCTTTTCGACGCTGGCGCAAACCGGCCGCCAAAGAAGGCTCTACCCAGCGCTTCGCCGGCGGCATCCTGGCCTTTGAACGGGTCCAGCTCATCACGCTCAAGGCCATCACGGCCGCAGATGCCAGGAGAGCCGGGTTTTCCAAGAAGGAAGAGCTACTGAAAGCCCTCCAGGGGGAGGGACAACTCTACCGCATCAAGCTCCGCTACGCCGGTCCCGACACGCGCATCGAGCTGCGCCAACAGCCATTGAGCCCTGAGGAAATCGAAGGCCTGAAAAAGCGTCTGGCCCGCTGGCAAGCCCTGCCCATTTTGCAGGCGATCCGTACGCATCCGGGACGGCGAGCGCCGGATCTGGCGGCGTCTTTTGTCAAAGAGACGCTGCCTTTCAAGGCCCAGGTGCGCCGCCTCAAAGAACTGGGTCTGACCGAAAGCCTGCGCATCGGCTATCAACTGTCTCCGCGTGGAGCCCAACTCTTGGAACAACTCGAAAGGTAACTCCCCATGCGTCACTTCCTGTTTATGCTCGCGCTGGCCGCCCCGGTGGCCGCCGACCCGCTGGAACTCTACCGTTGGTTTCATGCCCACCCCGAATTGTCTAAAAAGGAAACGGCAACGTCTCAGCGGCTGGCACAGGAACTCAAGGCGCTGGGGCTGGAAGTCGAACAAGGCATCGGCGGAACCGGAATCATGGCCATCCTGCGGGGCCAGCCGGGCGGTCCGGTGGTGCTCTATCGTGCCGACATGGATGCTTTGCCGGTCCAGGAAGCGACCGGCCTGCCTTACGCCAGCCAGGTGCCGGGGGTGATGCACGCTTGTGGCCACGACCTGCATATGGCCTGTGCCGTGGCCGCCCTGGGAGAACTGGCCAAAAAGCGCGATCAGTGGAAAGGAACCATCGTTTTCGTCGGACAGCCGGCCGAGGAACTGGGCGACGGCGCCAAGGAAATGCTTGCAGATCCTCGCTTTCAACAAGTCCTGCAAAAGGCCGGGGGTCCGCCGCGTATGGCTTTCGCCCTTCACGACAACGCCACTCTGCCTGTGGGCCAGGTCAGCCTGACTCCGGGCTATGTCAACGCCAACGTGGATTCGGTGGACATCATCGTGCACGGTCTGGGCGGACATGGAGCCCATCCCGACACCACGATCGATCCCATTGTGATGGCATC
>JALHOV010000254.1:0-8204 GCA_022842865.1 Vulcanimicrobiota bacterium | reverse complement strand
GAGATCGTGATGAGCCTGCAGACCATCGTCAGCCGAAGACTGGAGCCGGGGGCCCAGGCGCTGATCACGGTGGGAAAATTCTCGGCCGGCAGCAAGCACAACATCATCCCCCCAACCGCCGAGCTGGCCCTGACGGTGCGCTCCTACGACGAAAAGACCCGGCAGCGATTGCTTTCGGAAATCCGTCACATCAGCCAGAACATCGCGGCCTCCTACCACGCCCCCAAACCACCCGAAGTGCTCCACAACGAAGCCGATTACACGCCCTCCCTGTACAACGACCCCGACTGGGTCACGCGTCTGCGGCCTGTTTTCGTGAAGAAGTTGGGCGAGCAGAATCTAATTGTGGAGCCCGCCAGCATGGGAGGCGAGGACTTCTCGGAGTTTTCCCGCCGCTTGAAGATTCCCGGAGTGATGTTCAGCCTGGGAGCAGTCGACCCGGCCCTGGTGCAGAAGGGCGGCCCGCTGCCCGGATTGCACTCGGATAAGTTCGCCCCGGCCGCCAATACCGCCATTCCGCTGGGCTCAGAGTTGATTCAAGCCGGCTTGCTGGAGGCTCTCAAGGACAAATAAGGCCCGGACCAGTCAAAGGCGGTTGGCCCGACGTAGCGAACCGCGCGCAGCATATGACACAAGACGAATTTTGGCAGATCCTCGAGAAAGGTCCTCACCAGGAGCTGGCAGGGCGAGATGTCGACTCTCTGGCCGCCTTCCACCGCCTTTTCTGGGAGAAAATGGCCGAGAGCTATCGTTGGGACCTCTGGGCGGTGGCCTACATCATAAACGGCGGCTGTTCCGACGACGGCTTCGATTACTTCCGCGGCTGGCTGATCGCCCAGGGCCGCACCTACTACGAAGCGGCCCTGCAAGACCCCCGCCGCGCCGCCGACCGTGCCAAACCCGACGAATGCGAAGACGAGGAAATACTCTCGGCCGCTTCCCGTTTGTATGAAAAGAAAACCGGTCACTATCCCGACCACGGAGTAAGACAGCCCGCGGAACCGACCGGCGCCCCCTGGAATGAGGACGACCTGGAAACCCTCTACCCCGACCTCTGGGCGCGCTTCGAGGAGTAGGCAAGGTCAAAAGTTCACAAGGTCTCAATCTTACGGAATCATTCAGTGTCTAAACTACAGACTATGGAAATAGGTGTAGCTTCTGGTGATGCCGCAATGAAACCCGGCTGTATCGCAACCTTTTGCCGACTCTTCTTCGGCTTCCTCACCGGCCTGCTCGGTCTTCAGCTTTACATCGAGTCAAGCTACGAGGGAATCTTTCCCACCGCGATGTTCTTCGCTTTTCTGCTGGCAGTGGGAGCGCGCTGGTTTGTGCTGGGTCTGCTCGGCCTGGTCAAGCCACTGCCGCCGCGCAAACTCACCTGGGGGCTGGCAGGTATCGTCATGCTGGTCCTGGGCTTTCTCGGCCCCACCGTCTCCAGCGCCTACCAGAAGTCGCAGGAGCCGGTGCGCTGGAAGGCAGTGGAAGGCTCCAAAGACCCCGCCCGCTGGCAAAAGGAATACCGTAACAAGGTGGCCGCGCCGTTCCGCCGAGCCGACTATCTGTCAAGAGAATGCGAAGCCATCTGCGACCAGGCGAAGAAGCAAAGTAACTTCGAGGTCATCCGCAGCCAGGCGCAATTGGCTTTCGTTACCCGCCCCAAGGACTACGACGACGGGGCCCGCAAGGCCATCAGTGAAGCCTGGGCCCAACTCCAGGCCCAAGGACTCGGGCGAGTCAGGCCCACCAAACTGGCCGACCCGGCCCTGTCGGCAGCCTTCAAAGACGTTTTGGAGGCCCTGGCCGCCAATCCCACCCGTAAGGTCCAGCTTCATTACGAAGCCGAGGGTGGTCTGGCCGCCCTTCCCCAAGATAAGCAATTTTTCACCCAGATCGACCCGAAATACCGAAAACTAAAGATCGAGCCCGTGGGCGAGGCCTTCAGCGCGAACGCTCACAAGCGCCGCGCCGGACAGGTCTGTGCCGCCCTGCAAACCAGCTTTAACGCGGTCTGGCCCAAGGGAATGATGAACATTCTGGTGGCCCCGGGCGACAAAGAGCTGCCGGGCGACGTCAATTTCTGGGTGCACGCCACCGTTCATCGCATTCCCGGCTTTTACACCAACAGCGATGCCGGGAAAATCACCTCGCTGCTTTACAAATGCGAGGTACAGTGGCTGTTTCGCATCACCATGAACGGCAAGGAAATCGGCAAATTCGGTTTCCGCTCAGAGCCGGCCAAGCACGTGAGCTACCGCACCTTGAAAGGCGATCCCAACTGGGCGGCGTACTCCATCGTGATGGACTCGGCCGCCGACAACTTCGCCCGCCTGATCGTGGGCCGATTGGGATTGGTGCCGCCGCCCGCTCCCAACAGCTACAACTTCGTCAGGTAGCGGACTCTTTTACTCGCGGGCCAAAGCCACTACCGGATCCAGCCGGGAGGCTACCACGGCTGGATACATACCGGCCAGCAGGCCCACCAATACGGAGCTGCCCAGACCGAAAGCGATGGAGCGCACCGTGATGATGGGCGGCCAACTGGTGACTTCAGCGGCCCAGGAAGATAAAAATACACCCAGCGCTGCTCCGCTCAGCCCTCCCAAAGCAGCCACCGCCAGGGACTCCATCAAGAACTGCAACAGAATGTCGCGAGAACGCGCTCCCACGGCCATGCGAATGCCAATCTCGCGGGTGCGATCGCGCACCGACATCAAACTGGTGTTGGTGATGCCCATTCCTCCCGAAATCAGGCAAATAGCCGCCGTGAACAGGCTTAAGTAGCCAAAAGTCTGACTGCCCTGGCGGTAGCTCTTGAGAATCTCCTGGCTGGAAGTGGCCCCAAAGGCGTCGTTGTCATCGTCTTTGAGATGATTGGCGCGCAACAATTCCAGGCGCACTCGCTGCTGGGACTGCTCGATAGGCAACACCGAGCGGTTGCGCAGCAATGCGTAGTCGTAGTAGTTCGTCCGCTTCAAACGCTGTTGGGCGGTGCGCACCGGCATAATGGCCACGCTGTCCTGCTGCTTGTCACTGCCCACTTCCTCCAACACGCCCACCACCTTGTAGGCGAATTTGCCAAGACGAACGGTCGCGTTGACGGGATTGGCGCTGCCGAACAGTTTATCGCGCACGGCTTTGCCCAAAATCACCACGGTGCTCCCCGCACGCGCCTCTTCTTCGGAGAAATTGCGACCCAGGGCCAGCTTAAAGTTCTTGATGCCCAGATAGTTTGCAGTGGTTCCGCGAAATTCGCAGCTGTAGTTGGCGGTCGAAGAAATGGCGACCACCTGACCTTGCACCACAGGCGCCACGCCTTCCAGGAAGGGTTGCCGGCGCATGACCTCCAGATCGCTCTCGGACAGGTCCATCCAAACCGAGACGCCAGCCCTTTGGCGCTGGCCTCCCCACACAAAAATCAGGTCTTTGCCCATCTGGTCGAGACGACTCTGGATGGAACTCTTGGCCCCGCCGGCCACGGCATCGGTCAAAATTAAAGAGGCGACTCCAATCAACACACCCAGCCAGTTGATCAAAGTGCGAACCTTGTGTTTCCACAAACTTCCAAAGGCCAGCTGCAGGGTGGTCCAAAAGGTCATAACTCTCGAAAAAACAAAACTCCCTGAATTTCCATCTGGGAGAGCACGGCCAGGCTCAGCTCGGGCGGGTCTTGAGGATGGGCAAGGTTCCAGGCGGCACACATTTCTTGCAGCGATTGTCGACCGTTGCAGCCTTCAATCAAAGGCTCGAAATAACCGTCGACGCTCAGCCCCATTCCGAAGTAGCCCTGCCACAATGAGCCGCCGTCCGGCTGCAGGCCGCGATTGCGTGCGAAGGCAGAACGCACAGCCGTCCAGCCGGCCGGGTCGCGCGGCGCAGCCACCGGCTGATAATCCTCGTGAGTGGCCAAAAAGAAGTATTCTTCCTGGTCACTGAAAAGGTGCTCCATCAACTCATAGCGCTGCTGCTCGGGCAATGACGCAAAGCGACGGGCCATCTCGGGGGGAGCCTGCATGCGGTGGTGCAATTCCCACCATTGGGGATGAGCAAAGCGCACAAAGCGAAGCCCGGCCTCGCGCAAGTCGGAGAAAACCTCACCGATGCTGTAGTTCTTTTCCTGGGCGTTCAGGTAGGTGTCGATGAACCACTCGCGATGGGTCAAATTGAGACCGCCCTTGGTCTCATACTCCCAGCGGGCCAGGAAATGGTCCTTGGGCAAAGCGGCAATCAGCTCGCTTCCCAAGGACACATCGGCCTCCAGCAACTGCAGCACCCGGCGCATCAGCATAGTAGGCCGCCGCCCGAAGCGGCTGTAGAGCATCAGGTAGAGCACTCCATCCGGCTTCAACTTGGACTTCAGCTGGCGTAAGGCCTGGACCGGGTCGCCGGTATGGTGCACCACACCGCTGCAAAAGATGGCGTCAAACCGACCCGGCAAAGCACTCAAGTCGAGCAGATCCATCTGATGGAAGGCGACCGTGCCCTGACCAAGCGCTTCAATGCGCTGGGCCGCTACCTTCAAGGAAGCGCTGCTCAGATCGCAAGCGTGCACTTCCGCTCCGGGCGCGAGATGGCGAATTTGCTGAATCCCCATTCCCGTGCCGCAACCCGCATCCAGCAGGCGCGCTTGGGCCGGATCGCGCCAGCGTCCAAAGGCGTGATAGTAGACCTCAGAAAAGCTGTAGAGCCACACCCGGTCCACCTCCGATCGGACCGGAAAAGCGCTGACCGGTGGGAAGGGTGCATCTTCGTATTGTTGGCGCACCCGTTGACTGATCTCGAAAGGCTCTTTCACTCCCTGACAATGCGCGCGTGCAGACGGGTCTCCTGCCCGCTATCACCAGGTAGCGCGTGCGCGGGGCTGGCCGGAAGCCGTCTGGGCGCTGGGGGACGCGTATGCGGCTGGAAGGGGACGGAAAGTCGTTCGGGGTAAAATTTCCTGGAAGCCCTTTGCGCAATCTGCAAAGGCTTGACCACTTTAAGCCCTCCTGGCGCGGTGAATCCGGATGCCCTGTGCATATCGCGCAAAGGCCTATGCCCGGCCGGCTGTGCGGCTTACGCAAAGGCCCGCGCAAAATTTTCGCTCGGGACGGGGTCAAACCACAGAGAGTCGTGCCGAGGCGCAATGGCACGACTCGGGTCGGTAGACCAACCGATTGCTGGCCAGTTCCACGATCTCGGCGCCGATCAATTCGTGAACTGCAGCCCGCGCGCCGGCGTAGACTCAACATCAAACGCGACCTTGTCTGGCTACTGGTTCTGCTTACAGCCGCTTCCCTGCAGCGCGCAACCCCTCCGCGCGCCAACCCGCACGTATCCTTTGTCGTCCAGCGACTCTCTGCCAATTGGGAGCAGGTGGAAATCACCGTCGACGGGCGCTACGATCCGCCCTACGTGATGGCTAAAATCGATAGCAAAGACCCCAAATCGGTGGTGAGAAAACTGAGCCGCGACGACTATCTGGCGATCCTGGACCAGGCGGAGGGCGACGGGCTCTGGCACCAGCATCCGCCCAATAGCAAAGGGCATTGGGGCTGCGTCGCTTATCCGCTGTCCGGCCGCGCAACTTCCTATGTTGGCTGGTGGGACGAAAGAACATTCCTGGAGCATTTCGCCGCCCACCCTGCCATTCAAAAGGTTACCGCAGAACTGGGATGCAATCTATAACTTACGAGCGCAAACGGCCCAAACGAAGAGGTCTTTGTCGGTAAAGTTGCGACCAGGGTAAAGCTCCTTGAAATAGCCGACTCCAACCCCACCGCGCGAGACGGCGGCGATGGCGACCTGGCCGGGCTTGACGAGGAGGGTGGAATGGGCCTGGAACACATCCACAGTAGGCAAGGGCAGCTTCTGATCAAAGAATGCCTTCTTTTCCAAACTGCAATCCAACTGCACGCGACCGCCCTCGAGGGGAGTAAAGGACAGGGCGGCCTTGTAGCCGACATCCACATAGTTGACCTGGGACATGCCCGCCCGTGGGTCAAAGAACGTCACCGGATACTTCCGACCCAGAAAGAGATACGCCTCTTTCTCGGTAGAAATGGTCGAACCCTGATCGAGCACCTCCCCCTCTTTGAGTTGCTGCTGCCACTGGGCTGGCTCCATCACGTAATCGAGTTTCACGCCCGGCTTCAGGCGGACCAACTGAACGTCCACATTCCAGGACGACTGAGCCAAACACGGCCAGGTCAAAAGCACGAAGAAGAATAAGAGTTTGCGCACGGCTCTCACAACCTTTCCACGGTTAATACAAAATAGACGTTGGCATTCTTGGGGTTGCTGCCCGCTCCGAGAACCTCCAGATAGTGCCGGGCCTCAACACCCCGCACGTTGCCTATCAATACGTGGTCGCCGTAGGCGAAGGCCGGAGTAGAGGTATGTGAACTCAGGGGGATGGATTGTGGGTAACTGGTTTTGCCGTCGTTGACGTTCTTTTCCAGGAGGGAAAGCTCAGCAGAGACCTCTGCGCTAACACGTCCCTCGACGACCTTGCAGAGACAGTTCAACTTTGCGCCCACGTCCACATACTGAATCTGAAACTGGGTGGCTCGGGGGTCATAATAGATGACGTGATTCTTGCGACCCACGGTAACGGAACACTCCCGGCCCGTGATCCCAACGACTTCCGTCGTTTGCAGAAGATGGACTCCGTCCCCACCCAGGTCAGCCGCCTTGACGCGCCAGTCCCCGTCCCACCCGCGAGCCACCTGGTCGCTTACCTGCAGAGCCTGGAGCCGCATCACGATCGGCTCTTTTCTATCCGTGTCTTTCTTCTCCGGTTCGGCCCAGGCCAGTCCACTCAGACCGACCAGGAGCACTAAAGCTGTCTTTTTCATGCTGCCTCCTTGCTTGGTGTGGGCCCACCATACCCCCCACTCACGATTAGGATCTAGAAATGTTTGCCACGCTTTGGTCCCAACTTTGTCACAGCAGGACCCGGGGAGGTGGAAAAGCAACTTTCTCAGCTTGAGAAATCGCATCCGCGCTCTCTGGTTGTGGTGGAGTTTCAGCGCGCTGCTGGTGCTGTCGCTGTGGGGGCTGTCGCTGCGCGAACGCGCTGTATCCCTGCTAAGCACTCGACAGATTGCCCTGCAGGCCAACCTGCGAGAACTGGCCGCCCGCTTTGAAGCGCTGGACACCTTGCCCCGGGTGCTGTTACGCACACTCGAACAGCAGCCGAAAAGCCTCAGCGAATTGCAAAAACGAGCCCGTCCTTTCGCGGACCTGGCAAAAAACGCGCCAGCCTGGGCGGTGGAGATGGCTCAAGACCGCCTCGACCAGGCGGAGGATGGGATGGTGCTGCTCCGCCCCTTCCCTCCCGGCTACGAACTCAAAATCGTTCCGGGCGAAGCTCCCCCAGTTTACCTGGCCTACTGCCTGCGGCGCGGACCGGACTGGTATATTTTCAATCTCAACCTCGACTACCTGTTCCAGAGCTGGCTGCCCCAGCAGATCGGACGCTTTGGACTGCCAGGATTGGAGTGGAAGCTCACGGAGGAACCGCAGCTTCCCACCCTGCTGAGCAACCAGAAGCCCCCCTTCCCCAGGTATCTTTACGTAAACCTGAACGACGCGCCCTTGCTGCAGGAAAACCTGCGTTTGCACCTGGCCGGACTGGCCGCGATCGGACTGGTGCTGGCCAGTTTCGCCGCCAGCATTCGCCTGGCCGCACGGGGTATTGCCAAAGAACTTGAGTTTACCGAGGCTCGCAGCCGCTTTATGGCCATGGCCTCCCACGAACTGCGCACTCCCATCGCCACCATCAAGATGTACTCCGACATTCTGCAACACGACCTGCAAGCCGACAAACTGGAGCAATACCATCAGGTCATTGGCCGGCAGGCGGACCGGCTCCATCATCTGGTCGAGAACCTGTTGGAAGCAGGCGCTCTGCAGCGGGGTCAGCGGACCTTCCAGCGGGAGCCCCTGAATCTCAACGAACTGGTGGAGGAGGCCGTGGCTCACGCCGAAGGAACCCCAGTGCAACTCGAACTGGCTCCCGATCTTCCGCCCGTGCAGGCCGACCGCACGGCCACCCTTCAGGTGCTGGCCAATCTCATCCACAACGGGCGACAATATGCCAAGGATTTGCACATCCGCACCCTGCCCGGGCAAATCGTTGTCTCCGACCGGGGCCCGGGCATTCATCACAAGGAAAAGATCTTCCAACCCTACCA
The DNA here is from genome assembly GCA_022842865.1 of Vulcanimicrobiota bacterium. Lineage (GTDB taxonomy): Bacteria > Vulcanimicrobiota > Xenobia > Xenobiales > JADMJV01 > JADMJV01. The sequence goes on along the minus strand of JALHOV010000254.1, from coordinate 30 downwards.
GCGGGAAAGCCAGCAAAAAGGCTTCGGCCT
>JALHOV010000253.1 GCA_022842865.1 Vulcanimicrobiota bacterium | reverse complement strand
GGACATTCCGTTTGAGCCACGTCCCGGGCCTGATCCCCCGGGCTGACTCACAAGAAAACTGGTAACCCTTCTCGCAACTCTGGGCAACTGGCCGCCCTAACAAAGGCCCCGTCGGCTCGACGGGGCCTTATTTTTTTTGCGCCAGGCATGGCCGAAATGAACAGCCTTTTCCACAGCAGGTGCCTACGCTGGCGGGGGCCAAATGCCATTTATGCTGGCCTCCTTGCTCTTTCGCTGTGCTGACGATCTGCAGATTCCTCTAGAAGGGTGCTGGTACAAAAGGAAGTGGATCGCCCGTAAGCAAGCTTCTGAGCCATCCAACCCTCGGGTGCGCATTCATCGCGACCTGAGCATTACCGAGAACTCGCCCGTTTTGCGAAGCCTTTTTCGGGCTCGCTTAAAGGCCCGTGGGCAACGCCAACTTAGCTTAAGGCTGCTCAAAATCTTAGTGCAGCAGCGCCGCGACCTGGCCCACGCCCTGCACGCCGGTCCCTGCCAGTCCTTGACTGCAGCCCAGTTGACCCTGGGGCTCATGGAAGTGGCGCCAGACGCGGAAACCCTGAAAGACTTAGAGGTCAGCGTGGTTCAGGCCGGGCAAGAGCTACGCCTGCTGTATCAGGACCAACTCTGCCTTTTTCCTGAAGGCCAGAAGCAGCTGTATGCCAGCCTGCAAATTCAGCCGGCCCGAGAGGATCAGTTGTTATTCGAATTGTTGCTGGCTGCAAGGAAGGCGGATCCCCGGCTGAGTGTCTCCCAGTTCGAAGACGGGCTCTTGCTGGAATTCACCAAAGAGGAGGCCCCCGACAAGCTCGCCGACTTTATCGGAGCCCTGAAGGCCCGCGGGGACCGCATTAAGCGGAGTGGCGCGTTGGTCAGTGTGCGGACTTGATTCTTCCGGGTTAAAGTATAGGAGCTCTCTCCGCCTTGACGAAACACGGGTGTATGAGCCAAACCGCCACCCAAAAAGCTCCTCACGTTCACGGAGCCGACTGTAATCACCACGACTGCGGCCACAATCATACCTACCGCCGCGCCGAGCCCAAAATCGGCCGCAACGACCCCTGCCCCTGCGGTAGCGGCAAGAAATACAAGAAGTGTTGCGGCGCCGTTAAAGACTAACCTTGCGCTCCATCGGAGCCTGGCCAACCTGGCGATGATCGGGTTCCCCCGCCCCGGACTTGCCAGCACCCGGTAATTCTTACCGCCTGGCCGGCAACTCGGCCTCTCCGCTGCCGGGGCTTGCCAGCTCCCGGTAATTTTTACCGCCTGGCCGGCAACTCGGCCTCTCCGCTGCAGACTTGCCAGCTCGCGGTAGTTCTTACCGCCTGGCCGGCAACTGGGCCCTCCGCCGCCGGGACTTGCCAGCTCGCGGCAATACTTACCGCCTGACCGACAACTGGGCCCTCCGCTGCCGAGACTTGCCAGCTCGCGGTAATTCTTACCGCCTGGCCGGCAACTGGGCCCTCCGCCGCCGGGACTTGCCAGCTCGCGGTAATTCTTACCGCCTGGCCGGCAACTGGGCCCTCCGCCGCCGGGACTTGCCATCTCGCGGTAATTCTTACCGCCTGGCCGGCAACTGGGCCCTCCGCCGCCGGGACTTGCCAGCCCCGGTAATTTAACCGGATGGGGCCTCGCTCGGGATACTGGAGCTTTCAGGCGCTGGCGCGAGTGAGCAGGTAGTCGGGGCTGATGGTGCCGTCGGGGAAGAGATTCAGACTGGTGCTTTCCGAGCTGTCGAAGCTCCAATCGGTGACCTCCATCCCGTTCCAGTCGTAGACGGGGTTTCCGCGATAGTCGCCGCGCAAGACAAGACCCTCGGGCAGGCGCACCGTTTCCTTCACACCATAAAGACGGCGGAGCACCACACGACGGATGCCGATTTCCAGCAGTCGGTCGAGAAACTCCGCGCTGGTATGAGCCGCCAGAGCCGAGATTTTTACAGGCACCCGCGATTGGCGCACGATTTCGGCCAGGTCCGGTACCTTGCGCGAACCCATCAGCCGCTGGTACAGGTCGACTTCGAAGGTCGGGAAGGACAGGCAGACGCGGTCGTATTGGTTGAACACGGTCATTTTGCGCAGGGCCAGGGCTCCGTTGCTGTGCAGGCAGAATTGAGTTTGCGTTAACTGGCGGCGCAGGTCCTCCAGTAGCCGCTGCTCATGGCGGTAGAGCTGGGGGTCGGTGTTGGTGCCGGTCAGGACGATCTGGCCAATGCCCCGATGCCGGACCTGCCGGATGAACTCATCCTGACTGCGCAGTGGGTACAGTCGCAGGTTGTTCTGCCGCAGGGCGGGGGCCAGCTGCTTGCCGATGCAGAATGGGCAGGCCCGATTGCAGGGTCCTCCAAAGAGAATGTTGGCGAAGTCCACGTCAGCTCACCTTGAGCGCCAGACGCCGGTCGCGGCTCATGTCGCCCGCATACTCGAGCAGATAGCCCTTCACTGAAGGGGCGTGAAAGAGCGCGCACAGTCCGGAGAAATGGTCCTCCCCCTTTTGGGTCATGCTGAGGGTTTGGGGTTTCCATTCCATCAGTCCTTGGTCCACGGCGAATGCGATTTCAGCGCCATACGCCTCTTCCAGGCTGGTCTCGAACTTGCGCGTGAATGCGGCCCGATTGACTTCTCCGAAGTAGAAGCTGACGCAGATCATTTTGGCCATCATATGGGCCAGCGGCAACTGATAGAAATCCTGAAGGGGCAGCTGGCCCGCGTCGACCGAGCGGAGATAGGGCATCAGGTTCTTGCCCACGGCTCCGTCGTTGTAGCTGATGGTCGTATCGGTGAAGGTCTGCGCGCCCAGGCCCAGTCCCAGGTAAGGCGTTCCCTGCACCACCCGACGGCTGATATAGTCGCTGGTGCCTGTATCTTGGGGCACGCGGCAGTAGGTGTTCTTGCCCGGATTGGCGAGATAGCCGGCTTGCTTGAGCCGCTGCTTGGCCCAGCGCGACAGCACTCGCACCTGATCGAGGGTCACCTGATCCGCCTGGTCGGAGATACGCGTGAGCTTGTAGCGCATCCGGTAGAGCGTGATCGCCTCCGGGTCTAAAGCCAGCGCGTGCTCCACGGTGGCCTGCCAGCTTTCCAGCGTCTGATGAGCGAAGCCATACATGAGGTCCACGTTGAAATCGCTGAAACCGGCCGCACGGATGTTCTCGACTGCGCGGAAGTGGTGCTCGACGCCGTTGCTGTCGCGATTCAAGATGCGTAGCAAATCCGGCTGGATGACCTGAATTCCCATGCTGATTCGCTCGATGCCCATTTGCCGGTAGGCGCGAATCTTGTCTGGCGATTCGGCAGCGATGCGGGGAGTGGTCTCGATGGATATGCGCATGGCCGGGGCCAAGTCGAAGCGTTGGCGGGCCAGCCGCACCAGCGAGTCAATTTGCTCCGCTGGCACGAATGACGGCGTGCCTCCACCGATGTCGAAACCCACGATACGCCGCTGGCCGATCAGGTCCGCATAGAAGCGCAGTTCCTGCTCCAGGCGCTGCATATAAGGCAGTGTCTGTTTGCTCTCTTCGCGATTAACCACGGTGTATTCGCAGAAAGAACAGCGCTTTTCGCAGAAAGGAATGTGAGCGTAGAGGCAGATGGGCTCCTCGCCATGGAACGCCGCCTGGACCCTATCGCGATGGAGACCGCGATCGGCTACCCGGTAGGGGCCCCAGGTTCGTCCGTGGGCGATCGGATAGGCGGTATTGGAGATGTGATGGTGTTGTTCCCCGGCCTCAAAGACATCCTGAGGGCGGAAAATTTGTCGATCGGCAGAGCAAGGCTGAACCCACTTCATACGGGCCTCCAAAAAAAGGTGATATAGTGTATATAGCACACTTTCTGGCGGCAAGGCAATGGGTTTGGGGAAAATTGTGCTCATTTTGAGGATAAGGGTCCGGCCAGGTTGCCGTAGGCGAAATGGAAAGCCTGTAGAAATACCGTCAAGGTGGGGATCCTTTTCGCCTGGACGCTGGTCACACTCGGCTCCGCCCTCACCAGTGCCTGGTTGGGACGAAGAGCCGGCCGTGACGGTGCTCTGTTTGCCCTGATGGCAGTATTCGTGGGTCCAGGGGCGGTGCCGCTCACCCGGGTTGCCTGCCAGGAGACGGAGAATGTGCGGCTGGGACCGCTTTTGGCTCTGATCGGCTTGCTGGGTGGATTCCTGACAACCTTGTTTCTCCTCGCCAACACTACTCTGCCCAACTGCGTTGCCATCTTCGAGGGGATGTCGTTGGCACTGCCCCGTTCCACTGAGTTGGTCTGTTCCCATGGTCAAGCTTTTGCAACACTGGCCTTCTATGCTCGTCCTGCTGGCCTTCCAGTGGATTGTGCCCGCCCGCCTCTTCGTCTGGCTGAAGGCCTTCATGCCGGTCCAGTCCGAGACGCAGGCGGCAGACCTGCTGGAAGCCTGGTCCGCGCTGGTGCCACCTTGCGCACTGGTGAGTCTGCTCTTCAGCGGTCTGGCCTTCGGTTTGCTCTGCCCACTGCTGGGGTTGGTGGGCTACATCGGTGGATAGATGGATTGAGCCGTTGACGCTTCTCTCCTGGGCTCAATTCTGGTTTCCGGCCTGCCTGGTCAGCGCAATCTGGTGCGGTTGGCGAGCCCGTCGCCAGGGTTATACTGTCTGGCTGTGGGGGAGTCTGGGACTTCTGCTTGGGCCGGGAGCAGTCCCGGTTGTCTGGTTGACCACCCGGGAACATCCAGGCCTTGCTGTCGGTGGCCTTGGATTTACGGAACCGACGCGCCGCCTGGAGGCGAGTGCTGAACTGCAGGATTGGGCTCGAGCGCACCGGGCCTGGATCCAGTTAAAGCTGGGAATGTTGCTGGGAGTTCTCTGGGGACCCATCGTCCAGGCTGGCCAAGCGCTGACCAACCTCTTGCCCTTTCTTTACCAGGAGACCCCTGAGGAGTATGAGCGAGGGATTCACCCGGAGCATATCATCGAACTTAAAATCCGGGTGTTCTGGGTGATGGTCGTGCTGGTGGGGCCGATGTTGGTCTTCTGGCTTGCGCAACTGCTGGAGCCCAAGATCTTTGGTCGACTCTGGTCTATCTATGCCTTCCGAGTGGCCGGTTCGCGCTGGCGGGAACTGACGCCGGAGGGCTTTCACAATCTTTCGGACCCTTCAGAGCAAGACCCTGAGCCTCTGCGAGTTCACTTTGAGCAGCGAGTGGCGAACTGGTCGCCCAGGATCGTGCCCCTGCTGCTGCTCTTGTATTTTGTTCTGGTCGGAGTCGTTTCCGCGGGTGCGGCGGGAGTTTATTACTGGATGGGCAACTCGGGAGGCTGAGTTTTACTGTCCGGTGGTGCCGAAGACGTGGTCCCAGGCTTCGGTGGAGACGCCGAACTTGTTGTGGCTGTCTTTAAAGTGGTGTTCCAGGTGGTGACGGCGCAGGCGTTTGAGCCAGGGATGTTGGACGGGCACGTGGTGCAGGGTCCAGTGGAGCACGTCATAGCAGACGTAGCCAAGCACGAAGCCGGTCATAAACGGGTAGGCTAGGTGGGTCTGGCCGATGGCTTCGAAGAGAGTTTTGAAGAGGAAGAGGAACATGGCTCCCACGGGCAGGGAGAAGGTGAGCGGGGAGACCAGGCGGGTACTGGTGTGGGGCTGCACATGATGGATGCCGTGGATCAGGAACATGAATTCCTCTTGAAAGCGCGAGCGGATCTTTCCGTGAAAGAAGTGGCGATGGACGACATACTCGGTCAGTGTCCAGATGACCGCAAAGCCGAGCGCAATCATGAAGGGAAACCATTGCCAGGATGCGCCGGCCGGCCACATGCTGAGGCCTTTTACTGCGAAAAGGGCAGCGATAGGGAGCCACACCACGGGCACCACCTGGACGGGGGTGTGGGTGAACTTTTCCAGAAAATCCCAGCGGAAAAGACGCAGCGGCGGACTGTCCACCGGCAATGTCTTTTTCTCCCGCATCATCTTTAAATACTCGTCAGACACAAACATTGGGGCCGCTTCCATGCAGGCGGCAAAGGCCCTTCCCCCTGTTTGAAAGGACAGGGGGCAACTTGATCGTTGACGTGGGTCTCGCTGAAGCCCAATTTGCGATTAGCGGGCGAAGTGGTCGGAACTGGCGGCCGCAATGCGCTCGGCCACCTGGTTGTTAAAATTGGCGTTATGGCTGCCCGGAGCCACTTCGAGGTAGCCCACGCCCTTGCCCTGGAGGCGACTGACGGCGCTGGGATCAACCAGGCGGTCGAGACCGAAATTGACCACAAAGACCCCGAATTTTTTGGCTGCTCGTTGCAGTTCTTTGGGCTCCAGACCGGACTGAGTGGCCATGCCCATCATGGCCTCCATGGAGCGATTGCGCCGTTGTTGATTGGTTTTGGCGTCGGGCGTTCGGTAGAAGTCGGCGTTGTGCTTACGTATGTGCTCGGGGCTATCTTTGAGACCCAGACCGTGGTCGACCATCAGTTTGGAGATAGTGGGGAACGTCTCATCGGTCCACTGCACCAGGGGGGCGGTCAGATCCCAGGCCCCCAGGGGCACGTAGATTCCGCCGATGAGCACCGCGTTGACCACGTCGACCAGACTGCGATGAGCCTGAAAGATCGGCATGTGGTCGGGCGAGCAGGCCGGCGCCATGAGCACGAAGTTGGCGGAACCTGTGTAGCCGGCTTTGTCCAGGGCTACGGCCATCTCACCCGTGGCGGCGGCTCCCATGGAGTGGCCCACCACCTTCAAGTCTTTGCTGCCGAGGAGTCCCAGACCATCCAGCGTTTCCAGCATTTGAAAACCATATTGCTTGGGGGTATAGGGGACGGAGGCGTCGCTGAGGGCCTCGCCGTTGGAGCCAAAACCGTCACAGGCGATGCCGATGGAATCTTTGTCCAGCCATTCGTGAGTGGTGGAATCCCAGATTTCTTTGGTCGACTGAAAACCGTGCACCAGGGCGGTCACAGCCGGGGCGGCTTGCAGGGCCTGCGTCAGTAACTGTCGTTTGGCGGGCAGGGCAAGGTCGCGATAGTCCTTGGAACTGCCTTCTCCCAGGGGTATTGTCAGCTTGAGGGAGACATCCCGACTGGCGTAGTCTTGAGCCAACCGTTCGGTCCGAGGGCTGTTGTTCAACAACTGGTTTACGCTGCTGGTGATTTGGGCGTAGACACGGCCTTCGTGGGTGTGGAATTTGATGCTTTTGGCCGGCACCTGGCCCAGGTCGATGGCCAACCGCCCTTTCAAGGCCAGGGGCGGATGCTGGCGAGCGTTGGCTAGCAGCGACGGCAAGAAGTTGGGAGAGCGCGTGGCGGTCTCCGCGCTGGGGCCCAGGGCTTTTTGAAATTCCCGAGTGCTTTTAAACTTGACCTTCGGGTCGGGGGCCGACTGGAGGGCTTCCATTACGGCCTGGCCAACTTCGGGGCTGAGCCCGGCGTTCTTGAAGGTGCGCCGGGCCACTCTCAGGCCTACCGGCAATGTGTTCTGCTGAGGCTTTTCGGCTTGCGTCGGAGCCAGCATTTTTCCCAGTCCGCTGAGGATGCTGGAGTCGCTGGTCTCCAGGCGATCGGCCACCTCGGTCTGCACAGCACGACCTAAGGCGGTGGTGCGCTGAAGCGCCGACCAACTACTTCCGACCAGTCTGCCGAGCGGGGTTGCCATGTTCTGCGGGGCTTCGTCAACCGGCTTCAATTGCCTTGAAAGAGTGAGAAGTCCGCTCGCCCATCAGGCCCCACCTGAGCATTGGCTTCGCCTGCGCTTGGAGAAAGTGCGACTGGCTTTCGGGCTGCTTATGCCAGGCTCAAATGTTTTCGGAGCCAGTCGGCAAAGGCGCGCGCCTGAGGTTCGCTGTTCCACTCATGCAGAGGGTGATTTTCGCCGGATTTTAAGCGCAGTTGCACTTCGTATCGGTAGGTTACGTCTCCGTCAGAATCGCGCTTTTCGTGGGTTACGATTTCCACCGACTCGATTTCCGAGAGGGGGCGGGACTCACGCTGGTTACCGCTGGAATATTCCACTCGTCCGGGTTCGATGCGCAGATCGCCGGCCCCCAGACGGTTGCTCTGGGCCGCCTGGAAGGCCGCCCAGCCGGCTAGGCCGGCCACGGTCATCCAGGCCAGTTTCATGGTCTCCAGACTGGGGCTCATCGAACTGGAGATGCCGACCACGAAGATGGTAACAAAGCTCAGGCAGCCGAGAGAAGTGAACGCGGCCGCTAAGGGATGAGTGTATTTCAGACGAGCCCGCCACCCCATTCCCTCGCGAACCACCAGGACGCCGCCCGGACCGTTGCGCCTCATCAGCAGCGGTCCGAAAAGAAAGCCCAGCCCGATAGCGTTGAACGGAACGAGAAACATCACCATAAAAGCGTCCTGACCGTTCAGCTGGTTGTTGACTACGGAATGGTTCGGGTTTTCCGGTGCATACCAGATCTCCAGTTGAGAACCCACTGGATGGGCTTTGACGATGCGCCGGGCCGTGCGCAACCCGTTCACCGGGAGCCCGTAGCGGTAGCGGTCCCCTGTGTAGGTTTGGCCTCCAGCTTCAAAACGATATTCTAGGTAGGGCCGATAAGTGGTGGACTCGTCCCCTTCTTTCTCGATGACTCGAGATTGGAGCACGGTGGCTTGCGCGGCCGTAAAGTGTGTGGCGCGGGCTTGCTGATAGATGCCGGACAAAGCCATCCAATCGGCGGCGGCCACCCCTAGCAACCAGAGCAGTCCGAAGATCCCCAGGCAACCTTTCAAGCTTTCAAATTCTCCTTACTCGGCGATCGAATGCCTCATTTTAGCAGGGCAACGTAAGGTCGGTGTGAAGCTGGTGCAAGCATGAGAGAGGCGATCGGAAATACGCCCCTGGTCCCTTTGCGTCGTATGGTGACGCCGGACATGGCGCGCATTCTGGTGAAGCTGGAATACTGCAATCCGACCGGGTCGCACAAAGACCGTATGGCGCTGGCGCTGATCGAAGAAGCCGAGAAGCGGGGATAGCTGCGGCCCGGGATGACCGTGCTGGAATGTACCGGCGGAAGCACCGGTTCCTCCCTGGCCTTCGTGTGCGCCTTCAAGGGCTACCGCTTCCGGGTGATTTCCTCGGATGCTTACGCGCGCGAGAAGCTCGACACCATGCGAGCTTTTGGGGCCGAACTGTTGATCGAGCCGAGCCGGAACGGACTGATCACCCCCGACCTGTGGCCGCGCATGATGGCCAGAGCGGAGAGCCTGCGCAATCATAGTGACGTTTACTACACCAACCAGTTTCACAACCGGGATGCTCTGGTTGGCTACGAACAGCTCGGCCGGGAGCTGCTGGAGGCGCGGCCCGACGCCTTTTGCGCCGCCGTGGGCACGGCCGGGCTGCTGATGGGCGCGGGAGCGGTGCTGAGCCAGGCCCATCCCGGCCTGCACCTTTGCGCTCTCGAGCCTGAGAGCTCGGCCGTGCTCTCAGGCCACCCGGCCGGTCCGCACACCGTCGATGGAACGGCGGCCGGCTTCCTTCCCCCGCTCTACGACCCGGCGAGGGTCCAACAAGTGATGGCCATACCCGAAGAAGAGGCCCGCCAGACGGTGCGCGCGCTGGCCCGAGAAGAGGGAATTTTTGCCGGCACCTCCACCGGACTAAACCTGACCGCCGCTCTCCGGTTGGCCCGACAACTCGGGCCTGGGAAGACCGTGGTCACGGTAGCCTGCGACACCGGCCTGAAATACCTGGCGGGGAACCTCTTTCAGGCCAGCAACAGCTCTTCCGCACTGGGAGCTACGAAAAGCACGGTTCCGGCGGTTCCATCGGGATCCACATCGACGGGCAACCCGTAAACGCCAGGACGCGGCCGGGCGGGTAGGGGCGGGTGGGTTCCCAGCGCCTGCTTGGGGTGCGACCACAACAGGCACCAATCTTCGGGCAGCCAGTCGCGCAGAGCCAGGGTCAGTCGGCCGAAGGAGTAGCGGGCGTTGATCTCCACCAGCGGACGCAGCACCGCAAGGTCTCCCAGCATGCCTTCAAAAGCGTCAATTCCGACCGGTCCCCAGTAGCCAAGTCGGGCCAGTTCGCTGGCCACTTCGCCGCCGCAGGCCAATGCCTGGCCAGGAACTTCTTGGCCGGGCAGCACCTGATTGCCGCGGTAGACCCCGCCCGGGTCCGGCACCAGTTGGCAATGCCCCACGAATTGCACCGAGCCGTCGCGGGCAATCTCAAAATGCATGGAGAAGTCACGGCGGGGGTCGACCCAGGGTTCGAAAAGCAGGCTCCACTGAACCAGTTGCTTGCGCGCCCAGCCCCGCCCCGAGTCGGAGAGCCGGCCGCGTTTGCCCACCGCTCGTTCGCGAGCCGACATGCCGAGGGGATGCTTGAGCACCCAATCATACGGACAATCTCGCACTGCCTCTTCCAGTTCTTCCAGGGAAGCCACCAGTCGGGCATAGGGCAACTCCACTCCGAAGCGCTTTTCTAGATGGTGGGAAAAGCGCTTGTCGTTGACCTGACGGACCACCTCGGGCGAGGGGAATTGCTGGTGCGGGGCCAGTTGCAAGACGCGAGGCGTGACTCCCCAGGCCAACAATTTTCCGTCAACCGTTCCAGGCCAATCTCCCGGGTCAAGGCAAGTCGCTTCTCGAGCTTCGGGGAGGAGGCGCAGCACGTGGCGCCAGCGCCGCGCCAGGGAAGGGGGGAGTGTCCCACCGGCCAATTCGTATTCAAAATCGAGATTGGCCAGTGCGTACAGTTCAGCCACAGCAATCCTGCAGGGCCTGGATAAACTCATCATCCAGTCCGGCCGCTCGTCTGGCCTCGTGCTGAAACTCCAGTCCTTTGGCGCGAGCCGGAGGATTGATTTGGCCACAATGGCTGGCGAAGGTTTCGAACAGCGATTGTCCCTCGGCCTGGTAGCGCTTCAGCCAGCGACTGCCGAAGCGCACGTGGTGGATCTCGTCCTCGAAAATGGTTTGCATCAGTTGGGCCGAGGCCTCATCGCCCGCCTCCAGGAAGAGACGACCATAAAAGGGTGCGTGGTCCAGGTTGGACTGCTCGAAGGTCAGGTGCATGGTGCAAACCCAGTCCAGCGGATTGCTGATATCCGGACCGGCTCGCCAGAAATGATCGTTGACGGGCAGGTCGCCAAAGTGCACGCCCATCGCCTGCAGCCTTTCGCAGTAAAGCTGAAAATGGCGCTGCTCGTCCACCAGCACCTGAGCCAGCCCTTGACGAAAGGACGC
>JALHOV010000252.1 GCA_022842865.1 Vulcanimicrobiota bacterium | reverse complement strand
AGTGGCCACCCCGTAAGGAGACTGTGTAATGACTACACCAATGAAATTGATTATCGCGATCATCGCGATTCTCCTCATCGGCGCCGGCTTCTACATGTTCGACTGGAGCGAAAAGTGGGAGCGTAAGAAGGCTGCTGAGGCCAATTTGGCCGCCAAGACCGAGGAGTTGAATACTCTGAAGGAAGCGATCAAGGAGTTGCCGCTATTGCAGCAGCAGGTCCGCGAGAAGCAGGAAGAGTTGCAAAAGGTCATCTCGACCAAAGTGAGCAACGAAACCCCGGATGAGTTCGTCGGTAACTATCTTCGAGAGATCGAGCGCCTGGTGCTCGACCAGCAGAAGGCTACCGGAGACTATACTTTTATCATCAAGACCATCTCTCCGGGCAATGCGCAACAAGCCTCGGCTCCGGCCGCTGGTGGAGCTCCGGCTCCTGCGCAAGAGACTCCCGAAGCGTTGGCAGCCTTCCAGACTCGTGTTTTCACGATGTCACTAAGTGGCAAGTATTCCACCATCGTGGATTTTCTCTATCAACTCGGCGCCATGAAGCTCGATCGCCTCGTAACGATCAACTATCTCCACCTGTCTAAAGGTGGTGGCGCCGCAGTCGAATCCAGTCCGACGTTGACCGTTGACCTGCCGATTACGGCATACCTGAAAACGGGTACTAACTAGCAATCGGGTCAGTCCCTGCTCAGGTGCAGACAGGGTATCTTTCTAACTTAGCTGCTGCGGACCGCGGGTTCGTGGTGCATTTCAGGATGGGTGGTGATGACTTAGGGACTCGGTTCACAAACACAAAGAACAATGTGGCTATGACGGGTCCCAGTCGTTGTGGCCGATGGACGGCAGCAGTCGTCCACTGTGATGCAGATTTATTTTCGAAATCAAAGGAGGTGGGTGAATTCTATGCTTTCAGTATCGCATAGAAGCTGGAGATTTTTGATGGCGCTCCTGGTGCTCGTTGGCTTCGCCTCGGTGGCCTACGCCGACGGCACGGTCACCGACGTTAAGGTCGTAGGTGGCAACAACACCGTGCGCATTGAAGTTTCAGCCAGCGGCCCTGTGCAGCATCGCGCTAAAGCACTAACCCAGCCGCAAAATCAAATCATCGTTGACGTGTTCCCGGCAAAGTTGGGTAGCAACGTCAAGGGCGCAATGCCGATCAACAAAGGCTTGGTCAGCAGCGCCTCCGTCAAACAGCTAACGGATTCTACCGTTCGCATTACCGTAAGCACTGTCAGCTTACCGGACTACAAAGTAGTCACCGCCACGGGCTCGAAGGGTCTCACCCTGTCGGTCTCGACCGTCACTATGGCTGAGGGGAAACAAACGAACACCCCAGCCGAGCCGGTCCAGGCCGCTCAGCCCGAACCCAAACAGCCCAAACAGCCCAAACAACCGGTTGCTCACACGCCCGTGCATCAGCCCGCGGTGAAGCCGGCGCAGGTAGCTCAGGCTCCCCGCCCGGCCGCTCCTCGTATGATCGCACTGTCCGGCTCGGGTCAGGAAACGTCGGCTCTGCGCCGCCGCCCTGCTCCTCGTCGTGTGGCTAACCGCGTCAAGCTGGTGACTCTGGACTTCGTCAACGCTGACCTTGTCTACGTCATCAAAATCCTGGCCAAAGAGATGGGCCGTAACGTCTACATCGGACCCGGTGTCGAAGGCTCGGTTACTGTCACGCTGAAAAGCGTCCCGGTAGACGGAGCCCTCGCCCTCATCCTCAAGATGCAGGAAAACGACATCGCTTACAAACTGATTGGTTACAATACTCTGATTGTAGCCGCCCCCGAAAAGGTCAACCAGATCGAGGATGAGATTCTCGGCAAAAATCTGGGACCGAAGACCCGCAAGGGTGCTATCCGTCAGGAAATCCTGCTGGAGAAGGCGCCCGCTGCCAAGGTCATCGGCTTCCTCCAGGGCCAGTATAAAGACGTTGAGTTCATCCCCCACCCCACAATGAACGGCTTTTACGCCGTGGGTTCTCGCAGCGAAATCCTTCAGATCAAGAACGACGTTCCGAACCTGGATCGCGTCCCTGAAGTTCCGCCGCCCCCCACCCGTGAATTCGTGCAAGTGAAATATGGCGACCTGAACGAAGTGAAGTCGCTGTTGGCCACTCTGGTGCCCGACGTTCAAATGAACGTTGACACCCGTCAGTCCACCCTGATTCTCGAAGGCTCCCCCGGAGCCATCGAGCAGGCCAAGGAACTCCTTGACCAGCTCGATAAGCCTCTTGACCAGGTTGTCATTGAGTGCAAAGTCGTAGACCTGACCGAAGCCGGCCGTAAAAACGTCGGTATCCTGTGGACCAGTGGAACTGGTGCTGCTGGTGCTACCAACATCACCTTCGCTGAGAACTATCGTGGAGTGATCGGCACCCCCCTCGCGGGCGGTGTTGCACAACAGAGTAGTCCTTTCGACATCATCGGCAACCGCATCACCGGTATCGGGTCGTTCCTGGGTTCGCAGGTCATCGCCGGCCCCCAGGCATTCCCGCTCGACATCGGCACCTTCTCTCGTAGCGGTCTGGTCCTCCAGGCCAACCTGAACTTCCTGATCTCGCAAAACGAAGCCAAGGTTTTGGCCTCGCCCCGCGTGGCCGCCCAAAGCGGCACGGAAGCGCAGATTCACATCGGTGACAAGTTCCCCATCGTCTATTTCGACCCCCGTGCGGGTCAGTTCCAGGTCAACTACGTTGACATCGGTATCAAGTTGGACGTAACGGCCAACGTGAAACAGGATGGCTACGTGGTCTGCAAAATCCTCCCTGAGGTTAGCACCCTGGTGGAGCTGGTGAACAACCAGTATCCGCGCACCGCGGTGCGTAAAGTCACCACCGACGCTCGGATCAGAGACGGCGAGACACTCGTCCTCGGCGGCCTGATTCGCGAAGAGGACATCCAGGCGGTTCAGAAGATTCCGTTGCTGGGCGATTTGCCCATCCTCGGCGCTCTCTTCCGCAACACCACGTTCTCGAAGACTCGTAACGAAGTGGTCATCATGTTGACCCCGAACATTATGAAATAGTCTTCGCGGACGCGAAAAGAAAAAGGACCGGGTAACCGGTCCTTTTTCTTTTCCCGGACCCTTTGGGTGAGATGGGAAGTTCTGAGGGGAAGGTGGGGAGGGTTTGGCGTAGGCGGTTGTTTCGCGGTGGTTGGCCTGAACCTGAGGAAAACCTTTCACCGCAGGTAAAGGGAGGCAACTTGGAACCATCGATTCGGGTCATGATGATGCCCCGGGAAACCAACGGGCAGGGAACGATTTTCGGCGGGGTGCTGCTCAGCTATATCGACCAGGCGGGCGCCATCGCAGCCCAGCGCTGCACTGCCTACCGCATTGTTACGGTAGCACTGGAAAAGGTTGAGTTCAAGCAGGCAGTGCTGGTAGGTGACGTGGTCAGTTTTTATGGCACTCTGATCAAGAAGGGTCGCACCAGTTTGACGGTGGACGTGTCGGTTGTGGCCGAGCGGATGCACCATGGCGTCTCGCGTAAAATCGATGTCACACACGCCACTCTGATCTTTGTCTCCATCGATGAATCCGGCCACCCCGTAGCCCACGGGGGAGGTGGGGAGGAAGGGGCGAGAGGGTAGGGATCGCTCAGGGCGGCATTGGTCTCTCAAAAAGAAGCGAGACCTCAGCTTGCGCTAAAGGTCTCTCCTTCTCCCCAACCACTCTGCCCCTCTACACGCGCGCTAGCGCGGGCCCAGCGAAGGCGTCGCCGAAACGTTGACGGAGTTCCTCTAGCTTGCGGGTGGTGGTGTCCATTCCCTGCTGCTTCATCAGGAAGAACGGTCCGCCCAAGAAGGGCGGGAAGCCCAGTCCGAAGACGCTGGCGAGGTCGCCGTCGTCCTGACTGCGCAAGATGCCTTCTTCCAGACAGTGCAGGCTTTCGCAAAGGAAAGCATACAGGCAGCGCTCCTGGATGTCGCGACGGGTCAGGCTGCGTGAGGCGGATACGGCGGTCACCTTCTGATGCAAGACCTGGTCGGCTACTTTCTTGCCTTTCGAGTAAAGGTAGAAGCCCTGTCCTGACTTTTTCCCGGCTCGTCCGTCGGCGCTGATGGCTTCCCACCCGGCGGGCTTGGGGAAGCGCAACGGCAGGTGCTCGTTCATCACCTTCATGACTTTGGCTGCCACATCCAGACCTACTTCATCAATCAGGGTCATGGGGCCGACAGGGAAGCCGAGCTCCGTGAGAGCTGCATCGATCTGGTCGGCAGGGGTTCCCTCGGCGTAGCATAGCAATGCCTGACCCAAAAAGGCCGAAAGCACGCGCGAGGTAAAAAAGCCGGGGCCATCGTTGACCACCACTACGTGGGTGTTCATTTCGCGGGAGAGTTTGACGACCCGATGCAGAGCCTCATCCGAGGTGTCTTTGGTCGTGATCACTTCGACCAACTGCATTTTTTCGACCGGAGAGAAGAAGTGCATCCCCAGCACCAGTTCGGGACGAGCTGCTCCTTTCGCGATATCGCCGATGGGAATGGCCGACGTGTTCGTGGCAAAAATTGCCTTGGGGTTGACGGCTTCGATTTCCTGAATGACCTTGTGCTTGACGGCCACATCCTCAAAGACGGCTTCGATTACGATTTCGGCGTTGTCAAAAGGCTTGTAGTCGGTGGTCGGATGAATGCGGTTGAGGCGTTTGCCTTTTTCAAAAGAGCGAATGCGCTTGCGCTCGACCTCCCGACTGTAGACCTTGTCGGCGTAAGCCAGGACACGCCCGGCACTCTCGGCATTCTGGTCTTTGATGACAATGGGGTAACCTTGGGCGGCCGCCACAGTGGCGATGCCTGAACCCATCAGGCCCGCGCCCAGCACGCCTACCTTGGTTTTCTCCTGAGTGACCGAGTCAGCCATTTTGCCGGAGTCGGCCCGATTCTGGGTGGTGATCTCATAGAGGTGGATCAGGGACTTGCTAACGGAAGTGGTAGCGCACTCAGCGAACAGTTCCGCTTCCAGGCGCAATCCTTCGACCAGGTTGGTCTTCTGGCTGTTCAGTACCGACTCCAGCGCTTTGAAGGGGGCCGGGTAGTGGCCGCGCGTTTTCTTCTCCAGGTCCTGGCGCAGCTTCATGGGCAGGAAGCTGCGGGCCGCCAGTTTGCCCAGCCAACTGGAAGCTTTGCTCTGCCCGCGTTTCTGGGTGTTCATCCAGGCTTGTCCCAGCCGGTCGCGCAATTCGGTGGCTGCCTGCATGGAGCGTCTGGCTAACAGGCTCGCGGGTACTACTTCGTCTACCAGGCCAAGCTTAAGAGCCTTGGCCGGCTTCACTTTCCGGCCCGTGAGAATCATGTCCAGGGAAGCCTGTAACCCGATCAGGCGTGGCAGGCGTTGGGTGCCGCCCAGGCCGGGGAGCACCCCGATCTGCACTTCCGGCAAGCCTAAGACGGTGGACCCGGCATCGCTGACGAGGCGGTATTGGAAGCATAGTGCCAGTTCCAGGCCGCCGCCCAGACACGGTCCTTCGATCGAGCAGACGGTGGGAATGGTCAGGTTGGCCAGCTGGGTGTAGATCTCTTGCGCCTGCACGCACAGTTGATAGCCGGACTCGATCGAGTGAATCCCCTGAATCAGTTTGATGTCCGCGCCTGCTATGAACTGCGCGTTCTTGGCGCTGGTTACGACCAACGCTCGGGCCGAGGCGTTGTGGGTCAGCTCTTCGAGGGCCTCCTTGAACTCGGTCAAAAGCTCGAAGTTGATCAGGTTGACCTTGCTCTCGGCCATGTCCAGGGTGATGACAGCGGTGCCGTTTTCTTTGACCTCAAGGGTGAGATGCTTGCGTTCCATGGGCTCAGTCCTCAACTCTTTCCAACACGATGGCCGTGCCCAATCCGCCAGCGGCGCACCAGGCCAGCAGGGCATAGCGCCCTTTACGGCGTTGTAGTTCTCGCGACATGCTTAAAATCATGCGGGCTCCGGTCGCTCCGAAGGGGTGCCCCAGGGCCAGCGAGCCGCCATTGACGTTTAGCTTCTCCGGGTCAATTTTGCCGATAGCTTCGTCACCCCAGCCAATCTGTTTGGCGAAGTCGGCCGATTCCAGTTGACGCGTTACGCTCAGAACCTGGGCGGCAAAAGCTTCGTGGATATCAATCAGGTCCATGTCCTCGAGCCTGAGGCCCGCTTTCTTGAGGGCGGCGGGTATTGCGTAGGCAGGCCCCATCAAAAGCTGTGGTTCCGGGGCCAGAGCGGCGTTGCTCCAAGAGAGCACGCGGCTGAGCGGCTTATAGCCAAGCTCGCGGGCGAAGTTCTCCTCTGCGACCAGCAGCATGGCGGCCCCATCGGTCAGACCAGAGGAGTTGCCGGCGGTCAGAGTGCCGTAGGTTTTGTCGAAGGCCGGCTTGAGGCTGGCCAGTTTCTCCGCGGTGGTATCGCCACGCACGTAGGCGTCGCGAGTGACCGGCTGATAGCTGCCGGGAGGCCACAGAGTGGCCACTTCCTCGGCATACTTCCCGGCTTCCCAGGCGGCGGCCGCGCGCTGATGGCTCTTCTGAGTCAGTTCGTCCTGATCTTCTCGAGAAATGTTGTTGAGGCGGGCCATCACCTCGGCGTGCTGTCCCATGGTCTTTCCGGTGGAGGCCTCGGCGATGCTGGGGGGCTTGGGCAGCAGGTCGGCCGGACGAAGCTGACGGAGCAGGGCGACTTTCTTGGCCACCCCTTTGGCTTTGGAAAAAGCCATCAGCGTGTCGATGACGCGCTTATTATGAGGGACGGGCACGTTGGACATCGATTCCACACCGCCCACCAGCACCGCCCGGTAGTCTCCGGTCTTGATCCCCTGAGCGGCCAGGATCAGAGCTTGAGCGCTGCTGGCGCAGGCGCGGGCGACCGTCATGCCGGGCACGTGGTCAGGGATTTCTGTGCCCAACACGATCTCGCGCGCCACGTTGGGAGCGTTCACGCTTGGAAGCACGCAGCCCATTATGACTTCGTCCAGTTTGTCAGCCGGAAAGCGGGTCTTTTCTAGCAGTTCCACGGCTACGCGTTGTGACAACTCGACGGTGCCCCAGCGCTGGAATTCACCGAATGCTTTGACGAAGGGGGAACGCAAGCCGTCGATGACCACCGGTCTGGGGGTGGTAGCGGTTGCGGACGGGGTTGAAGAACTTTTCTTTGCCATCTCGTCGCCTTCGCAACCATGCTCTAAAGCCCCCCTTGAAACCTCTAGAAGGGTGGGCCGCTCCTAGCGAGAACCGTCCGCCAGAATGTCAGCACCCGAAGAACTCGTTTTTGAAGTCGCTTTCCTTTCCCGACCGGGAAAATCCACTCCTCGCTACGAGGAAATCAGACGCTACCTGAATCAGCTTGAGGGTGTGAGCTCTCCTCGCAGCGGTGGCGCCGTTTACCGGTATCGCAACCCGGACACGCAGGTAGCCTGCGATTTCGTGACCTATGAAGCAGACAGGGACTATGTGGGTCTGTCTTTTGAGATCGAGTTGCCCCGGCCCCTGTTTTTCGCTTTAGAGACGCTGCCGCTGGTGGTAGCCCTGTCCCGCGAGTTTTCCCTCAACGTCGAGATCGTCTCCCCCGATAACGAGATGGAAGGCTGCGAGCCTAGCTTTGAATTGCTCCTTCATCAGTGGCAGGTGGCCAATCGCGATGAGGTCCAGGCTCTGGAAAGCGAAGGCAGTCGCCTGCCCCGCTTGGACAACCAGGCACTGGAGTCTATGTGGGAATTCATGTTGGTCCGTCCTGAGCTGGCGCGTCGCTACAACCGCAACCATATCGCCGTGCCACCGGTCGAGTTGGTGCGTGAACTGGCCAGCGGCAAAGTCTATCGGGTGGTGCGTTGGAAGCGCCTTTCTGCTTCAGCCCTGGCCGATAGCGATTTTTGCTGGTTGGAAGATCCGCCCCAACCGCTTCAGGACGGTACCTTTGTCCCCTCTGCCGTGCTGCGCGAGGTTGCCAAGTTTGCCTTTCGTGACCTTTCCCAGCCCGTCAACCACCGGCTTTTTGATAAGGCCAAGCTGCAATCCGAGCTGGTTCACGCACTCGAGTCCGCGAACATGAGGCCGGGCGGAGATTTTGAGGTGCTCCGATATCGCGACGTCGTCGATCGCGATCTTACTCCGATGCTGGAAGCGTAAAGCCTCGCGGGTCCAGGTCGGGAAACAGGGTCGTTTCCAGTTCCAACCGGCGCAGCCGCACTTCCTCGATCTGCCCTGCGCGAAGCTCCTGGCGCAGAGTCCAGAAATCCCGCAGGGCCTCGAAGAACTGCTCTTTCATGCGGTCGATAAAGTGCCCGTTGCTAATGACGAACGGCAAGTCGCTAGAGCTGGCCAGGGTTAACAGTCGTCCCGCCTGCTGGAGCGCGCGCCGGGCTAAATCATTGGCCGGCGTTTGCTCAGCCATCTGTTCGTAGGCTCGGGCCGCCTCGTGAACGTGGCGATACATCCAGGCGGTATCTCCGCGAATCCATTTTTCAAAAGTGCCCTTTTCACCCCAGCTGGAGGTCGAAAGATAAAGGTCCTGGCCGGTGGGGTTGGCCGCCAGGTAGGAGCTGGGGGTGCACAGCTCACTGACATTCTGGTCGTAGTGCAGCTTCTTGAACAGGTAGTAGAGAAAGCGGGGTCCTTCAAACCAGTGGTGGCCGAACAGTTCGGCATCATAGGGGGCGATGACGACCGGTTTTTTCCACATGACCTTGCGCAGATACTCAAAGCGGGCATTTCGGCAAAATACGAAGTGGCCGGCATGGCTGGCCGCTTTTCGATCAGCCCATTCGGGGTTGTAGGGCTGTTTGTAGTCGCTGGTGCGCGAGGTAATCCGGTTGTATTTGAAAGGCCCTCCGCGAATGTGGAACTCCAGGTAGTCAGAGTCGCCAGGATAGCCCTCCTGGCCGCTCCACACCTGCTCTCCCGTCTCGGGATCGCGTGGGAAGGCCGAAAGATTGGAGCCCTTTACGTAGACGGGGGCGTTGACTCCAAACTCAGCGGGCGCGTCACCGCGTAGCACCGTGATGGCTTCCGTGAAGAAGTAACGGAAGCCGGCCTCCTCCAGGTAAGGCTCAATGCCGGGGGTGTAGGAGCATTCCGGCAGCCAGACGCCCACTGAAGGACGCCCAAAGACCTGCTCATGGTATTGAGCGGCGGCCTGAATGTGTCCTCGGATGGCCGAAGGGACATCGCTCCAAAATGGCAGCATGGGATGGGTTCCCACGCAGGTGGAAATTTCCAGGTAGCCGAGATCCTGAAAGCGTTTGAAGCCCTCGGCCAGATCGCCGCCATAGCGGAGAAACAACTCGCGGGCGCGGCTCATATGGCGCAAATGCATGCGAGCCGGCTTATGATAGTGGGGCTCCTCGCGGACGGTGCGTTCGACTTCAAGCTTGGCCAGTTCGATCAGTCGGTCAAGGTATTCCAGAGTGTCGGCGGCGTGGCGCTGGCTCTTCATCATGGCCACGACCGGTGGCGAGATGTCCATGGAAAGCTTGAAGTCAACTCCTTCATCGTGGAGCGTCTCGAACAGGTCAAGCAGCGGCAGGTAAGTCTCGCGCACGGCCTCGGCATACCACTCTTGGGGGTAGCCCGCCGGTCGCCAGGTGTCGCCGGAGCGGAAGTTCACCGGGTCGGCCATGTAGGGAAGATGGGCGTGCAGGTGGAGCAGCAGATAGCCCAGTGAGCGCTGCGAGGTTTCCTTGCGGCTGCGCAATGGGCGAATGGTGGGGTGGTCAATCTGCTGGCCCTGCCACTTGTGAGTGAGCGGGTTGGTGCCGGGCACCAGGCGGCCTAGCTGAACTTCGTTCGAGAATTCGGTGAGCACCTCTTCCTGGTTGCCGTCGATGACTGCCACTACGCGGCAACGGTAGAGGCGGTCGGGCGGGAGCGTCAGGTAATAGTCGCGGGTGGTGTTGAGGTTGATTTCCGCGGAGAGCTCTGGCTTGAGCCACCAATCTCCTTTGAATTCCTGATAAACCTTGAGGAAACAACGCACTCGACCGAGCAAATCACCGTGCTTATCACTCAGCCCCTTCCAGGTCGTCGTTTCCACGCGCCAGTAACTGTAGGCGATGTCTTCTTTAACTGGCATGAGCACACAACGGTTGCCGGGTGGGTCGATCGTAAAGGGCAGCGAGGACTCGGCCGGCTTTTTGCTGCGTGCTTTGTAAAGGCGGGCAACATAGGTACCGGGGTCCAGGTTCGTAAAGAGCCAGTCGCCGGTGCCTTTGACCTTGCGGTTGGGGTCGACCAGAACCTCCTCGCCGTCCTTTTCCAACTTGAGCGAGAGGCTTTCGGAGCCTTCCAGCCACCAGCGTGCTCGCAGTTGAAGGGTATCGGTTTCCAAGATCTCCCGCTCCAGGATCAGCGGTTTGGGGCTGGTGGCTACCTCAAACTGGTCGCCGGCCACAACCTGAAGCACGTCGCCCGAATCGCGTCTGGCCGTGAACAAGCTTTTCAGGATTTCATTGTTGCCCAGGCGTAAAATTGCCAGTTCGATCCGGTTGACCCGTCCGCGCAGAGTGCAATGGTCGCGCTCTGGAACGGGAATCCACTGACGGGATGGGGCCATACCCGGCTCCACCCACTCGACGGCCAGACAAACGTGGGTCTCTTGTTCCCAGTTTACCTGGTGAAACTGCTCGACCTCCTGACGCAGGCTGCGCCAGTCGAGTTCACCCCAAAGCACCACGTGGGATCCGGGACTATCTTGCAGCCAGGCCAGCTGGGGAGTGGGCTCCAGGGCGGAGTTCAGCCAGATTTGGGCGCGTGTACAGCGAGCCAGTTCGGCTCGGTAGCGTCCTGAGGGCAACTGGATTTGGCGCGAGCTCAGATGGTTGACTTCGTATTCTTGAAGCACCTTCAGCTGGGGGTCAAGAATCCGCAGAACGAGATTCTCATCCGCAAAATTGAGACGCTTTCGAAGATCCTTCTCCCAGCGGCACACCACGTGGGGTGGGGCGACCTCGATTTGGAGTAGATTTTGTGCGCTTTCCAGGGTCATCGACGTCCTCCGATTCGGAGGTTGCTTTCTGCCCGTCGACGTTTACTCCCCTGCAAGCCCGGGAAAAGACCCCCCTATGTTAGCCAATGGACAGCGGTATTTCTCTCATTCGGTCACCATGGTGGTGTGTGCCCTCAACGAAGAAGAACTGATTGAGGAGTTCCTTGAGAAGTCGGTGCGCGACCTCTCCCACGTCTGTAAGGATTGGGAGATTATCCTGATCAACGATGGTTCCACCGACCGCACGTCGGAACTGGCCCACAACTTTGCGCGCAACTACCCACAGATTCGCATCTTCGACCAGAAGGTCAACCGCGGTCCAGGCGCC
>JALHOV010000251.1 GCA_022842865.1 Vulcanimicrobiota bacterium | reverse complement strand
TCAAGCACAGGCCCAGATTGTTGAGCGCGTAGCTGTCGCGATCATCGGCCACCAGGCTGCGGCGGAACTCTTGCTCGGCTTCATTGACGCGGCCCAGGCTGAGCAAAGCCCGCCCCAGATTATTGCGCGCATAGGAGTCGTGCGGGGAGAGTTCCAGGGCCCGGCTGTAGTAGCTGACGGCTTCCTGCCACAGACCCTGCTGCGCGTGCACGCGCCCCAGGTTGTGATAGGCGACGGCGTCGTCAGGATGCTCGTCGAGCACGGCCCGGAACTGCGCCACGGCCGCTGCCTGATCTCCCTGCTTGGCCATGATGCGGCCCAGGTTATTGCGGGCGTAAGCGTCACCTGAGTCGATTTGTAACGCCAGTTCGAATTCGCGTCGAGCTTCGTCAATACGATCGGTGCGCTCCATGAGCTTGCCCAGATTGTTGTGAGCATAGAGATCCGTTCGATCCAACTCCAGAGCGCGCCGAAAGCAGCCTTCGGCATCCTCCAGACGATTCTGGCGGGCGTAGACCTGACCCAGGTTGTTATGGGCATAGACGTCGTCCGCGTTGAGTTGGAGAGCCTGTAAGTAGTAAGATTCCGCCTGCTCCAGTTGGCCCAGGCGTGAGTACATCAGCCCCAGGTTGTAGTAGGCCTGTGAGTAGTCGGGCGAGAGCTCCAGAGCCTTTTCCCAACATTCGATGGCTTTGGCATACTGGGTTTGGCGCGCATAAACCAGGCCCAGGTTGTTGTGTGCGTAGGGGTCTCCAGGCCGGTGCTCGAGAGCCTGACGATACTGGTCGGCCGCCTGACGGAATTTGCCCTGACCAAGGTAATACATCCCCAGGAAGTAGCGAGCTGCGGAATGGGCAGGGTCCAGCTCGACCACCTTGCGCCAATGCTTGGCCGCCTTGCCCTGCTCACCCTGGCGAGCCAGAGCGACACCCAAATCGAACTGCACGTCCGCACGATCCGGATGCGCTTTCTCCAAAGCCCGTAACTCATCTACCGTGGCTACACTCTGGTTTTCGGCGCTGGGCGCGGCTGCTTTCGAGGATCGGGTTTGGCGCTTGGTCATGAGCCGCCTTTCGCTTTAAAAGTTAGCGGTCCTACTTCGCAAGCACGTTTTGCAGCAGGTTGCGCACCTTTTCCAGGTCGCCCGCCTCACCACGCACAAAGAGCACGTTGAGCCGGTCGTCGTGAATCACTTCAACGTCCGAAACCGCACGGCGGATAGCCGACACTAACTGGCTGGCAGACTTGTCCGCCATCAGTGGGAAATAGTCGCTGACCAACTTCATACTGCGCGTTGCACCCACCGACTCGGAAGGGGGCGTGGGCGGGGTGACGGTCGGCGCCAGAGTGGCCCCGGCGCCGCTGTTGTCACCAAAGACGCGAACCCGGTTGCCCTCGATCTTCATTTCGTAGAGATCTTGCTGCTTGCCAAGCACGTTGGTCAGCGCCTGGGATAGAGGCGTATCCTTAAAAGTTGCCGTGACCGACCCTTTCACGCCAGCAGCGACGTCGGCTTCCAAGCCAGCCGCCTGAGCCATTTCGCGAATCGCGGCAGGCAGGTCTTTATTGACGAAGCTCACGGAAATAGTGCGCTGGTCCACATTATTCCGTGTGGGGCTGGGAGTGGGCGGCACGGGGCGCGCTGGAGGGACGTTGTTGGCTACAGGCGGACGTGGTGATGGTCGGCTGGGGGTGACTGCGGGTTTGACCGGGGGCTTGGCGGGCGGCAGAGTAGCGAAGCTTGGAGTGGCAGCAGACTTGGGAGCAACCGGCAGTCTGGGGGTCTCCGTGCTGGAGGCCAGCTCGCCAGCCGAAATGCGCAGGGTCCAGTTTTTCTTGTCAGGACTGCTGATCCAACTCATCTTGGGATTTTGCAGCGCAAACAGAGTCACCACGACGGAACCTGTGGCGGGCCTCACTTCTACCTTCTGCAAAACGCCTTTGTCGATATTGGAGACCGCCTTGCCGGACCATTCAACTTTCGGGATGGTGATTTCGAGGCGATGCGGGTTCTCCCGCCATTTTTGCGTCACTGTTTCGAACGGCCTGTCTTGAGAGAGGCGCAGCTCGACACGGTCAGTGGATTTCTGAACATCGACAAAAAGCTTGGGGTCGGCCCAGGCCCATCCGGTCAGGGCCATAGCAAAAAAAAGTCCGGCGTGATTAGAAGTCAAGGCGGTTACCTCCGCGATCGCTTATTGATGGTCAGCCGTCGGCAGATTCGGCACCACCATAGGTATCATCTGTCCGTTGGGCGTCAGCACGCCGTCTATGGTCTCCAAGCGCAAAAAATTATTCGCATCCATGCGGGCCGAACACTCAACAATCATACCGGGCGCGATACTGGCCGGAATCAATTCGCCCGGCTTCACAAACACCCGAAGATACTGGGCATCGGGTGATACCAAAATAAAGTGATTGGCCTGGACGTAACCGACGGTGCCGCGATAGTGTCCCGGCGGGTCGAAGATGTCCCGAATCAGGTCCGCGTGGGCGGTTCCCATCAGCGTAAACAACATCAAGAGGCGAACGAACATTTTCATAGCCGCCCTGGCTTCCGCCAGCGGAACGGAAACCCTTCTCCTTATCGATAAGGTGTAACGCGGCTGGGGGCAACCCACTCGTCGGGGTAGTCC
The DNA here is from genome assembly GCA_022842865.1 of Vulcanimicrobiota bacterium. Lineage (GTDB taxonomy): Bacteria > Vulcanimicrobiota > Xenobia > Xenobiales > JADMJV01 > JADMJV01. The sequence continues at coordinate 8,666 of JALHOV010000251.1, read as the reverse complement.
TGGGCGAGGCCCATCCAGTGAACCAGCACCCCTCGCTGTCCCTGCTCTACCACCCGCGCCTTCCAGCTCGAGCCGTCCGCAAAAACGCTGACGTAAGCCCCCTCCCCCGCTCGCAAAGGGCGGGCCGTGCGCACCCAACCCGTGCTCTCGGGGAAAAGCGGCGAGCCAGAACCCCCAGCCTTCTGATTCTCAGCGAACTGCATGTCCTTTTCGACCTGTTCGGACATCTCCGCCAAACTGATCACGCCATCCCCATTGGCGTCACAGCGCGGGTCGCCGCCCAGAGCGTCGAGCAGGCAGTCGGTGAAAGTCCAGTTGCCCGTGCTACTCAGGCGGGCAGTCGAGGAAGAAAGGGCGAAAAAGCCGATGTTACTCACATTGCGCCGAGCGGCCAGACGCATAGCGCCGGAGTGGCAGCAATCGGCCGAGAGAAACACACGACTGCCCTTGAAGAGACGGTTGACATCGCGTTCAATTCCGCGCAGACCCCAGAGCGTATCCACGTCGTAGCCGTCGTAGGGCACCATCCAGAAGGTACGGTCCGCTTCGTCCCGGTAGCCGTGGCCCGCATAGTAGAGGATCAGCGTGTCCCCTGGCCGGCATTTGCCGAGTATCTTCATGAAGGCGTCGTGAATGCCGTTACGGGTGGCGTCCCGGTCGAGCAACAGGGTCACCTGGTCGGGAGGCACACCCAGCCGCTGGTAGGCCAGCGCCAGACGCACGTCACGCCGATTGGTCTTAGGGAAGCTGGGATAGACGTCGGAGTGAGACCATTCCAGACAACCGACCACGAAGACCCAGGTGCGCCGAGGGTCGAGGCCGTCGGCGGGTGCCGGAGCCTGCGCCCACGCCCAGGCGCTGAGGGCCAGCCACAAAGCCAGGACCTGCCTAATCATTCATAACCCAGGTGGCGGCGATCTGGGCTCCCGCCTTCACGTTGGTCACATCGCTATCGGAAACGCGCACCAGCGGGTCGGCCACCTGCGTGCCAAACATGTAAGGGTCGAAATCGAAGCGAAAGTCCTCGAATTTCCAGCCGTTCTCCAAGGGCACGGGAAATTCGGCGTGAGGGATGTGCACCCGACGCTGGGCCACGTAGCGATCCTTGACGGCTTCGTCGATAGCCCGCTCCCAGGCCAGATCGTCCATTTCCCAGCCCAGGTAGAGGCCCTGTCCGCCGTAACCGTCGGCTGGCTTGAGAATGGTCTGGTCGCGCTCTTGACGCAGCTTGTCGAGCAAAGGTCCGTCCTCGACGATGGCGGTCCAGGGCACCAGCGAACGCAGAAAACTCAGGTCGGACGGGTTGAGCATGGTCTCAAACTCCTCCCTGTGAACCCAGGAAAGCAGGCTCTTGACCGTTAGCGGCTTGCAAGCGAACGAATTGACCACGCACACCGCTTCTTCACGGTAGGCATTCAAAAAAGGACGAGCGGCCTCGGCGTGAGCCAGCAGATCCTCCACCAGCACGCGGCGATACACAAGATCGATGACTTTGCCATCGTAGTCCAGCAGCTTGCCGTCCTTGAAATCGAGCTCTCGAGGGTCACAGATCACGGTTTCGTAACCAAGGCGGTTGTAGCGAAGTTTCAGCAACTCAAACTCGCTGGCGGTATTGACCGTGATCCAATCGACCACAGCGATGCGCGGCTTCCCTTTGCCCCCCCACTGCTCCCAGGACTTGAGTAACAAAGGAAGGTCCCGACTGTCGGTGGCAAGATAACGCCCGGGAAATTCCTTAGCCAGACGCTTCCATAGCGAAGTCTTCTTGAGCAAGCGCACGCATTCGTCCATAAAGGCGGCGCCGCCCGGGCTGTCCACGTTTAGCTCCACGATTTGATAGCCGATTTCGCCGTTGGCAAAGAACTCCAGAAAGCCGTCCACCCGCGAGATATATTCGCCAGCCTTGAGTCGGCTGGGCCACTGAATCAACTGCTGCTCGGTGCGGTGAATACCCAGTCTGTCCAGCCACTCGGTGGTGCGCAAGGGCTCTTCCAGCTTGGCCAGCACCCGCACCAATCGGCGCATCTGGTCCTGCAACGGCTTCAGGTGAACCTGACGCATTAAAGCGGGCGCGATGCAAATCGGGAGTGGCTTGCCTTGAAAAAGAATGCCACGCCGGGTCAGACCCTTTTCGATTTCCGCATATTCCTGGCGGGTGCCGGCAGGGTCCGCTTCCAGATGCTGACGAATAAAATCGAATGCTGCTTTACAATAAGGGTCTGGAATCATATTGGCTCGCGTTCCGCGCCGGCTGGCGTTTTGCCTGCAGTCTGGCTCTTCTTCTCGTGCTTTCGGGCACAGCTCGGGCCCAGCTACCGCCCCCGGATTGGCGGTCCCTGGAACCCGAACAACGAGCTTTCCTACTGGATGCTTTCCAGCTTGCTCCGGAGGTTCGTCAGACCTTTTCCGACGCGGTCCCGGATGACTTAAAGCAAAACTTGCTGAACTCCCTGTGGAGCGTGCTCACCCCGGAGAAACGAGTGCAGGTTGCCCTCTACGCTCACATCGAAAAGCCCTGGGGTAGCCAGTCCGAATCCACTTCCAAGGTAATGGCGCCGCAGTTTGCCAAGCTATCCAAGCTGCAAAAATTCCGTCTCTACGAAGCGGCTCACTGGGACGCGACTCAGCGGGGTATTTTCGAGAGCCTTCCGAACGAGCTTCGCCAGGGAGCCTTCGAGGCGCTCTGGTCCTATTTGGACCCGAAAGCTCGCAAGGCCATCCTGGCTCCATGATAATTGAGGTCTCAGAAAGGTCCTTGATGTTGAAAACACTGCTCGTTTCCTGTCTGCTCCTGGCCACTACGGTAGGCTCCGCCTGGGCGGACAAACTCTACGTACGCAACCGTCCCTATGAAGGCTACGTGATCGGCACGTTGGACAATCTCTCGGCGGTCGAAGTGGATGCCCGCGATTTTGCCAAGGCCCTGGGCTACGATCTGGACGAAGTGGAGGGAAACTGGCTGTTTCGCCCTCAGGGCAGTAAGGAAGCGCCGGCTTCCAAGGCGGGAGCTCGAAAAATGTATGCGGGCGGCTCGGAGGTTTCCTATCGAGTAGATGGCGAGCGCAAACTGATCAAACTGGCCGATCTGGCCCAGGCTCTAGGTGGGCGGGTGTTGCGTCACACCGAGTTGGGCACCGTCGATTTTGACGTCATCCAGGGTCACAAGGCAGAGACTGGTTTTGACCCGAAAAAATTCCACCTGATCTACTACGGAGCGGACTGGGCGCCGGCGGCCAAGATGTTCAAGCCGGTGGTGATCGAGTTCGACTTGAAGCAAATCGTGCCGGTGATCTATGTGGACTGCATGCAACCTCGCGCGCCCATCTACAAGAACTTCATCCGCTACTTTAATGGCGACAAAATTCCCTACGTGGTGCTATTGGGCCCCAACGGCAAGGTAGTCAAGACCTGGACCGGCTATCAAGACATCGGGCCGTGGACCACCGAGATCCAGAAACTAACCGGCCAGAAGTTTTAAAACTGGGCCGCTCGAAGCATGGAGGCGGCGCCCAGCAAATTCCCCAATCCCACACACAGGTTGGTGAGCAGCATGACCAGTAGAATGCGGGTCACGCGGTTCTGATACATCAGCTTGAGAGTGAGCGTCTGGGCGGAAAGCACCTCGAAATCAGCCACTCTCGGCTTGCGCAGACTCGCCTCCACCAGTCCCGTCATCCACCCCGTGGCAACTAAGGGATGGAGGGCGCCGATCGGAGCAAAGAGAAATCCACTAAGAATGGTGAGCGGATGACTCAGGGAGAGGAGGCAGCCGAGGGCGCCCGCCGCAGCCGTGATCAGGGCCCAGGTGCCAAGCATTTTGAGCGCCACATTTTTGCCCCAGTGCAAAAATCCATAGAGAATCGCGGCCACGATGGAGAGCGGAATCAACCAGCCGATGAGCTTGGAGAGCTTGCTCTGAGGTGGCACAATCTCCAGCGCGGTGACATCGCGCACCTCGCCCAAGTAGCGAGCGATGCCCTGAACGTGCCCGGCCCCCACCACCGCCAGAACCCGCTCGCCTGGAGCTGAGAAAATCTTGGCGGCCAGATAACGGTCGCGCTCGTCCACTAGCGTCTCGCCCACTTCCGGCAGGTGCTGGGAGAGTTCTTTCAGGGCTTCCTCCAGAGCGTCGCTGCGCTTGAGCCGCTCCACTTCTTCCTGGCTAATTTCGGTGCTCTCGAAGAGGCCGAAAAACGAGGAGAGCAGGAGCTTGCCCAGGCTCCACCAGGAAAGGCGGCTCCAGGTTCGGCGCAGGGTCGTGCCCACATCGCGGTCAGCCAGAACGGTGGGGATATCCAGCTCCTGACTGGTTTCCATCGCCTGCATCATCTCGGCTCCCGGCTTGACCCCGAGCTGTTTGCCGATCTTCTTTTGAAAACTGGATAGCAGAAGCTGAGCCAGCAGAAGGTTGCCCTTTCCCTTTTTGATGACCTCGACGATATCGGTATTGCGCCAGCGGTCCGGGTCGCGCAGGGTGTTGTAGCGCGAGGCGCACAACTCCACCGCCACCGAGTCGGGCTTCAGCTCGTGTAGCGTTTCTTTGACCAGGTCCACGCTGGCTTGACTGACGTGGGCGGTGCCCAACAGGTAAAACTTGCGGCCGTCGAGCTCGACCAGGCGAATATCGGGGTGTTCCATAAGAAGGGCTTCTAGGGTGGACTGCGTCTCCCCCTGAAACCCTCCTCTCATAACAGCCATTGGGCCAGTCGCTCCGGGGCCATGTTGCCACCACTGAGCACCACCCAGGTATTTTCTTGGTGGGGTATTTGCCCGCTGCGGTAAGCGGCCAAGCCGGCCGCGCCGCCGGGCTCGACCACCAGCTTGGCCTCCTCCACCAGATAACGCACCGTGTCGCGCACGTCGTCTTCGCTGACTTCGACCATGTCATCGACCCATTGCGGGGCCAGTTGCCAGGGCAGATCGCCGGGTCGATTGGCCGTCAGCGCATCGCACTCGGTCACCACCGTTTCCAGCCGGCACAGCTCCCCGTTGCGCAGCGAATCGACCAGGGCATTGGCGCCCTTGGGCTGGACCCCGACGATCCTGATGAGCGGGTCGATTTGTTTGAGAGCCAGCGAGGTGGCCACCAGCAGGCCGCCGGTGCTGGCCGGAATGATGACCTGGCGGGGCCTGGCCGGAGCCAGGTCCAGGCCAAGAGTAGCGTGTCCGACCAGGACCTGCGGGTCGGTCAGGTGATCGACGATATGAATGCCCTGCTCTTTCAGGTCGTGCAGGGCGGCCGTGCGTTCTTCCGTGGAATCGCCGCTGAAAACGACCTGTCCGCCCCAGGCTTTGACGCGTTCGACTTTCCAGGGGTGACTGCGACGCATCATGACAGCGGTAACGGGCACCCCGTAGTGGCGGCCGGCCCAGGCCAGAGCCACTGCGAAGTTTCCCGAGGAGGCCAGTGCCAGGCCCTTTTCACCAAGGCCCTTGGCATGGAGATTCATGAGGTGGCAGATGGCCCGAATCTTATAGGCGCCCGTAACCTGCAGACTCTCGCACATCAGGCCCACGCCGTCGAGTTGGCGGAGCGGGGGCGCAATCACTTGCTGGGGCAGAGCCTGGCGGGCTTGCTCGATGTGCGAGAGAGTGCCCCATTCGGGCGGTTCGTAGTGCATTTAACATCCTATTCATCAAGTGGCCTGGGCATCGGTGATATGACTGATGTAACACATCATCCTCAGAGGAGCGAAACACATATGAAAATCGCCGCCCAGAACCATCAGTCTTACACCAGAAACACCCGTCGCAGCAAGGACGGCCCGGACGACGTCCCCTCGGAGTTCCCCAGCCGCCGCCGCACCGAACCCGGCCCCGACGACGTCTATGATCCCGATCGCTGCGGCCGCGGCTCTGACAATGGCAGCGCCCACTACTACGACAGCGACAGCTCCGGCGGCAGCGCCTGGGTGCTCTTCTAGTCGCACCTCTCAGTTCGCCTTATCAATGGCCACCGGCTCTCCGGTGGCCTTTGTCGTTTCTGGGCCTGGCGGTTGCCTTGGAAGGGGGACAGGGGGGATTTGGGGGATTGGGGAGATGGGTTCGCGCGGGCGCTTGCTTCAAGTGCCTCGGCCAGGGTTCCGTAGGTTGTTTTTAAGGGGAAATAGGGGCAAAATTGGGACTTGGAAGCGTTGCGCCGGGGAAATGAGCATGGTAATCTAAAAACACTCATGCACACGGTTGGACTCTTCCTCTGTCAGTCCGCCCGGGCAGCTCACAGCTGTCCTTGTTGTTGTTGCTGTTGTTGTCACTAGTCTTTTCGACCGACACAACCCGCAACTTTTACACAACAACGAGGACCGTATGCACAAAGTCAAAGTCGCAATCTTAGTTCGCAGCAACTACTGGCACTTCCCCGCAGGCCCTGTTAACGGCGCCACTCATCGCAGCGTGCCGGATATCATGCGGGCCATTCGGCGAGCTGGCGGCGAGCCGGTGCTGGTTTATCAAGACGGCGCGGCCGAGCCCAAAAAATGGGACGCGGTGGTTATCCCGGGGGGCAATGATCTTCACCCCCGCTGGTACGGCCAGGCCCCTCACAGCAGCGTGGATCTCAACAACGTCGACATCGAATTTGACCACTTTCAGTTGCGCTGGACACGCTGGGCCATCGAAAACGAGAAACCGTTGCTGGGCATCTGCCGCGGAATGCAGGTTCTCAACGTGGCCGGCGGCGGCGACCTGCTTCAGGATGTGGAACATCATTGCTCCCCCGAATTACTCAGCGACCCCAGCCGACGTCGCGACCCCGCCCACGGAATTCACGTAGCCCCCGGGTCCAGGATGCGGGAAATTCTGGGAGGCGACTACGTGCGCGTCAACTCCATTCACCACCAGGCGGTCCATCGCATTGGACAGCGGTTTCATCCGGTAGCCTGGGCTCCGGACGGAGTGGTCGAAGCCATCGAAGGCCGCCACGCCCCATGGCAACGCGGCGTCCAGTTCCATCCGGAAGACATGCAAGAAAGCGCTCCGTTTCAAGCCCTCTTCCAGTCTCTAATAGAAGACACGAGGACTAATCAAAGCCGCGGGTAATACATATGACATAGAGCGCGAGGAGACGAATTAGAGTGGCAACTGCGATGGACATCGTACACTGCTTCAAGCCGGCCGAACATCTGGATCAAGCCATTTACCGGGACCTGCTGAAAAGCCGCCAGAAGGGCGCGGACGAACTGCGCTTTATCAGCTTGTTGGGCGGCAAGGAAGAAGCCACGCTGGTTTACGAGATTTTGCGTCTCCCTCAGCGCCAGGTTCAATCCGAGTATAGCTCGCTAGGCAAGGTCGCGCTGACGGCACTGCTCTTCACCCGTGCCCTTTTCAGCGGAAAATCCGCCCACTGGGCCGGGGCTTTGAGCGCCGGGGCCATCACCATGTTTGACGGCGAGGAAACGCTGCAACGCGCCAAAGGGGCACTGCAGCGCATCAGTCGCGCGGGCAGCCTGGGCAAAGCCACCATGCGCCTCACCCCCAGCGAAGCCGTGCTGGTTTACGAAGGCCAGCAAGTGCACATCTCTCTAGCCCCGATGCGCCAGGTCGTGTTGCGTGCGGTGCGTGGAGCGGTGGACAGTCAAGAAGTCTACTATTGCATTCATATCGACCTGCAGGATGGCCGCGTCATGCCCGTCATCCGCTCCAACCAGGCCGTCGAGGCGCGCCGACTGGCTCACCAACTGGCCAACGCCCTGCATCTGCCCATGAGCTTCCAGAACGTGGACGTCAGCGAAGTCCCCAACGGCTACAGCTGGGAAATGGGACCGCAGCTGGTCGAGCCAGCCCTCAACTAAGTATTAGTTAGCCGGCGAAGCGAGAGTAGACGATCAGACCGCACAGCAGCAAGGAAGCCAGATAGGTCCCGATGGCTCCCAGGCGACGCAGCATGTTCGGGCGGCGGAGATTAAAAAACAAGATGCCGGCCGCGTGGCAGACGCGAGTGAGCACCAGCGCTGGTCCCAACCAGACTGCCCAGGCGGGCATGCCTGAACCCATGGCCGCGATCATCGAGCAGACCAGCAGCAGGATGCACAGAATCGGGCCGTATTCGCACGAGTTGCGGTGGGCTACAATCGCGCGGTAAAGGCTATTCTCGGGGTCTTCGTCACAACCGTGCGAACGCCTGAGAATAATGCGATTCAGACTGCAATTCAGGGCCAGCAAGATCTGGAGGGCGGCCAGACAGGCCACGGAGACGAATGTGTAAGTCATCAACGCACCTTCAGCCAGACCAGTCGGTCCCCTTCCGAGCCATCGCGGGTGGCCAGTCCAAAGCGAGAAACTCCTCCCCGCAGCAGGCGTTGGGCCACCTCCAGGGTCAGCAGACGACGTTCCAGGGCGTTGTCTGACTCGCCGGCGGGACTGACCAGCAAAAAGCCCTCCGCGTCCAACCTCATGTTGTCGAGTTGACCGCGACAGCTACTCATCAGCTGTGGATCTTGCTTCCAACCCGACGCCTGCTGGATGGCCTGAGTCAAACGCTCGAGCAGAGAGAGGGCGGGAGTCACCGTGGCGGGGCCTACGAGAGGCGCTGCCCCGGCACGAAAAGCCAGCGGCGGAATGTATTTGTAGGAATCGGTGATGCGGTCCTGAGGAATGGGGTGACTGCCTACCACCGCGTTGATGAAGTCCGGCGTCTCGCTGGTATGCTTTCCGGCCAGCGTTCGCAA
>JALHOV010000250.1 GCA_022842865.1 Vulcanimicrobiota bacterium | reverse complement strand
CAACAGCAATGCTTCGGGCGTGGCCACCAACCAGAGAGTCAACGCCACCTTCAGCGAGGGCATCGACCCCACCACTCTGACCGCCGCAAGCTACCGGCTGACCGGTCCCGGCGGCACTGCCATCGCTGGAACCATCACCTATCTGGGCCAGACGGCCACTTTCACTCCCAACACGGCACTGGCCAACTCGACCCCCTACACGGGCACGGTGACTACCGCCGTGAAGGACCTGGCCGGTAATGCACTGGCCTCCAACTATAGCTGGACTTTCACCACCGGAGCCGCTCTCGATACGCAGGCGCCAACGGTGACTTCCACCGACCCGAACAGCAACGCCACCGGCGTGCCCACCAATCAGAAGGTCAATGCCACTTTTAGTGAGGGCATGGATCCCACCACCATCACCAACGTGAATTTCCGACTGACCGGTCCCGGCGGCACTCCCGTCGCCGGCACGGTGACCTACGTGGGCCAGACGGCCACTTTCACTCCCAACTCGGCGCTGGCTAACTCCGCCGCCTACACGGGCACCGTGACTACGGCCGTGAAAGACCTGGCCGGTAATGCGCTGGCCTCCAACTACAATTGGACTTTCACCACCGGAGCCGCTGCCGATACGCTGGCGCCCACGGTCACTTCCACCGATCCGAACAACAACGCCACCGGCGTGCCTACCAACCAGAAGGTCAATGCCACCTTTAGTGAGGGCATGGATCCCACCACCATCACCAACGTGAATTTCCGACTGACCGGTCCGGGCGGCACTTCCGTCGCCGGCACGGTGACCTACGTCGGCCTCACGGCCACTTTCACCCCGAACGCTGCGCTGGCTAACTCCACCGCCTACACGGGAACCGTGACGACGGCCGTGAAAGACCTGGCCGGCAATCCGCTGGCTAGCAACTTCACCTGGACTTTCACTACGGGAGCCGCGGCCGATACGACCGCACCCACCGTGACTGCTACGGCTCCCCTGGCGGGAGCAACGAACGTCCCCGTCAATCAGAAAGTCACCGTGGCCTTCTCCGAGGGAATGGACCCGTTGACTCTGACCAACTTGACCTTCACTCTGCAAGGCCCCGGTACAACCGCCATCGCGGGCACCGTGACCTACGCCGGTCTGACGGCGACCTTTACTCCGAACGCGAACCTGCCTGACAGCACAACCTTTACCGGCACCGTAACGACCGCCGCTAAGGACCTGGCCGGCAACTCACTGGCGGCCAACCACACCTGGACCTTCGCGACCGGCGCCGCTGCCGACACCATCGCTCCCACCGTGACCGCCACCAATCCCTTGGCCGGCGCCACCGACGTTGCGATCAATCCGACCTTGCGGGCCACCTTCAGCGAAGCAATGGACCCGACCACCATTACCAATCAGACCTTTACCGTGGCCGGCGCCCCGGCTACCGTCAGCTACGATGTGGGCACTCGTGTGGCCCGACTTAAGCCGACGGCCAACCTGACGCCCAACACCCTTTATACGGCTACTATCAACACTTCTGCTAAGGACCTGGCCGGCAATCCACTGGCCAGCAACTTTAGCTGGAGCTTCACCACGGGTCAACGTCTCGTGCCTCAACCGGTTGCACTGGCCGCCATTGCTCCCTTTGGCAGCTTTGGCGGAGGCGCGGGAATCACCAATCAGGGCATCCTGACGGTGGTCAACGGCGACATCGGAACGAGCGGGGCTTCCACCGTGATCACCGGCTTCTACGACTCGGGCAACAACCAGTACACGGTCACTCCCCTTAACGCGGGTAACGTGACCGGAACCGTCTTCACGGCCACAGCCCCTCCCGGATCGACGGCCGCTGCCCAGGGAGCCGTGGATGCTCTCAATGCCTTCAACAACCTCAGTCCCGCCGCAATGCCTGGTGGGATCAACCTGGGAACCAGTGAGCTGGGCGGTCTTACCCTGCGGCCCGGTATCTATCAATCGGCGTCCGGTAGTTACATGATTACCGGTTCCGACCTGACCCTGGATGCCCAGAACGACCCTGACGCGGTCTGGGTTTTCCAAATGGCTACGACCTTGACCGTCGGAGGACCCGGCGCGGCCTTCCCTCGGAGCGTGATTCTGGCCAATGGCGCTCAGGCTAAGAACGTCTACTGGCAAGTAGGCACTGCTGCCACCATCAACGCCGGTGGGGGAGGGACGATGGTTGGTACCATCATCGCTCGTGCTGGCGTAACCATCTCCACGGCCGGCAGCCTGATTCTCTCCAGACTCAATGGGAGAGCGATTGGACTGGACGCATCCGTCACGATGGTCAACACCATCATCAACATACCCGCCCCTTAAGAACTAGAGAGGCGACTACCAGGAGAGGACCGGCGCAAGCCGGCCCTCTTTCTTTTTGTGGAAAGCAGTTCAGGAAAGATTGCTCAGCAGGGCGGAGAGTTCTTTCACGTGGATGGGCTTGCTCAGGTAACCGTCCATGCCGGCTTGCAGGCAGATGTCCCGGTCGGCTTCTTGGGCTCTGGCGGTCAGAGCTACGATAGGAATGCGCGCCAGTCCCAACTGGCGCTCGCGCTCCCGGATACGCTCGGTCGCCTCCAGGCCATTCATTTCAGGCATCTGCACATCCATGAGAACCAGGTCGAAGGGGCCTTGCTGCAGGAGTTCAAACGCCTCTCTGCCATTGCTGACCAGTTCGACCTCGTGACCCTGTTCGCCCAACATGAGCCGCATGACCGTTTGACTGATCAGGTTATCCTCCGCCACCAGGATGCGCAGCCTGTTGACAACGTCCAAAGGCGGTGGGGGGCCGTTCAGGCTGCCGGGCCGGCGTGTCGGTAAATATAGCTTGTGGTCATTTTGGCCGGGCTGAAAGCCGAGCTCGAAGCCAAAAGCGGTGCCTTGACCTGGTTGGCTGCGCAGGTCAATGTTGCCGCCCATCAACTCAACCAGTCTCGAGCAAATGGACAGACCCAAACCAGTGCCCCCAAATCGGCGGGTCACCGAAACGTCGGCCTGCTCGAAGGCGCCGAAAATCAGCTTCTGCTTGTCCTCGGCGATGCCAATACCCGAGTCCTCCACTTCGAAGCGCAGGGCGACCTGGCTGTCTTTGGACTGGATTCGGCGCACCGACAAACGCACCCAACCGCGGCTGGTGAATTTCAGCGAATTGCTTAACAAGTTGATCAACACCTGACTCAGTCGAGTCGAGTCCCCAACGACCAGGTCGGGAACGTCGGGACCGATCTCGTAGCTGAGCTCCAGGCCCGTGCTCTTTGCCTGACCCGAGAAGATGGCCACCGCGTGGGAGGCGAGTTGGTCCAGGCTGAACTGGCTGGATTCAAGCTCCAACTTGCCGGCCTCGATTTTGGAGAAATCCAGGATATCATTGAGGATGGCTATCAGGTTCTCGGCGCTCACCGCGATTAAAGAGGCGTATTCGCGCTGGCGCGGGTTGAGCTCGGTGCCTTGCAGCATGTGAACCATGCCCAGCACTCCGTTCATAGGGGTGCGGATTTCATGGCTCATATTGGCCAAAAAGTCGCCCTTGGCCAGGTTCGCTTGTTCCGCTTGCGCCTGCGTGACCAGCAGTTGTTCATTGCGGCCCGCCAGCAGTTCATTGAGGCGCCGAGACTCCTCAAGACGAAGAGCCAGTTGACGCTCCAGGTCGGCGGTGCGTTGCACAATGCGCACTTGCGCCTGCAATTCACTCAGGTCCTGACCCTTGGGCACAAAGGTGTCGGCACCCGCTTCCAAGGCCTGAACCAGGTTCTCCCGGTTTTCGCGCGTGGTCTGCACCAGGATATGAAGGTAGCGATGGCGGACCAGGGCGCGAGCCAAACGGCAAAATTCCAGTCCATCGAGGTCGGGCATGACCCAGTCGGTGATGACCAACTGAATGCTGGGAGTGGTGACCAAAAAATCAACCGCCTCCAATGGGCTCGACCGCGCTACCACGGTGTGCCCCCACTCTGTGAGAGCCTTATACAATCTGGCCAGAGTTGGTTCGTGGTCGTCGACCAACAAAATGTGCAGTGGCGGGTAGACAACCACAAAAACTCCTTAAACTGACATAAGCTCCCTATAATACCCGAAATCAAACACAAGCGGTGCGCACCCAGTACTCTGCTGCGCAGTACTGTGCGGCATCTGGGTCACCTGGCCGGTGCTTTGAGTGCCAATTTCTCCTCGAGCAAGGCCAGGAGTTTCGTGGCCTGGATAGGTTTGGCCAAAAACGCATCCATCCCGCAGGTCTCGCAACGCCGTTGCTCTTCCGCCGTGACCCCGGCCGTGGCGGCGATAATCAGGGTTTGCGCACGCGGCCCTTTTAGCGCGCGAATGGCTCGGGTGGCTTCATATCCATCCATAATAGGCATCTGACAGTCCATCAAGATCATGTCATAGGGCTCCTTTTCCAGCGCCTCTAGAACCTCCAGGCCGTTCCCCGCAACGTCAACAGAAATTCCGGCCTTTTCCAAAATGCGGCCCGCCACGCGCAGATTGACCTGGTTATCGTCGGCCACCAACACTCGCAATCGCGAGGGCGCTTTCTGAGCCATCAGCGATTCAACCGTAACCAGCGGTTTGTCGCTTTGCTCTGGCCCGTCCGGCCCAGCCACTGCGGCAATGGTCTCGCGCAAGGTCGTTTGCCGCACCGGCTTGACTAGATAGGCGGAAAACCCGGCTTGCTGGAGCCTGACCGCCTCGGAACGGCCTGGAATGGTCGTGACCAGAATCAGCGCGGTGCCCGCGATCACTGGATTTTGCTTGATGCGTCTGGCCAGTTCTGCGCTTTCCGGGCCCGGTAAAGAAATGCTGATCAGAGCTACCTTCACGGGCTGACCCTGTTGGGCGTGACGAGTAAGCATCTCTTCGACCTGGTCGGAACTCTCGGCTTCCAGCGAATCGCAGCCCAAGGAACGGAGCTGCTCACGAAAGATTTGACGACTGGTGATGTTGTCATCCACCACCAGCACTTGCAATCCCGAAATGTCACTGCTCGGCGGCGCCCCCCCTGGTGCCGCCGCCAAAAGAGGTAGCGTGAAACAAAATCTCGACCCGACTCCCTCTTCGGATTCCACCCAGATTCGTCCGCCCATCGCTTCGACAAGTCGCTTACAGATGGCCAAACCCAGTCCCGTTCCCCCGTATTTGCGGGTCGTCGAGGAATCAGCCTGGATAAACGCCTGGAAAAGTCGGGCACAAGCCTCCGGCGAAATTCCGGGGCCGGTGTCGCTTACTTCAAATTGAACCGTAAGGTCCTGGTCGGCTCCGTCCCGCGGGACGAGCAGGTGAGCTCGGACCAGCACCTCGCCTCGCTCAGTAAACTTGACCGCGTTGCTGATCAGGTTCAATAAAATTTGGCGAAATCGTCCCGGATCTCCCTTCACTCGATTGGGAATGTCCGACTGTAGCAACACGGCCAGCTCAAGCTGCTTCTTGTGGGCTATGGTGGCGATCAAATCCATTACCTCTTCTACGACGACGCGCAGGTTGAAATCGAGGCTCTCCAGTTCGACTTTATCCGCTTCCAGTTTGGAAAAATCGAGAATATCGTGGAGTAAGGTTAGCAAGGCCTCGCCGGAGCTGCGAATGGTTTCGGCGTATTCGCGCTGCTCCTGGCTGAGGGGAGTATCTAGCAGAAGGCCGGTCATCCCGATGACTCCATTCATGGGAGTGCGAATTTCGTGGCTCATGTTGGCCAGAAAAGTGCTCTTGGCCTGGTTGGCCTTTTCGGCCAGGAGCTGATTTTCTTCGGCAACCTCTTTGGCCATCTGCAGTTGTTGATTGACTGCTTCCAGGGAGGCCCGAGCTTGTTCGAGCTCCGCGTTGGTGCGCTTCAGGACGGCATTGCGTTTGGCCGATTCGCGCTGGGCGGTGAGGACCTCGTTGTTTGCTCGACTGACTTCGGCCAGCAGCCGATGATCCCGGGCTGTTTGGGCTGCATCGGATAGAGATGCCTTCTTCACGCTGGTGCGCAGCGCGTTGACGGTCTCATTGTTGACGCGCATGAGTTCGTCCAAAAGGTGGGTCGGCACTGCAAGCGCCTGCTGCCCCACCAGCAGCAGGGACTCGGGGCTGCCCCCTCCGCTGATACTCAAGCAGGTTCGGACCCCATCGATGACTACATGAGTCTTCCAGGCGCAGGCGTAACCGTTGGAGCGTAACTGCTCCAAAAAGAGGCGCCCGGATTCGAGTTCCAATGGGTCTACAGATTCGGGAGGACCCAGTAGAGCGGCCACAAAATCCAGTCCCGTTTGCAGCTGGGTGCCCACCCCCAGCCCGTCATACAGGACTTTCTCGATGCGACCCTGGCCATCGCACAAAACGACGATTCCGCTTTCTAACCTACTCATTGGGTCAGAAGACGATTGCCGAGCTCGACCGCTTGGGCCGCATCCTGGGCGCAACCATCGGCTCCTATCTGCTGCCACAGGTTGGGGACCAGGTTGAAAGGATAACCGCCCACCACAATCTTTACAGCAGCACACCTGGGATCGGCGCGCACCCGTTGGATTAAGTCTTGAACGGCTCCCAGGTAAAGCGTCAATGTGACTGAGATCGCTAAAACATTCGCGCCTTCCTGACAGATCGACTCGATTATCGAGGCCGCCGGAGTATTGGATCCCAGATAATAAGTATCCCAGCCATTCAGTTCAAAAATGTCCACCACCATCCGCACGCCGATTTCGTGAAGATCGCCAGCGATGCTGGTGGCGACCAGGGTCTTGCCAACCCGCTCTACGCCAAACATATGCGGGTAAAGTTGGGACATGATGAGCTGGGTAGCGGCCGTGCAATAGTGCTCCTGAGCCATGCTGATCTGGTTCATCTGCCACAGACGTCCGATCTCCCATTGACAAGGCTGGAAGACCTTTAGATAGATCTCTTTGACCGAAACCCCACGCGCAACCGCATCCAGGATCATGGTGCTGGCACCCTGGCGATCACCGGCCAACATGGCCTTGAGATAGTCCTGGAGCAGAAGTCCAAGCGGTTGCTCCTGGTCCACAAAGGAAGCGGGCATGCTTGCGCTCGATTCGAGCAGAGCCAGCCCTTCCTGGAGATAGCTCCTGGCCGTAGCTGCTTCGCCGGCAGGCAAGCTGGTTTTTAAGGCTTCGCCCAAGCGCTCTAATCTGGCATGCAGTTCCATGCTCGGGATTTGGCGAGCCTCCGCCTTGTCTCGAGCCCATCGTACGTGGTCCGTAAACAAGAGGGGTTGCGAGAGAGCCAGGGCCTGGGCCAGATATTGAAGATGAAGGCTGGCATCTCCGGATTCGGCAATCAGGTGCTGACGCGAAAGGATGGTCCCGCTGGCGGCCACGGCAGCCGCGTCCAAGAGCACACTTTGGTTTGAGACACGCGACTCACCCTCTTTCTTTCTTCCTTTTAGTATAAGGCATTGTCCTTGGGAGGCGCCGGTACTCTTCTGTCTTTTTGTACTGATTTTGTGTCTACTTTTGTCCTTTGGCTTGACATTCTTGGACAAATACGATACAAAACAGATACAAAAACAAGAGGAGCTATCAACCTATGACCTTGAATGCAAAGAAATGGATTGCCCCGGCAATCCTCGCCACCCTGTTCCTGTCCTTACCGGCTGCGGCCGAAGGGGCAAGCGCGGTGGTGGTTGGCGGGCAGCAAATGGCCCCCTCCAAAGACATTGTTGACAACGCAGTGAAGTCCGCCGACCACACCACTCTGGTCGCCGCAGTCAAGGCTGCCGGCCTGGTGGATACCCTGAAAGGACCCGGCCCCTTTACGGTTTTTGCCCCGACCAATCAGGCTTTTGCAGCGCTTCCGGCAGGCACGGTCGAGACCTTACTGATGCCCGAAAACAAAGCCGCCTTGACGAAAATCCTCACCTATCACGTGGTGGCAGGCAAGCTCGATTTTGGTGCCATCTCATCCGCCATTGCGGCCGGTGGCGGCAAGGCAGTGGTCAAGACGGTGGCGGGCGGTTCTCTGACCGCCACCATGAATGGCCCCCACAACATTGTTGTGACTGATGAAAAAGGCAACCAGGCACACGTCACAACCTATGATGTCTATCAGAGCAACGGTGTCATCCACGTAGTCGACAAAGTGTTGTTGCCTCGCTAATTCGCGAGCCATTAGAGGAGAGATGCTATGAGCGAAACACACACCTGGCCCGACCTCGCCATCGGGCTGTACGACAAGCTCACCGGGCGCGGTGCGGAGATTACCTATCGATTCGACCATCTCGAAGTGTGGGTGCCCTCGAGCACCCAGGCCGAATCGGCCCAGGCCCGCTGGAGACTGAACGGGACTCTGGTCGTCAGCACTCGGGACGGCAAGTCGTCGTAGCTGACCGAGGGGCTGGGGCTGAAAAATCCCAGCCTCTCGCCGTTAGCCGAGGCGCTAGACTGGCTAAAGTAGGTTCGAAATTGTTGCTTGTCAACGGAGGAATATGTATTTAATCTTTGGTGGTTCTCGTGGGATTGGCGCCGCCCTGGCGGCCAAGCTCAGAGCTCAAGGGCACCGGGTTCTAATTACCGCCCGTGGCGAGGAAGAACTGGCAGCCTGGGCTCGCGAAATTGACTGCGAGTGGCAAGTCTGTGACACGCGCAACTTTGCTGATGTCGAGGAATTGGTTGGTCGCTATCCCGAGACGGTCGGTTGCATTTGCTGCGCCGGCGGTATCCTGCTCAAGCCGGCCCACCTGACCAGCGAGGACGAACTGCTGCACTTGTGGGAACAGAACCTGAAATCAGCCTTCTCCGTGGTCCGGGCTGCTGGCAAGAAACTCAACGCCGGGTCGGTCATTTTGTTCTCGAGCGCGGCTGCCCGGATTGGCCTGGCCAATCACGAGGCAGTGGCAGCCTGCAAGGGAGCCGTGGAAGCCCTGGTTCGTTCCGCAGCCGCCAGCTACTGCAAGCGCGGGTTGCGCTTCAATGCCATTGCTCCTGGTTTGGTTAGGACCTCCCTGTCGGCTCGCATTGTCAGCCGGCCCGCGGCCCTCGAAGCGAGCGCCGCAATGCATCCGTTGGGACGCATCGGGGAACCCGAGGAAGTTGCCGAACTGGCCAAATGGCTGCTCTCACCGGCATCCAGCTGGGTGACCGGACAAATCTTTGCTATCGATGGGGGCCTTTCCAGCCTCAAGGTGTAAGGGACTGTAGACGGATGCAAGAACTCACGATGCTGGACGAGTTTGCCCAGCGGCAAACAGCAGGTCGGTACCACCCGGCCCTTTTTGTATGGCTGCGCCATTTTGGCTGAATATTTTGCCGCGAGGAAGCGGCCCGGTTCGGGTCGTTAAAACGTCTACCAGGAACCCAGCTTGTTTTTGTTGGACAGGGAACACCCGACCAAACTCGAGCCTTTCGGGAGGAACATCTGTCCAACACTGAGGCTGTTACGCTCTGCGATCCGGATGGCCATTCGTTTCGCGAACTTGGTTTCCGCCGAAATTGGTGGCGAATCTTGAATCCTATGGTCTTGTGCCGCCTGGTAGTTGCTTTCCTTCGAGGGCATCGGCAGGGAGCTCTTCAGGGGGACCCGTTTCAAAACGGGGGCGTGGTGCTGACCAGCGCTCGCGGGGAAAGTCTTTTTCGCTACGATTCTCTGTATCCAGGCGACTATCCCGGCTCTCGAGAGATGGCGCGCTTGAAGCGTCTACTCTCACTGCCGGCGAGTTCATAGCGCTGCCCGCAGGCTGGCTCCTGGCCCGGGCAAAAGCCAGGACCCTGGTTTCGTGGAGTTTTCCGACCACTCGAGCCAACTTACGCAGACTGGCCACACTCCGAATTTCCCCCCGCTCCCAGGCTCTAAGCTTACTGACAGGAAGGCCGACCAACTGGCCGAGCTGCTCGACCGAAAGGCCGAGAGCCTCACGAGCAAATCGCAACTCTGCGCCAGAATGCGCCCCGAAGCTCGGGCTGTGGTGGCGCCGCAGAGTCAACCCTGGACCCTGCTCGGGATGAACCTCACCGATCCAAAAATGTCGCTCCGACGGCTCTACCGGTCCGCTTGAAGGCCCTTGATGGAGAGCGTGTTGGTTCTTGTAGATGTCTCGAAAATCGCGAAGAGTTGCGGACGAAGCTTGAAAACGCCGGCATTGCATGTCGGTCGGGCTCCCAATCATTCTCCAAGAATAGCTCCAGTTTATCCGGGCAGAGTTTGGCGAACGTAAACGCTCTGTTAGCGAAGCGTTAGCACTCTGAGCCCCAGGATCTGTTGGTTTGCTTGTAAAATGGCCAACCTATGGCTGCCAAACCCAGAGTGATCATTGCCGGAGCCGGTCAAAGCGGACGCGCCCTGAGCGCACGCCTGCAAGCGCTTTGGGAGGTGGTGATGGTGGACGTCGAGGGCAGCAAGGAAGCGCTGCTTCCCGGGGTAAGCTTCGTACAGGGGGACGCGACCAGCTCCCTGGTGCTGAAACAGGCCGGGATGGAGGGAGCCACCGCGGCCATTGCTCTCACGGGCCGAGACGAGGTGAACCTCGAGTTTTGCCGGCTGGCCTGCCGCATCTATCAAGTTCCCCAGGTGCTCTCTACTGCACGCCAAAGCGATCAGCTCATGGCCTTCGAGGAACTGGGCGTTTTGACGATGAGTCGGCCCGACTCGGTGGCCTCCCACTTGCAGTCGCGGCTGGAGCGCGGTAAACGCACCACTTCCGATGTGGGTCTGGGCCAGGGAGAAATTTTGGAAGTGACGGTTCTACCCAACTCCCCGGTCATTGGCAAGTCCATGGTTGACCTGAGCCCGCAGGCATGGTTGGTGGCCGCCATCTACCGCAAAGGAGTTCTGGTGGTCCCGCATGGGGCCACCTGTGTGGAAGAAGGAGACCGAGTTTTGCTGGTGGGGGACCCCGCCATTCTGCCCTCCATTGCAGACTTTTTTCGGGCCGGCGAATCGGAGTTTCCGCTGCAGTTTGGCAATAAAATTGTCATCGGTCATCCTAAGGTAGAAGCCGAGGCACAATATCTGGCCGATCATACTAAAGCGTTGGGAACCACCGACTCGTATGAGCAGGCTGGCTGCATTACGCTGCTTCCGCCACCAAAGCACTGGCTGGACAGTCTGGGAGTGACTCGTAGCGCCTTCCTGCAGCAAGTGGAGTCTTTGCGAGTTCCGATTTTGCTGGCACGGGGCACCTTCCCTTACCAGAGCATCGTGGTGGCCGTCGGTCCGGGACGGGGCGGCGAGGTCGAGCTGGCCATCGACGTGGCTCGTATGCTGGGACTCGCCAGGATTACGGCTGTGGTGGTTCTTCCCCCCACCCTGGTCAGTGGTGCCGACCGCCTGCGGGACCTGGAGGATTCTCTGGACAGGTCTGTCCGGCTGGGCAAGGCTTACCGCATGGAGGTGGTGCCG
>JALHOV010000249.1 GCA_022842865.1 Vulcanimicrobiota bacterium | reverse complement strand
TAGGTTCAGGCAGCATTTGCACCACCCGACTGGTAGCCGGCTCCGGCTATCCTCAGTTGAGCGCCCTGATGGAGTGTGCTCCGGCCGCCGCCAAACTCGGCGTCACCATCATCAGCGACGGCGGCACGCGCACCTCAGGTGACCTGACCAAGGCCATCGCGGCCGGCGCTCATTGCGCGATGCTGGGCAGTTCGCTGGCCGGCACCAACGAGTCTCCGGGCGCCTCGGTGGTGCGCGACGGACGCCGCTTCAAAGTGGTGCGCGGCATGGCTTCCCTCACGGCTAACGTAGGCCGCAAAGAGGTGGACGGCACGGTGGTAGCCGACGATGAATGGGAAAAAGTGGTTCCCGAGGGCGTCGAGGCGGTGGTTCCGCATCGCGGCCCGGTCAAGGACATTCTTCATCTGCTGGTAGGCGGCTTGCGTTCCGGCATGACCTACAGCGGCGCTCGCACCCTCAAAGAGCTGCAAGAGAATGCCGAATTCGCCCGCATCACCGGGGCCGGCATCGCCGAGAGCCGCCATCACGACGTCGACAAAATCTAGCCATGACCGAAGACGACATTCGCCAGCTGATCCGCAAGGAAACCCAGTTCCGCACCGGTCTGGGCTTTGATGTTCACGAGTTCGAAGAGGGACGAAAGTGCATTCTGGGGGGAGTCGACATCCCTCACAGCCACGGTCTCTCGGGGCACTCCGACGCCGACGTGGTGGTTCATGCCGCCATGGATGCGGCTCTGGGAGCGGCCGGATTGCCCGACATCGGACACTTCTTTCCCAATACCTCAGAGGAGTTCCGTGGGGCCGACAGCCTGCAACTGGCCCGCGTGGTCACGCGCGAGCTGAAGCAGCGGGGTTATGAACTGGTCAACATGGACGTGATGGTGCTGGCCGAAGTGCCCAAAGTGGGGCCGCATCGCGAGCAAATGCGGGCCAATCTTGCCGAAGTGTTCGAGCTGGCGTTAGAAAACGTGGCACTGAAGGCTACTACCATGGAGAAAATGGGATTCGTGGGGCGGCGCGAAGGCGTCGCCGTCATCGCAAGTGCACTAGCCAGGAGGACCTTATGAAGATTCGTTATTACGGCCACTCGGCCATCTCTTTCCATACCGACGCCCATACCGTCATCGTGGATCCGTTTTTGACCGACAACCCCCTTTACGGCAAGGTTCCCCCCGAGCTGAAGCCCTCCACCATCGTCTGTACTCATGGCCATGAGGACCACGTGGGCAACGCGGTCGAGCTTTCCAAGCACCATCAGGCGCCCATCGTGGCTTGCTTTGAGCTGGCCAATCAGTTGGAGAAGCTGGGCGGCACGGTCATTCCCTGCGGTCTGGGCGGTCGCGTCAAGCACGCCTGGGGCTGGTCCAAATTGGTGCCGGCTTTTCACAGCTCATCCTACGGTGGCCAATACATGGGCATGCCGGCAGGGGTGATTCTGAATTTCGGCGAGCATGTGGTGTATCACGCCGGAGACACCTGTGTTTTCTCGGATATGAAGCTGATTGCCGAGCTCTACAAGCCGACCATCGCGGTTCTGCCCATGGGTGGCCATTTCACGATGGATATCTATGAAGCCGTCAAGGCCGTGGAGTTTATCCGCCCGGAAGTGGTCATTCCCATTCACTACGGCACCTGGCCGCCGCTCAGCGAAGATCCTCAGGACTTTAAGAAGCAGGTGGAGGAGAAGAAGTTGGCCCGCGTTGAGGTGATGGCCGTGGACCAGGTCCTGGACTTAAAGAAATTGCTCCATTGAGAATGGCGGCCAGTTCGGCCACCTGTCGACGCGCATTGTAGGGCGCGATAACGGATTTGTCTGGGTGTGACTGCCAGTCGCCCCGGGCGATTTTTTCTAACGCGGCCACGATGCCGTCCTCATCGTCGACGGGAACCGTAAAGCCCAATCCTGATTTCTGCAGCAATTCCGCCGCCGCGCTTTGCGGTGCTCCCAGCATCAGGACCGGCCGTCCCGCCCCGAGATACTCCAGCAGTTTCCCGGTGTAGGACTGGAGCGACAGGTAGGGGTCCAGCCAGGCCAGATTCAAGCTGGCTCCGGCCAGGCGTCGCCGAACTTCGCGGTGGGGTAAAAAGCCCAGCCAGCGGCAGTCGGCGCGGTCGGAGGGAAAATAGTGTCGGCAGTCATCCGTCACCGGACCAGCCAGCTCGAAGCGGAAAGCCCCACCCTGCTGGCGGAAACGGTCCCAAGCGCGGAAGAACCCGGCTGGCTCACGTTTGGCGTAAAGGCTGCCGGCCGAGAAGACCACCCCGTCTCCTTGCGAGTCGCCCAGGAGGCCGGAAAAATGTTCGGGGTCGAAACCGTTGGGGAGCAGATGTACGCGCTCGGGATGAGGCGAGCGGGCTTTCATCTCCTGGGCCAGTGGAGGCGTGACCGTGATGACCGCGGCAGCCGTCCGCAGCACGCGTTGCTCTAGCTCCTCCTCTCGGTTCTGGCGGGCTCGGCTCAGCATCTTCAAGTTTCGCCGGAGCAGCGTCCAGTCATCACGATAATCGACCACCAGAGGCAGTCCGGTGGATTCGGCAGCACGTTGGCCGGCCAGCAAGGTGGAGAAAGGCGGGCCGGTCGCCAGCAAGACATCGGCCTGAATCTGTCGGGCCAGCCGAATGGCCGCGCCAGCTCCCTGGTCGATCCACATGGCCTGGTCGTCGGGGATCAGCATGGCTGCGAAGATTTTGAAGAAGTTTCGGCGCACTTTATCCCACGGGTGGGACCAGTGATTCAGGAAACACTCCGGTTCAAAAGTGCGCAGCCGATGGACTTTGACCTGAGGGGGCACCTCTTCCACCAGTTCGGGATCGAGTGGGACGCTGGCGGCCCGGGCCGGTTGGGCGCAGATCACATGGCACTCGAAGCCGTGTTCGCTCAGATAGCGGGTGAAGCGCAGGATTCGTTGCACCGCCACGCCGCCAAAAGGGGGATAGTGGTAGCTCAGGCAGATGACTTTGGGCAACTCTTCTCTCTCTCAGCAGGCGATGTTCCGGCATTCCTCTTCTGGCCGCAAAATCATTTCACTTCTGCAGGGCGGCGATGGCCTCTTCCAGGTTGCTCACGCCCACGATCGGAATCGGGCTGTCGACGCCCTGGAGCTCGATCAGATTGGCCTTTGGACAGAGAAAGAGCTCGGCTCCGGCGCGCTGGGCGCCCACCAGTTTGTAGCGGATTCCCTGAATAGGGCCGATGTTGCCCCGTAAATTCAGGGTGCCGGTGGCGGCCACCACCCGACCCTTGGTCAGGTCGCCCGGGGTCAGCCGGTCGATAATTTCCAGACAGAAAACCAGCCCGCCCGAGGCTCCTCCGACCTTTTCCGAGTCGATTTGAACGCTAAAAGGACGCTCCTCGCTTCCCAGGGCCGGTGCGAAATGGGCGCCGATCTTTTTGCGGTCTCCATTTTGCCAGACCTTCAAGGAGACGGTTAGTTGCTTGTCGCCACGCTGCAGGTTGGCTGTCAGGGAATCGCCGGCTTTGTGCTTGCTCAAGATTTCGCCCAGGTCGTAGACGTGATGGAGCGCGCGACCGTCCAGGTTTTCCATCCGGTCCCCGGGCTCCAGGCTCCCTGCATTGGGACTACCCGCCATGATTTGCAGCACTCGGAGTCCCTTCACGATCTCCGGCTGCTGGTCCATGACGTAAGCCAGGGCGATATTGGTGGAGACGGATTGACTCATGTGCATCTGCCAGGCGTCTCCCGACTGTGCCTGGGGCTCAGGCTGGGAGCGCGGAACCAATCGGGCGGCCGGGTCGAAAAAGGAGTAGAGACAATAGAGCAGGCTGGCCGGCTCCGAGACCACCGTCAGGAGAATAAATTTGCCCTTGGATTCATAGGTCTTCACTCCGCCCAGGTGAACCAGGGCGCGAGTCGGGTAAAACGGGCCTGGGGCCTCCAGAGCCCACGGGGTGGGGCAGTAGAAAGTGAACAGACCCACCAACAGCGAGAGCAGCAGCGTGTGAAAGATGCGAGTGGCCAGAGAGCGTCTACGGATCCAGTTCATAGAGGGTTGGTGAGGGCGGTCAGAACGTGGTCGCGCCATTGTCCGCCAATCTGCAGATACTGGGGGGCCAGGCCCTCGACGCGAAAGCCCAGGCGCTCCAGCAACCGTGCGCTGCGTTCATTGTCGGTGACGTAGTTGGCCATCACGCGGTGCAGGCCCAAGGAGCGAAAGACAAAGTTTAAAGCACATTGCAGCGACTCGAACATAACTCCTTTGCCCTCCCACTCTTGGTCCAGAGAATATCCCAGGTAACAGGCCTGAAACGGGCCGCGGAAAATTTGGGAAAAATGGATGATGCCGATGACTTTCTGATTCTGACGAGGGTAGATCCACAGGCGCAAGGCCGTTCCCTGAGCGAACTCGGTGTTGGCTTTGGCCAGCGCCTCTTGCCAGTAGCCTGCAGTATAAAAGTCCAGCGGGCGCTCTGGCTCCAGCGGAGCCAGCCGGGCCTGATTGGCGCGAAGGTATTGAAGAATAGCCGGGATGTCGCCTTCCTCTCCCATACGCAGGAGCAGGCGATCGGTTCGCAACTGAGGGGACGCGGGTAAACGCCAGTTCGCCGGCGCCGGCCGCGGAGGCTCGCAGAATAGACGTCCCCCGAAAGGCTCCAGCAGGCGGTCCGCCAGGTCCAGGAGAGCTGTGGGATTCTGGTGGCGAACGATTTGCTCAAAAGCGGCTGTGTAGAGAGCGGCCAGGCCGGGTTCTAGCCTTTCCAGTTGATCGGGCAGGCTCTTGCCGGTGGCCGACCAGCGGCCGTGCGCGCGCAGCGCGAAATTGGCCAGCATTTCGTAAAGGCGACAGGCCGAAGCCATGCACTGCTCGGGTCCGCGCGGCGAGCGCAGGTCGTCGCAGACGTCGGTGATGGCGTAGCGGGCCGCTTCCAATTGTTGCCTCTGCCAGGGCGGCGGGCCTTGTTGAAGCAGTTGACGGGCCCGCTCTTTCCAGTGACGTGACAAGTCCGTGGGCTCGGGTAACTCCAGGCCTTCGGCGACCATGGACGGCAAGGAAGGCACTCCCCGCTGGCGATCGCTCTCAAAAAAATAGGCCAGCGTCTCGGGATCGTGGACGAACAACTCGACCGGCCAATCCCAATGGATCAGCGACTCGCGTTGAGCGCAAGGCAGACTGCGGTGCACCACCACCACGTCCAGGTCAGAGTGCTCCGTTCCCTGACCGCGCATCACGGAGCCTGCCAGAAAAACAGCGGCCGCCTCCGGAAACCGCAGGCGGCGCAGATTTTCTATGGTTTCTTTCGGGTCGGGACGGTTCATACCGGGTTCAGGGGACTGGCGCGCTTCCGCCAGGGACCCCCGGATTTCTAGAACATCAGAATCGGCTGATTGAGCTGGATGGTTCCAGCCGTCAGCTTGGCCGGATCGGCGTCGCCAAAGATGCGGGGCACGTCCGCTTCTCCGTCCATGATGGTGAAGACGCCGCGCTGCTCATCCTGGCGGAAGTAGGTGGTGACGCCCTTTTCCTCTAGCTTGAAGGTGGAGCCTTGCTGGGTTAGCTTGCTTTCACCCATATCGACGACCAGGCTGCGAGTGGCACCGTCGGCCGGGTTATAGGTCAGCTCGGCGCCGAGCAGCGGCGAACCTTCCGGCTGGCTGAGCACGATCACGTGACCTTTGCCGGCGGCCAGGTCCTTATAGAGTTCGGTGCCGGTTTTGCCGACATCTACCTGGTCTACCTCGCGGCAGTCATTGGCGACGGACTTGGCCAGTTCCACCTGTTGGCTGAGTTTGCCCACCACCGAGCGATGAGCTTTGGCTTCGGCCAGGGAAGTGAATCCTCCGGTGCGAGCGATAGCGACGTCATACGAAGCCATAAGATTGGGTGCCTCCTGTTTTGGTCTGATACCAGCATGCATTGTTCGGCCCAAAAATCTCTGAAAAGGCGGCGCTGGTCATTTTGGCTGGGCCAGACTGTGAACGCTTTCGGGCTGGAAGGTGACCCGGTTGGCCAGCGCCTCCGGTAGGACCAGATATTGAGTCTTCCACAAAAAATCGCCAAGCAGCAGCTTGTGTTCGGAGGGTCCGGCCGGATCGAAATAGCGGACCGCCCCGTCTTCCGTTCCCTGCAGCAGCAGCATATGGTCCCTGCCCTCCCAGTTGGTCATGGCCGTCTGAAAGCTTTCTCCGGGCTGCAGCTTGCCGAGCAGCTCCTGGGTGGCTTTGGCCGACTTGCTATCATAGGCGACCACCACCTGCGGCTGATTTTGGAAGAGAGCGGTCATACCGGCGATCTCGGCAATCTTTAATCCGCCGTCCTGGTCCTGGCTGAATCGATCGGTGGCCACGTCATAAGCGCCGCGCCCAGCCCCGGCCGTGGCCATAATGGAGGATTGAATCAGGCGGTCGGTGTGGGTGCGCCCGCTGTGGTCGTCCGGCAGGCTGCCCGGGGCGCGCTCCAAAGTGAATCCACCGGGCAACTGGCTCTTGCCTTCGGGGCTGCTCAGGCCGGCCACCAGGGCCGTGAAACTCTCCGGGTTTTCGGCCCACTGACGTTCCAAATTGGTGGCTCCGCAGGTAAATCGCTTGGCCTGCCAGACGTTCTGGTCGGGAGCGCTGAGAATGGCCACCGTCTCGCGGGTCAGCAACGCCCCGTCCAGGCCTTCGGCACGCGGCTCTCGGGTGAGGAGATTCAGGTTCTCCAAGGTGCCGGCATTCAGTTTGCCTTGTTCTAAGAGTTGCTCTAACTGCTTCGCGCCGGTGGGCCCATCGGAGAGCAGATTGTAGACGGCCGTGTATAGCGCAGCCGATGGTAGGCCGAGGGCGGCCAAAGCGGCGCTGGTAGAGGAGGTGACGCCCAGACTGGATGGGCCGGGCGGGCTCGGCTCCGACGGTTTCTCGGTGGGGAGGATGCTGGTAGGCTTCGGGTTGCCCGGCTGAAAGCGGTCCGTTGACCCCACGGCCGCCGGTGGCTTGAATGGGCTGCTCGCCGGCCTGGCAGCCGGACTGCGAAAAATTGAGGTGATCACGCTTGCCATGAGACCAAGCCAGGCTGAAAAAAGAATGAAAGTGCAAGGACTCATTTGCTCATCGGGTGTGTATCTATGGTCCTTGACGTTGTTGTCGCCCTGCTGACCGGTCGTTCGCGTGGAGTTCGGGAAAGGCTCTCGAGGAAAATCGACAACAGGCCCTCAATTGTTGTGGTTAGGAAGCCACCACCCCTTAGCCCCTGGTCAATGGTTGACGGACTTTTGGGCAGGTTACCTGCGATTAGCCCTTCATCAGAGCGAAGCTTATGCTCGTTCCGCAACCCGGCTGGCTCGAGATGGAGAGGTCCCCTTGCAACAGGAGGCATCGCTCCCTCATTCCCACCAAGCCCAGTCTCCCGGTGCCGGTGCCTGGCGTAAAACCCGAGCCTTCGTCCCGGATCAAACCCTGGATATGTTCACCCGCTAAGGAAAGGCGAACCTCAGCTCGCTTCACTCCGGCGTGGCGCACAACATTGCGCAGTCCCTCTTGAACAATGCGGTAGACAAAAAGGGCTGATACCCCCCGTAGGCAGCCCAGCTGTGGTTCCAGCTCAAGCGTAACGCGCAGTCCGCACTCCTGCTCATAGTCGGTCAGCAGTTGCTCGAGAGCAAGGGAGAGTTCTGGGCAGTCCTTGGGGGCTCCAAAGATTTCCGGGACGCGTCCACTGAGTTCTCTGGACATCCGTTCGATCAGATGTAGGCAGCGCTCATGGACTTCGCGTTCAGCCGCTTCGGCCGCCGGCTGGCTTTGCAAATGCACCCAAAGGCTGGCCAGTTGGTGGGCCAGCTTTTGCTGGAGTCGATCCACCAGCAAGCTTTGTTCACGAGCCTGAAAAGCGAGCAGATCGGTTGCCGTAGACCGGTTGCACCAACGCAGGCAGCGCACCACCAGCGGCGCGGCGCCCAATCGGTCGACCCGGGTGGCCAGCAGTTGAACCTGGGGAGCTCGTCCTCGCAGCCGGGTGACGTGCTCATAGCGCTCCATTCTTCCAGAGCAAAGAAGACCGAAGAGTCGATTTTCTTCTATATCTTCGTCCGCCTCCAGTAAATCGCAAAATGCTTTGCCCAGACAATTGACCAGCTCGCCATCGACAAACTCGGTAAAAGTGGGATTCATTTCCAAGATCCGGTCCTGCAGGTCCACCACCACCATGGCGCACGAGTAAGCCTGCAAGAGGACTTCCAGTTGGCTCTCTTCGGGAAGGAAAATCTCAAAAACGGGACCCGGGCTAAGCTGGACTTCGGGTGGCAACTTGGGCAACAGTTCTTCTACGGCTGCCTCGAAACGGCAATGCCCTGGGACTTTGAGGTCGGGTCCGGGCATCAAAAAAATGGATTGGGCAGGGGCCGCGCCGCAGCGAAGGAGCCACGGATCAGGACGCCTTTTCTGCTCGTCGGCCTGACGAATGGCTTGCTCGACTTCCCAGAACAAGCTCTCATCGGCCAAAGCGTCCTGCATTGCTTGCTCGGGCAGCAGGTCGAGTTGTGCAAACAGGCTGAGGTGATCGAGATAGTTGCTGGCGCTCACGATTTTCCCGCCGGCGTAGCGCCCGAAACCGGAGCCTTTCCAGATCACCGGGTTACCAGACTTGCGAGAGGTTCCACGCAAAATGAATTTGAGCGCCATCCGATCTTCTTGTTCCAGGAAATGAACTATCTCGATACGCACCCCTCCCAGATGGCGGAGCATTCCTCGATACCAGGGCCGATAGGTATCAGGATTCACTCCTTTGATGGGGTCAATCCCGCCGGCCTCGCCATCAAAAAGATCATAGATGGCCCTTTCTTCTTCTTGATGCCAGACTCGGTCGAAAAAGCTGCGTTGGACCTGGTAATTAGTCGGTTCTTCTTTCAATCGCCCCCCATTCGGCCAGACTCAATTGGAGACTCAAAATCCCCTTGGACTGAAAGGTCCATTCCAGTTGCCCACCCAGCAATTCACAACTTCGCCGGAGCTTTTCCAGCGAATCCCTTGAGGGAGAAGCCTGGGGCTTCCCTTGGACCAGGAGCGAAATCAGCCCTCTCTGAAGCTTCAGTGCAATCCTGAATTCGTCCGCCGGAATCAGGCTGGCCAAAGCTTCGGTCAAGAGTTGGTAGCAGAGCAAATTGGCCAGCGGTTCTAGTTCGACCATTTCGAGCTGGAGTTTCACTCCGCGATCTGAGGCCCAGATTTGTAAAGCCTCCGTCAGACTGGCCCCCTCTTTGAAGGGACTTTGCAGTCCCCGCATGAGCGATCGCAGCTCTTGCATCATCTCCTGCACTTGATCAAGCCCCAGCCTGTCGAAGGTTTTTCCCTGCCGGTGGGCCATCTGCGCCCTGAACTGCAGAGAGATCCACAGACTCACCAGGTCTTGGGCCAGGCCATCGTGCAAATCGTAGGCCAGCACCTCTCGCTGAACTTCGTGCTGCTGTGAGAGTCTACCCAGTTCGCTACGAAGAGGCTCCCGCACCACTTTAAGAAATAGGTCCGTGCTCCCCGGTCGTTCCAGGCGGCTGGTCCAGAGGTCCAGGTCCAGACCCTTGGCCCCCACGCGGGTGGGATAGCCGGGCGCGTCTTGCTGCACGAATCGGGCAAACCGGAGGTTTTCGGCCTCTCTATGCTCCCCGTCGAGTAAGGCGCTAAAATGATTCCCAACGATCTGGTCGATTCGTTCCTCCAGGAGGCTGAGAAAGGTCCGGTTGGCTTCCAGGATTCGGTCCTGTGCATCGATCACCACCATGCCGAAATTGCCTGTCTCAAAGAAGAGATCCGTTCGCACCTGCTCGTGAACGGCCGAGCCCCCAGGCACCAGCACTCCCAGCGGCATCAGGCAATCTAGGGCTTCCAGTGCTTTGTGAATCTCTCCCCGGCGCAAAACGGCCCCGGGCATCAGCACAATTCTTCGCGGAGTCGACGCCTGCCCCTGATGTGCCAACCAACGCTCCCCGGGTGTGTTCCATTCACCGCGCACGACTCGATGCTGGAGGAGCGTCTGCCAGACGCGAGCGGGGATGAGCTCCAGTTGCTGGAGCAGGCTCATCGTGTCGAAGAAGGTCTCGGAGCTTGCGATGATGTCGCCTTCAAAGCGGACAAATCCGGAGCCCGGCCAGGTCACCTGCCGGCCCTTCCGCGATAAGCCGTAGAGATTCCAGCGGAGGAAGAGCAGATCGTCCTGCTCCACGCAGTCGAGAAGCTCCAGGCGAATATCGCTGAGGTATCTCCCGAGGTTCAGGGCGCTTCCAACTTCCACTGGCTGGGCAACTGACACTCCAGGCGAGTTCCCTCACCCGGCGCGCTGGTGAAGTGAAATTCTCCCCCGCTCAGTCGGCAGCGATGCTCGATGCCCGCCAATCCCGAGCCCCCGGCCGGTTCTAATGTCCCTCTTCCGCGATCCTCGACGACCATCACGAGCCTTGGTGGCTCGAGGCGAATCGTAACCCGGGCAAAGCGGGTTTGGGCGTGCTTCTCGACGTTTCTTAAGCCCTCTTGCAGAACGCGATAAGCAAAGTGAGCGGGCAGTCCTTGAACCGAGGAGAGTTCCCCCTCGATTTGCCAGTCAATGTCCAGGCTTTGGGAAGCACGGTAGCGAGATTGCAGCAAGGCGACGGCTTCGTCCAGCGCGCTTTCTTCCATGAGCCAGCCCTGGCGTAACAGGCTCATCGTGGCGGCCATTTCTCGACTCATGGTCTGGATCAATTGGGCGCAGCGCTGGAAGAGAGCTGGCGAAATGGATTCTGTTTTGGCGCTGGCCTGCAAAGTCACCCACAAGGTAGCCAGATCTTGTGCCAGACCGTCGTGGAGTTCGCTGTGCAGCAGCCGGCGTTCTATGTCCTGGAGTCGCAGCTGCTGATGGGCGGCTCCCCACGATTGCGGCTCGATGACCCTCAGAATGACCGTGGATTGGCTTGCCCGCAAGAGATAGGCTCGCATCTTCACATCCAGTGGAGCCTGGGCTCCGACCAATGTCACGTTTCGGGGGAGGCTTTCCCGCTCGCCCTGCATCAGCTCTGCCAACATGGCCTGATCCTCGCTCCGTTGGTCGGGCTGCAGCCAGTCGCTAAACGATCGGCCACGCAACTCGGCGCGCTCGATTCCGAGCAGCGCCGCGAATCGAGCATTTCCATCGCAGACAACCCCTTGCTCATCGCAGCTGACCAGCCCGGACAACGAGTGCTCGAAGACTTCGGCCAACTCACCTCTGGTCGGCAACACCTGGCAGTCGGGAACCGCCCAAAAGGACCTTGGCAGGTGCAGGCCCGTCGCAGGCACGGCCAGGAATTCTTCGCCGGCCAAGCCCCGAGCCACAGCTTGCTCGGGCACGATTTCCAACTGTTGGAAAAGA
>JALHOV010000248.1 GCA_022842865.1 Vulcanimicrobiota bacterium | reverse complement strand
TATGGGGAACGACTGTCCAGCCTGCGGTGGCAGTGGCGTCTGTCCTCACTGCAATGGCGACGGGTTTATGGGCAACTAGCCCTTCCTCAGACCCAGGAATTTCATTCACACTGACGGAAGCTCGCGCGGGCACCAACTTGACCCTTAAGCTCAAATTGGAGGGTGGTTACGATCTGCTACAAGTTCCTGCATTCTAAGAAGCGAAACCTACTCTCGCGAGAAATAGAGTCCTAAACCGGCGTAGGTGGCGCCCAGTCCGGCTCCGATAGCCGCTCCGGTGGGGCCGCCTAAGGAGCCCAATGCCGCGCCGACACCCACCGAGGCAGCCGCCATGGCCGACTTACCCAGTAAATCGCCGTAACCTTTGCGATAAGCCATACCTCCCGCCACGCCACCGCTGAGCCCGCCCAGGGCGAATCCCAACGGACCGAGCAAGCAGCCCGCCAGGCCGCCGACCAGAGCACAACCCGCCACACTCAAGCTCATGCCCACCAGGTCGAAGGTCTTGTCGATCACCCGCCCGGCCCGCTCTTGAAGGGCAGTTGCCGGATGCTGAGGCTGGAACCGGTCGAGTTCGGCCGGAGGAAGGGGGGGCGGTTGTCCCGCCATGGGGCGGGGGGTGAAAACTGCGGGTGTCAAGCGGGATATCTGCATCGACCCAGGGTAGAGCACTCCGGCACCGGAAACCTCCGCGAGTTTTTACCTTCTTGTTAACGATGTGAAGAGTTTGCTGCCAAAGGTGGTAGGAGAACGTAACCCCCCCAACAGTTTGAGCTTTGGGTTCGAATTTGGCGCTCGAATGCTCGAATGTGCCATCAGGCTTCCGCTAGAGTGGGGTTCTGAAGCCTGGTTGTCTGCCGGTCGCCCCGGATGGTGGGTTTTGTCGCGCGCGGGCCAAAAGCAAAGCACACCGTAGGACCCTCAGGGGATCAGGCGGCGTCCCACTGCTCGCATCCGTCGGGGACCTGGCTATCGCAATCGGAGAAGTTGGCGTCATCCAGGTCCAGATGGGCAGAATGAGGTGGCGGAGACCGGGGTCTGGTCGGGTAAAGTCCGATTCCCAGGTTTTTCAGGAGCCTCTGCAGCTCGTGCTGTTCGTCGTCTTGAACGACTGGATTTTCTTTCTTGATCAGGTTCAGGTTGCCCAGTGCATTGGCGAACCATCCGGCGTAGGTGACTTGATGTTGGCGGGCCCGAGGAATGTGCTGCACCCAATCCGCGAGAAAGGCTTGGCCGCCGCTCCCTGCACCGGGTGACCCAAAGCCGGCTGCAGAACCCGTTCGGCCTCTTGCCAACGACCCAAATCGCACAGGCACGACGCCTGACAAATCAACAGTTGCGCACACTCCTGCGCCTGATTGGGTTTCAGCAACTTCAGCGCTTCTTCCGGTAACCTCAGAAATCGCAGACATTGACAGAGAATGCACATCGAGTCGGTCGGATCTTAGTCCGTGTCCATACTGCGCAAAGCAAGTGCACCCAGCAGACGCAGATTGGCCTGGCTATGCAAGTCCATTCCCGCGTGCCGAAAGTAGCGGCTAATCCGTATCCAGTCGCTACCAAAAACGCCCTTCACCATACTCAACTGCTGATCCGTCCGAAACGGGACGCCCATCCTGATCCCATCACCAGTCGTCCGTCCAAAAAAAGTTCTGACCCTCGTGTACGCTAGCCAACATCGTTCAAATCCTCCAGAACCAGAGGATAGGCGGGCCATTTCTACCGGCCCAGCCAAATGTATCCATTCCATGTCCAGCTAATGGTGGTCGTCGTCCTCGGGAAGCATCTGCTCGTAGCCCTGGCCGTTGATCTCCAAAGTGAAACGGTCGCAGCCTTCGGGGACGGTAAACTCGAGCACGGCGGGAATGCGGCCCTCGTAAATCTTGAGCACCTTTCCCTGGTGGTCGAGCAGGCGGCCGGAGGAGGCAATGGTCATGGTTTCGTCGACCAGCACGGCCACCAACGAGGCGATCTCCTCCATCTCTTCGGCCACGCGGTGACACCACATATGTTCAATGCCGGCGTAGTCGGCGTGGCAGATCTCTTCCATCTGCGGTTCGTTGACAGCATCGCCGACTCCCACAAAAACAAAGTTGAGGGGAGGCAGACTGCCGGCCTGGATTTCCTTGGCCACCAGACGACTGTAGGCCATCACGTTGGGCGCATCAAAAAGGTCGCCATCGGTCACAATCACGGCGCAGCCTCGCCGGGATCCCTGCTGCTTTTGCTCGCGCATGTAGGCCACAAAGTCTTGCAGGGCCGGCAGCAACTCGGTGCCCCCAAATTCCTGGGGACCGTTGAACTGATGGTGTTCCAGGTCGGCGGCGCTCAATTCGCCCACCACTTCCACCGGCTTGTTGCGGCCGCCACATGCCCAGTAGGCCACGCGCAAGCTGCCATTGCGGTCCTTGGTGGCCAGATACTGCAGCATCCGACGAATTTGCGGGTCGACCACGTTGACCGGATCGGGCAGCGGGGTAGGGGACGCGCAAACGGCGGCCGACGGCGTCTGCGTCCGGGTCAGCCAGTGCCACAACTTGGTGGCCAGCCTTCGGGGTGGCGCGGGAACCGGCTCCGGGATCAGCGCAGGGCCGGGGTTCGAGGTGGGGCCCTGACGAGCGTACTCATCGGCCATGCTGCCCGAGCCATCCATGTAAATGGCGGTATCCAATCCCTCCACCGAAGGATCGTGCAGCAGAGTGACGCGCACTCGGCCATCCTCACAGTGAATGTCGGAAAAAATTCCACCGGCTCGTTCTGACATGGCCCAGGTTCTTTCCGATTTTTTTGGGTGCGCCTGCCTAGAGTAAGTCAAGTTCAGCTAGGGAGTCATCGTGAAAATACAAAGAGACGCAGTGCAGGCCAGAAACGCACTCAACTTCAACCTGGTAAAAAAAGCCCCCCAGGTCCAGCAAGACCGCTTTGCGCCTTTTGTGAATGGCTTCGAAGACAAGACTATTTACGATGGCCTTCGAGCAGCCGAGGATGCCCAAAGAGCAGCTAGCTACCGCAGCGGAGACGCCCAATCCACGCGCAACTCTCTGGGCGCGCTCGGCCTGGCCGGCACGGGAGCCGGAGTCTGGGCGGCCCTGGCGGGCCAGCCGCTCGTCGCCGGAGGACTGGCACTGGCGGCGGTTACGGCCGTCGGCTTCGGAGTGCGGGCCCACTTCCAGGCCAAAGTTGCCGAAGGCGAAGCCAACCTGGCCGCTGATGCCCACAAGGCCATCACCCAGGCGGCCGACGAAATCGCCAACGGACTTGTCAGCGACGGCCCCGGACCCGACCAGTTTACCGATCGCCGCTACTACACGGGCGGCATTATTTCCCAGATCGCCACCGTGCACTCCCGCGAATCCGGAGCCCTGCTGCGCACTCAAGTGGAGTTGGGCGGCTCGGTCCCGCGTCGTCTCGAAGCCAACGTGGCCAAAAATACCGTGGCAATCCGTTCGCCTCAGGGAGATCAGACCTTCGCCGGTGACATCAAATTAGAGAATCAGGGCATCCACATCAACGCTCACGGAACCGTCCAGTCCAACGACGGCCCGCTGTCCCAAGAAATCTACCCCTCCGGTTCCAGCCAGCTCAATCTGTATACCGGAAGTTACGACCGTGGAGTCTTGTCCACCGACGGCGCCAAGGCCAGCAAAGGTTTCCAAGCACATGCTTACGTTTGGGAAAACGGCCAGGTCGCCTCTCACTCCCGCAACAAGCTCTGGGTGGCAAATCCCATTGTGCCCTTTCAAGATTTGACCTCAGTCCGGCTGCTTCCCGACGGAGTAGTGGGCAGCACCTCCCGATCCGACGGCACGCACGAGGCTCACGAAACCTCGTTGCCGGCAGCCGGCGCCCTGGGCACCTGGACTATGGTCGAAAATCCCCAACTCACGTCCCGCCTGATTGAAACCAAGTTTGGCGATGGCTTCACCGCCATGAGCGACCAGAAAGCCGGGACCATTCGAATCAGCGCCGCCGACGGAAGCTCCTTGGACACCCAAGCGACGCTGGTGCAAACAAACGGCGCCTTCCGCATGCAAACTCAGCATCCCCTGGGATCGCTGGAGCAGTCGCTGCTGCCCGGCGAAGTGCTGCTTACTCTCCAGCATAACGACCGCACTCTGGTCCTGCAGCACAAGGCGGGCGGCCAGCCCACCGCCACCGAGAGCAAAGAGCACGAAGACTTTCTGGGCGCCGGGGATGCCCTCCAGGTGACCCTCGATGACAAAGGCGCTTACCAGGTTCAGGACGGCATAGTCCGAACCGAACTCAAGCCTCTGATGTCGCTGGAATTCCTGCAGAAGAAGTCTCCTCAGTAGGCCCTTGCCAGCCGAGGCATCACTACACTGATCAAAAGTCCTCAACATCCCAATCAACGCATAAGAGGTGGAGGTGGTAGGTGGTAGGAGATCGTAGACCTGAAGATGATGTCCACCGCTCTGGCCCGGCTGGCCTTAAAACCCAACACCGTGGGTTGCTGATCTGCGCGGTGATCTGTTACCTGGTCTCGCTGGGCTTACCTATTCATAACTCAGGTGGGCCTGAAGGAGACCAGTTCCTGGGCATTCTGGCACTGGTCCTCGGTGCCACGGGAGGCTTCCTGGGTCTCGTGCCAGCCTGGTCGGGCTTCTGTTGGTTTGCGAACTTCCCGTGGCTCTTCAGCTTGTTACCTGGCCGGAGCGGAACGTGGTACCGCCTAACCTCGATTCTTTCAGTGTCGCTTTGCCTACTCTATTTCGGAATGCGCGAGATTCCAACCAATGAAGCCGGGGATGTGGTCGCCAGCGTTCCTGCCTCGGGATACTATCTCTGGTTGACCGCCATGGTGCTCCGGGTCGGAGCCGCGTTCGGGGGAAAGGCGCCTGCGTGACAAAACTCGAGCGCCCGGTCAAGACGAGATAGTATTTGGCGATGGCTTAGGTCAGCGAATGGCTGTAGGGAGATGCGCTTTGCACAACGACCTCGTCCGCTTCGCTTAAAGTGGGACTGCCTGGATCCTGGGCTCTGAGCAAGTTCCCCGGCTGCCGGGAAGATTTGATGGACTCTCGCCTGCAAGCCGTCATTTCAGAAAAGCCGAGAAGACCATCGAGAACACCTATCCTGACTGGAAAAAGCGCTTCGTCAAAAGCGGCTATGCAGTCTATGAGGTGAATCTGCAAGGCTCGCTGGTCTCCAAAAGCGATTAGACGACGATCCTGTCGCCACCGAGCAGTGGATCAAGAACCGCCTCGCCAAATCGGTGGAAGCTCCCGCCAAGGTGCGTATTCCAGAGTCCTGGAAGCCAAAGCTGAATATGACAAAGCAGCGGACCGCAAGGAGTTCGAGGGACTCATCGGCACCTTACTGCCTTGCTTTGAACTGGTTAGGGGGAGCAGTGGCCGGTAGGATTTGGATGATTCGCCCCAGAAATAGGGACGATGGGTAAACCTGTTGTGCTGTGCCTAAGCCGTCGTCTAGGCCTGGTGAGTCCCGGCCAAATGGCCATCGACCTCCTGGGGGGCCTGGTCAGCTGCATCGTTATCGTGTTCGCCTCAACGATTCTCTACTTTGCTGTCGTGGCCAGGTTTTTCGGGCGCGCCGCCCGCCACGGCAACCTCGACTCGGGCGTGGCCGATTCGCTGGGCAACCCGTACTTTGTGCTCGGGCTCTCGCTCTTCTTCATCATCGGATTGCCTTTCGCCGCCTGGTATGAGGGCCTGGATGACCCGGAAAAGTCCGACTCGATGCACGGATGCGGGTCGGTCGTCACCGTTTACCTCGGCGGAGGCATTCTGAAGGCGCTCCGAGTGTTCATTCCCCGTAAGTCTCCACTCTCGCACCCTCAGTTCCAAATGGCCTCGGCCCTGTTGGCCCACCTGCTCCAGCAGTCTCAGCCGGTGGATGCGGAAGCTCTGGCCCAGGGCATCCTCTCGGGCAATCCCCATCTCACTCGTCACGATTTCGATGTGGTCATGAGAGAGCTGCGCGATCGCAACCTGGTGACAGGTGACCCGGTCAAGCTAGAATCTCGATTCAAAGCGGAGATCCGCCACGCCGAGGGGTAGAAAGATTCAGTAGGCGTCGGCTTGATGTCTCAGCGCACGATAACCCCACCAGGAAAACAACCCGCTCCGATGACTGGATTCGCCAACCTCCCGCCGGTCAAGGCGATGTTTCTTTGTTAACGCTAAGGGCGTCCCTTTTCTGGTAAGGGAGGAAGGGGTGGCGGCTGTCCGGCCATGGGGTGGGGGGTGAAAACTGCGGGGGGCAGGCGGGATATCTGCATACACCCAGGTTGGACCAGCCATTCGAAACCTTGCCGGAGAATGATGCCCGGAGGGAGTGGAGAAGGGACGCCCGTGGGAACCCTAGCCCGCTTCACCCTGGTCCGGGCATCCTCCTCGATCGCGTGCGCGGCTCGAGTTGGCCCGGCAGGTTCGGATCCCCACCCCGGAAGGATAGACCATGAAGCTTTTTCAGGGCGATCAGCCCGCCGTTTATGACGGTCCCATGGAGACTCGCATCGAATACAGGACCGACCTGAAATTGGACAAGGAAATGTCCATCTTCGCGCTGTGCGATTCCGAGCCGGGACGGGCAGCCCTGACTTAGCTCTACCAACGCGACATTCAGGCGGTCCAACGTGTCTATTGTTCTCAACGCTCCCCTCCACCGACCCTCGTCATTATCTCCTGTTGGTTGCGGGCGGATATCCAAAAGGGCCTGGCCGGATGGAGAGACTTCCTCCACAGCGGCCGGCTGAGAGATGCGAATGGGCTAAACGGGAAGGATTGTCAGATTGCTGAAGCTTCCGAGGCTCACCGCCTCAGGACAGGTATCCAGGGCGTTGCGCAAACATCGAGCTGGCTTTCTAGACCTGCAGGCGCGCGAACATCTCGGCCATGTATTCAGGGGTGGCTTCGCGGACTTCCTCAATGGCCGGTTGGGGAGGCAGATTTTCGAAGACGGAAGCGAGTTTCAGGGACCATTCAGGGAAGGCCGGACTGCGCAAAAGGTCGCTCTCGGTGTAGCTGCCCGCTACCACGAAGTGCCCGCCCTGATTGCTGAAAACCTCGACCATTGGAAGATGCGGCGTGAGGATCCAGTATTCCTGGACGCCGGTCCGGGCGTAGAGATTCATCTTGCGAACCCGGTCGTGGCGCAAGCTGGAGTCGGAGAGAATCTCCACCACCAGCCGCGGAGGCCCTTCAATATGGGTTCTCCGGAGTTGAGCAGGATCGCACACCACTAGCAGGTCGGGCTGGACCAGATCGCGCTCGGACAACTTCAGATTCATCGGGGCGGCCAACAAACGGCAAGGACCTTTTTGCAGCAAAGGCAGCAAGGCCGCGGTCAATTGCATGGAAATCAGCTGATGTGCGGTCAGCGGCGAGGACATGGCGAAAGGGTAGCCGTCGATCAGTTCCCAGCGCTGCTCGGAGTCGAAGTTCTGCACATCGCTCCAAAGGTAGCGTAAATTCCGGTCCGGTTGCATCTTGGCAAATTTCCCTTGCCGTGTGAGCCAGTCCTGCAGCACTTCAGGGCCGGCCCGAGGAAGGCGAAGGCCATGCGGAGAGTTCTTCTATGGTTCAGTCTGATCGGTTGGGGTTGGGCCCAGCCGCTGCACCTCGCGTTTGAGGTGAGCGAAACGGTGACCCCGGAGAAGGGCAAGCCCAAAGTTACCACCTATCCACTGGTATTCGGGCTGGGGGCGCGCCACCTCTACTGTGCGGACCGGAAAGAGAAGGTCTGGATGACTTTGATCGGGCCCGAGTCACTGAGCTGTCCGGCAAGCACTCTTCGCTCTTTTCCCTGGTCGGTTTCCGTTGGGCGGAATCGCTGGCGCCATGTCGGTGGACTGCACGAATACATCATCGCCGACGCCCCTCGTTAAGGAACCTCTACTTCTAACCTCGTCTTTCCGGTGACGGATTCGGCCACGGCGACCACCACGATGTCAGGGTCGGTGACGGGTCCCGTGAACGCCAGGGCGCCCTGGACCGAGCCCGTGATCGTGGCCTGGTTAGCGGGGTAGGGTGTCCCATCGAGGTTCTGCAGCGACCAGGTGACCGATTCCGTGACGTCCTCGCTGGTGAAGTCTGAATAGAAAGCCACGGCCTTAAACTGGGTGGTCACCTGGTTCAGGAGAATCCTGTTGCTGGGCGTGACCACAATGCTCTTCAGCGTGCGCGCGGGGGCCGGGTCAGGAACGGGCACGGAGAAAGTAGTGGAAAACGTTCTTTGACTGCCGTTAGTGCTGTCCATTCCCGACATGGTGGCGGTAATCGTCTGTGGCACCAATGTCAGGCCGGGCTTGGGATGCCATAGGAGCGCGCCGGGATTGTCGGCGCGATTGGACACCTCCAACTGTGCGTTATTCGAGCTCGACCATTGGCAGGCGGAGGTGACGTCGGAAGTGCCGATTAGTGCGCGGAGTTGGGTGGAATTGATCATGCTGACGGTGGGGGCCACGGTAGGGCGGAATCCGGCCGCAACCACTTCATCGTAGGGCTGATCGCTGCCGAAGCTCTGGTAGTGGACCTGAATATAGGCGTGCTTGTGGCCGATCAGTTGGTTCGCCACATCGCTCTCGGTGAGACCGAAAAAGCTGCCGTCAAAGAGATTGTAGACTTTGAACGGATAATTTCCCGAAAAATCCAGAGCCAATCCGTTGACCTTCACGGGTTGGCCCTGTACATTTGCCTCATCAGGGTCGACGATCCAGACGGTACCGTCCCACTGAGTCGGTGGGACAAAGCCTAGTTTTATCAGGTTCGCGGCGGCTTCTTGAGGATTGCTCCCGGCCACCACGGAATGTAACTGTTCGGCCTCGTCCTTGCTCATGACGCGCCAACCCGATGGGAGGTTGCCGAGCTGGAAGGCTTCCGTCTGATTTTTAAAGGTAAATCCCCCGTCTGAGAAGACCGTGAATACCTGAAAGCGCGGGTCAAATTGGGTGTTAACCTCATTGTAGGCCGTCGTGGGTGATTGAACCTGAGTGCAATACAAAATACCGGAGGGCACTGGAGGGCGGGGATTGTAAGAACGACTCTGGAACGCGACCTGCGGGTTGGATAAAAAGCTCACGGATTTGAGAGGCGGGGGCACCCGATCTTGTTCTTGTGCGATGGCCTGATAATAGTCCCGAGATTGAATCTGGGCGTTCGCAATGGTTGCCGGATCACCGGATGCGTTCGCCTGCTCGACTAACAGGTTGAAAGCAAAGGTCTGCTGACCTGCGTAAAAATCGAGGAAGTCTTGAAGTCGATCCGTGATTTTCTGGTTGCTGATGAGCGGGCTGTAACCCCACACAGGGGCGGTGCTCGAATTGGTGATTCCTTGCGGACTGACACCTTGCTGCAGACTCAATAATTGCAGGTAGACATACAGGAGGCTCTGGAGCTGATTCCGGCCCAAAAGGTTGTCACTGAGACTTGCAAGGGCCGTTTCCGCTTCGAAGTTGGCAAGGCTTGTGAGCAACGCCGTCACTCCACTGGAGGGGGTGAAAGGAGCGTTGGTGATGGTGGCAGTACTCGAGGTAGCAACTAGATTATCGGTCAGAATCTGGATTTCGTTGATGTCACTATCCAAAACGCCGACCTGAGTATTGTAATCGCTGAGCAGACTGATGGCTTCGGCCACCTCAGCCAGTTGAGCGGACAGGGCGGCAAAATCCGCCTGCAGATCGCTGGACAGAGTCTTAATCTGAGTCTGCAACTCGCTGATCTGCTCACTCACCTTCTCAATGTCCTTCGAATTGCCCACATTTAGGCCCAGAGACTCGGCCACAAAACCGATGGCATTGCCCTCGGTCAAATCAAGAATGCTGGCGCCCAACTTCTCCCCCAGGGCACTGCCGATGGTGGCAAAAACGCTTTTGGGGAGGACGCCCGTGGTGACGATCTGTTGCAAGTAGGTGGCCGGACCTCCACGGGAGGCGGCATCCTGCAAGAACTTACTATGGGTGAACGGCGAATGGCGGGATTCTTCCACGCCGTAGCCGATGTCGACGCTGGCCGGAATCTTATAAAGAGATCGCAGCCAGCTTTCCGAGTCGGCCTGATTGGCCGAGTTTTGGGAGCGATGCTGGGCCACCATCGTGGTCAGAATATTCGCAAAAACGATGCCGTTGTCATTGTAGTTTCCAACGTTGGCGACAATCGGCAGATTCCAAGGGGAGCCCACCGGCGGGTTGACTACCACCCGAAATTCAGCGGGCAGGAGCAAACCCTGGGTTGGCAGCCGAAAGTTGCCCGATTCGTCGACAGTAGTGGTCGGGACGCGCGGAAGGGGGCGCCCGCCGAGGTCGGTCAATTGCACAGTGGCGCCTTGAAGGGGCGCCTCGAGGAGCACGCGGCCGAAGACCTGCCTGGCCGTCTGTGAGCCGCCAGGGTTGACGTTGGCTGAGCCGGACAGGCCGGAAATCGAACTGGAGTCAGAGCCACAACCGGCGATCAGTAGGGCGGAAAGGGCCAGGGCTGTCAAATTACGCATCGTTTCGTGTCCTCAACTGTCTTTAGGTGAAGTGACTTAGGAAGTTCGAAAAAAGTTCCTGCATGGCATACACCGACAAATTCCGGCGTGCAAGGGTTGCGGGTTTACATCCCCCGGGGGGGCCTGAACTGTCGTCTCGACCTCATAAGGCCGAACCGGTCTAGCTCGCGTAGCCTGGGGCAGCGTGGCCTGAAGTTCGCGATGGTGATTGGCACGAGTTTACTAAAACCATTGCCATCGCGCGCGTGCGCGGTGAGCGCATAGATAGGAATATCGTGCCGGTCGGCCCGGAGAGCAAGGGGGGCCTCCAGCCCGGTCGTGGCCGGGATGGATACATCCATCAAAATGGGCTCCCTGCTACATCGTTGCGTTGCCAGCCCGTCTCCCGACCGGGTTGCCCCTGTGGCCGGAAGCTTGTGTTTTCTCTGCCCGAGAATTTCCAGTCCAGCGGAACGAACTGGGAATGGCTGGAATCCCTGGAGTGCTTTGCCAAGGTGCAGCCCAGGATTTGGGGGCAGCCGGTTGGCTCTGTTCGGCTCGAACCGGCCGGCCACTTCGGCCGAATAGTCAGCCAGGTCAGCATAGGGATTTTCCTGAACCTCCTCCGACAGGTTGAGTTCGTCGACCCGAGAAGAATCAGCGGTGCGCTGGCTTACCGGTGTGGCAGGGCGAGCGCTTGCGGGGTGGCCGGGGCATTCGCGGTCTGGTTGGAAACAATCATGAGGCTTCTCCTTGGTGCAGTTGGTGGCGGCCGCCACCAACTGACTCTAGCCCGGATAGCTCATCCCGCTCTCAGCAGGGGAGCTTGAAGTAACAACCTTGTAAACCAAAAGTAAACTTCAGGAGA
>JALHOV010000247.1 GCA_022842865.1 Vulcanimicrobiota bacterium | reverse complement strand
AAATGAAAGCCAAACTGTCGTTTTTGCCGGCTGGTATTTCATAGTCGACCTGGCCGTTGCGCACATTGAAACAGGCCAAAAGATGCACGACGCCGTGGCGGATATACTCAAACTCGTGTTTCCGGGGTATGCCTATTCCTACGGGATGGTCCACCCGAATTCGCTC
Organism: Vulcanimicrobiota bacterium; assembly: GCA_022842865.1. Taxonomy (GTDB): domain Bacteria; phylum Vulcanimicrobiota; class Xenobia; order Xenobiales; family JADMJV01; genus JADMJV01. The sequence goes on along the minus strand of JALHOV010000247.1, from coordinate 11,150 downwards.
TCGAGCCCGAATACTGGTCTTCTCATCAACCGATAGCAGCTCGCCATCTCGCGGAGGATTGCGGTACAGACCGTTAATGCGATCTCGCTTCTCGCGAAAGTTGGGCTCCTTACTATTGAGCCAACCACGAACTCGATGCGGCTTGATGTCCGCAGTTCGCAGCTTCGCAGCCAATAAGAAACGGTTTCGATGGAGATGGTCTCGACCAATTCCTTCGAAACCAAGTGCTTCACCAGCAAGTCAAGGGTCCAGGTTGCGTAGGGGTCGGGCGGTTCAAGCACCACGGCGGTGAAGACCTCTTGACGGACCTCGGCGCCGAACTGGAGCGGCCGCCCGGAACGGCGTTCGTCATGCAGCCCTTCCAAGCCCATTTGATTGTAACGGCCGCGCCACTTTCGCACTGTTTTGACGTCGGTGCCCAGCTGGTCGGCAATCTCACAGTTGTTCAGTCCAAGATTGGCCTGAAGGATGACTTTGGCGCGCAGGGCGTCCCGTTGCGAAGAGGTCTGCGCAGAGGCAATGTTTTGAAGGCGCCGTCTCTCACTGCCCACCAGATGTATAGGAACCGCCTGGCCATTATCTCTGACGTGGAGCTGTAAAGCAGGAAGCAGCGTCTTTTCGAGACTCACAAACCGGCTTCGCGCAAACCTTTGGATCGAATCGCGGACCAATTCGGGAGCCATGTCCAGTTCTTTCGCTATCTCCGTTTCCGAAACTCCTTGGCCAGACTTCAACAGCACCTGCGCCGACCGGATTTGCGAGGGGAGGGAGTTACGGTTTCCCCGAGATGCTTCGGAGTCGTCGGACATCGCGCTTTGAAAATCGCAACCTCGACCCTTCCGGAGGGCTGGACGAGGGGGGCGAGGTTAGTGTGCGACCACAGCGGAGCGTTTCCATCGACCGCCGTACGAGAATCGAAGGAGATTTCCTCGCTAAGGACTGACACTAGAGAAGGCAAGTCCTACCTTGCGTCAGACGGTTTTGCTGGTGGGTGGGAGTTTGGGCTTTTTGACCTCCGGGGTGGTGGTGGGCTGGTTCTGGAGCCAGCATTTTCACTCTCAGCCCTACTGGAAGCCCATCGCTATGGGCGGGGCGGTCTCCACCAGTCTGGGTGTCCTTTTGTTAGGCTTGCGCGCGCTGGCCGATGCCAAGCGGATGAGCGTGTCTAAGATGGCTCTGGATTTGATCGAGGACGCCTGGATCAGTCACGCTTTGGGCGACACCCAAAAGGCGGAGCAGCAGCTCTTAGAATCGGTCAAAATTGCCGGTGAGAAACTGGGTTCTGGCCATATTACAACCCTCACGGCGGTTCACGCTTTAGCGAACTTGTGTCGCATCGGCAAGCAGTATGTGAGCGCCGATCAATACTACGTGCAGGCGTTGGGTCTCTACCAACGATTCCTGCCCGAACCTCACCCGGCGCGGGCGGAACTGCATTACCACATCGCGCTGAATCTGGAAGCGCGCAAAAAAAAATCAAAGAAGCCACCGAAAATGCCGAGCAGGCCCTGGCCATCTGGAAAAAGTTAGACCGGCGCTCGCTGGATATGGCAGAAATCGAAACCTGGCTGGGCAAGATCTACCTGGAGCAAGGAGAAGATGATCGAGCGCGGGAGTTATTTACCGATGCGATCAGCATTCAGGGCCCCGAACTGGGCACCAATCATCCGACTGTCCTTCAAGGATTGGGTTACCTCTCCCGAATCTACGTGAAGCTCAAGCTGTTTAAGGAATCTGAGAAGTGCCTGACGGGCCTGATTGCCGACCTGGAACGCAGTGCCGAACCAAGCTACGCAACCTTGGCGGAAGCACACCTTGATATGTGCGATTAATCAAGGCAGCTGCTTTCCAGTTTTTCATATCGAATCTCCTAATTCTTGGCGGTGAGTGCACCGCGTAGTTCCACGGTAATGTTTTACTTAGCGGCGAACAATTGGATCGGTCCGTGCAGGATCTCTCCGAGCACGAGGTGTTGACCTACACGTTCTACCCGGAGAGCCACGCCACGCAAGGCTGGCGCCTCAACAACACCTTGCTGATGGGGCTGCTGGCATCAGAAGGTGCAGGGATCGCCCTGTTACCCGCCCTGTTGGTAGAGGGGGAGCGGTTTGGAGCCGACCTGGTGCGTCTGGAGCTGGAGGCTTCCCCCTTTGCACCCATCCTGTATGCGGTCTCGGCCGGGCGCCGGCATCTGACCGCCCGGGTACGCAGCTTTGTGGAATATCTGCGCGAGACGCTGGGGGGCAGCCTGGAAGCGTAGGAAGTGTCGGTGTGGGACTTTACGGCCTCATTTTGACCTCTTCCAGCCGGCTCGGGCCCACTCCCGCCGACGGGTCGTGACGCATAGGCCACTCGTTCGAATGAAAGGGAACCAAAGGCGGCAGAACGGGTGTCATTCCGCGCTTCTTCGCTTCGCTCTCGATTGCGCTGTGGGCGTCGCCGCCCATCAACTCATAGTCCATCAGGTAGTAGTCACCAAAGAACGCGTCCCCGACTTTCCGGTCCGCCACGATCCGCGCGAGCAGGCTGAGCATTTGTTCGGGCTCGGTCGTGAAGGCGGAAGTCTCGAAAAGAAAGAGACGGCTATTCAGCGCCGACGAGCCAAAATACTGAGCCAGAACCTGGAAGAGAATGTTGTTCTGGCGAGTCACGTAGATGGTATTGGAGCACCCGTAGGTCTTCTCCCAATCCGGTCCCAGAAGATTCTTCCAGCCTTCCAATATTTGCATCCAGTGGGCGACCTGAGTTTTGGCGGCCCAGGCGATCAGCTTCTGCAGCGGCGCCCGTTGCTCGGCGGCAAAGTTCTTGAGCTCGGCATCGGAGGTTCGACCTTGTGAAAGGGTCTGATCCATGAAGGCGATGTTGCGTCGAATCACCGCAATCATGGTATCTCGCCACTCAGCAGGCATGTCCACCTCGGGAAGCTGCTTCAAGGCCTGTTGATTGGTAGCCCGATAGGCCGCCATGGCCTCTTTCCAGTGCGAGTCAGGATTGTCCCGATTGGAGTGTGCATGGGCGAAAACCGCCATCGAAGAGTGGCCCACCGACTTCAACAGTTCGTAACGGATCGGCACCCGCTCGGCCACGAGGGGGGCCTGACCAGGACGGTAAAGGATCATCTTGCCGCCCTGACTGTTAAAGAGCGCGAGGATCACGGGATGCTCGTTTGTGAGATCGGACTGTGCGTTCTTGAGCGCTCCATCGTAGAGCAGCATCATGTCCGAGTTGAGCTTGAGCGTGGACGCCTCAGCCGGAGTCTCAGCGAACGATGGCTGAAACAAACAGAGGCTGAGGCAAAGAGAAAAGCCAATTCGGCGTAGGTTGAACATTGGGCAATCTACGGCGTCGGGCCTGTCTTTCCTAGGCTTCCGGCGCACGCAAGGCCGAGCCTTGGCGTGGCTCAAAACTCCATGCTTGCACAGGTAAAATGGAGCCCAGCGACCGCTGAGCGGGGATATGATGCGGCTCATATCCCCGCTCTTTCAGTCCTGCTAGGCTCGGGTATGCAAACATGCTCGCAGTGCTCAAAGCCCTTACCCCCTGACGCCCAATTTTGCGTGGAGTGTGGCAAGGCCGTAGCTGCACTTGGGGTCAGCCTGACCTGCCCCCAATGCAAGACCTCTCTGCCAACTGACGCTCGTTTTTGCACTGAGTGCGGCTACAATTTAACGGCCGCGCCTCCCGCCCCAGAAAAACCCGCCACTGCGGCCTGGTCTATCCCTCCGGCTCCGGCTCGGACTCAGGCGACGGCCCCTGCCAGCACGCCCTGGCTGCGTTACGGGGGGCTATCGGCACTGGGTATTCTGGGGGTCCTGTTGCTTTGGAAAGGTATCGCCGGACAGCCCACCACTTCAAGCTCGAGCGCCCTGCCCGTTCGGTTGGACTCGACCCCAGCCGTGCCGGGACCTGATCTGGCCCAACTGGCTGATACCTGGTCGGTTGACCCCTCCGACCCGGCTTTCGTGTCCGATTCACGGGAGAAGAACGAACTCATTTTGCATCAGCAAGGGGCAGAAGTAAGTGGCCACGGACCCGAGCATACGCCCTTTCGATTTTGGGTGGAAGGCAGCAACCTCGTCGGCGAGGCCAGCGACCCGGAAGGAAAGTCCTACAAAGTGACCTGGGAATGGGTAGAGCCCGGTCAGAAAGCTCGGCTCAGCCTGAGGGCCGACGGCGGCAAGGGAGACACGGTCACTCTGCGGCGCGGCCCGGCCTCGCTGAAAGTGCCCCCCAGCCCCGCAGCCTCCAGCGTTTCAGAAGTGATCCTGTTTCAAGTTGACCAGGACCTGAATGGCGACCGGACCCAAGAATCGGCTCGAGTGGTGGCTCTCGACCACAATCCCGAGCCCAATTCCTCATCGCGGAAGGTCTTGCGCATCTACGGTTCGGATGGGCGGCTGCAATTCCAGAGCGAGCCCTTCGAGGAACCGTTTCGCACCGACCTGGACAGCACTGCTGAAAAGTCCGAAGAAAAAGCCGGATTGCGTCTGCTGGTCGGCACGTCCTATCCTCGGATTCGACTCATTTTCGCCACCCGAAGTGGCAACTTTGTCGACTTTCAGTTCAATGGTAAGGAATACGTGTTGGCCGAAATAGGAGACTGATGAGCGACAATCCGATCAAGATTTGCCCTTCGTTGGGCGACCCGGGCTGATTCAGATCATTCTGTGACCCGTCAGGAGATGTTAGCCTGCTACCCATGATGACCACCCCGGCCCTGTTTTTGCGTTGCCTGTGTTTCCTGGCCTGTATCCCTTCGGGAGGAGCCTTGTTGCTGAAGGTCTGGGGGCTCGCCTCCATGGCCTGGGGTGGGGCATTCTTCCTGGTCTGCTTGCCGATCATTCCCCTGACCTATGGGTGGGCCCGCCGACACGATCTGTCGCTGGCCCGTGCCCTGCGACTGGGTTTCTGGGGCGGCCTGCTGGGCACGCTGGGCTACGATGTCGTGCGCATCCCCTTCCACCTGGCCGGTTTTCGGGTCTTTGCGCCGATCCAGGCCTACGGAGTCTGGCTGTTGGAGGCGGAGCGATCCAGCGGAATTACGGATGCGGTCGGTTGGCTGTTTCATTTTTCCAACGGCGTCACCTTCGGATTGCTCTACGCGTTGTGGATGGGTGGACGACACTGGGGCTGGGGCATGCTCTGGGGCCTGTGCCTGGAGTTTATTGTTTTGTCCACGCCATTTGCGCGCATCTTTCACCTGCAAGGGAATCTTCCGGCCGTGGCCATTGCCTACGGCGCTCACCTTGCCTATGGCTTTCCCCTCGGCTACCTGGTGGCACGCTGGCAAAAGGCCGACGAGTATCTGGCCAGTCTCTCGCGACCGCTCAAATTTTGGGGAGCAGCTTTGCTGGGCAGCTTTCTCTTCGGCGGCATACCCGCCCAACGATCAAAAGACGCACGGGCTCAGCCGGGCACCCTTCAAGTCGAGGGAATGCAGCTCAATCCAACCTGGCTGCGCTTGCGGGCGGCCGGCAGCGTGAAAATCGTCAACCCCGGCCCCGGCACGGTGACCGTGCTGCAGCCCGGCAGCGGGCGCAAGATGTTGCTGGCAGCCGGGGCCACGGAGAGTTGGAATTTCGATCAGCCTGGAATATACCAATGCTACATCTTGAGCCGCACCCGCTCGATCAGCAGCTTTGTTATTGTGGAACCAGTTCAGGATTGCCCCTGATCACTTCAGCCACTGCAAAACTCGGAATCCCCTGGGCGTGCCTTCGAGTCGGGCTTCTTTGAGGCTGACTTCCCCTTCCGGCGTGGTTGTCCAGACGACCCCCACGAGCCCCTTTTTAAAAGCCCCGACCCAGGTCTTCCCTTGAGCCTTGTCCGACCAGCCAAACTCGTCCTTGGAGGTGGGGAACAAGGCGGCCGTTCGGACGTGGTGAAAGGCCTGGTCCCGCCAACGAAAAACGCGAAAACGCACCGGACTGACATCCGAGACAGGGTCAGGAACCACCGCTTCGATCGAGCCATCCCCATCGATATCGCCCACCCATTGCAGGTCGCTAATGCCCCAGTCCCAACCCCCGAAAGCCCACAACCCCACTTTTGGCCGGCATACTTTGCCAGATTCTCCGCCCCTGACCATTCCAGACAGTCAGTCGACTGTACCAGCCGCTCTCCTTGACCTCCACGCACTGGAGTCCGACCTTCTCAAGCTTGCCGTCTCCATTCAGATCGACTCGATTGACCTGATAGGTTTGCCCTGGCTTGGGAGGGTTCTGGGCACTGGCCTGCAGCGCCAGTAAGACCACAGCTGAGAGGATGGAATATCGCATGGACTGAGACTAGCGCATCTCCCTCGGCAAAAGACCTGATCCAGATCATAGCCTCAGGCAACGCAAAGAAATAACCTTACCTTGTCTTGCCACAAGTTGACTTAGAGGATCTCTTGCTGCCCGTCGACCAAACGGTGGCGCTGGCCGCCAACTCTACCCGCAGGCGGGTGGGAGTAGCCCCACGCTTGCTTGCTCTACTGGTGGACAGCCTGATCCTCTTTGCTCTGTTTGCGTTTTTTGGCTACCTGTTCGCCATGCCCTGGCTTCCGGTGGTGATTACGGCCGCCTACTATTTCCTTGAAGTCCTCTTTGGCTACACGCCGGGAAAGCGCGCCTGCTCCTTGATGGTCCTGACGGCCGACGCTCAAGGAGCCTCGTTCCAGGCTCTGCTCTCACGCTGGCAAACCAAGGTAGGCATCGCTTGCGGGTGCACCTTTGCCGGCCAGGTGCTGGCGCAAATGTCCGCCCCTCCCGCCATGCTGTTGGCCCTGCAATTGCCGGCAATCTTGATATTCCTGCGCAGCCTGTCGATCTTTGGCGGAAGCCAGCAGACCTACTACGACACACAGTCGAGCAACGCGGTATTCCGTGTGGTTTTCGCAGCCGGTGAGGAACTGGCAATGCAAAAGCGTTCCACCGCCATGGGCAGTCTGTTATCGCGGTCCGTTCAGGCCGTCTGGCTGCACTGCTGGCAAGGGCTGGGGCTGTATGATGCCCGGGGCCACCTGTCTGTGCGAGCCCTGCTGCGACTTCCTGTCTTGCTCATTCGCAAACGCGCCCAAGCGTTCTGGCGAGGCTTCCTGGTCGGAGGAGTGCTCCACTTCTTCGCCGTCAGTCTCAGCGGCGGGTTTCAGGACGTAGAGCGATTCCCAACCTACCTGCTGGTACCCACCCTCGGTCAAAATGGCGGTCCTCTGGAGTTTGTCCGCTATTTCGCAGTGGTGCTTTTGTGGGCAGCGCTGTCAGCCGTGCTCAGCTACGTGCTGCGGACGGCCGGATCGGTCTTGTTTCACCAAAAAACCTCGCTGGCCAGCCTGGCCTGGTTGCCATGGGGAGTCATCGCCTTCAGCCTGCTCAGCGGCGAGCAAGCCTGGGCCGACGACGGGGGGTTTTCCGAGTGGGCCGCCGACCCCCTGAGCTTCATCAACCAGGGAGGCGCGGACTTGCTCATTCAAAGCGCTGGGACCGGACTGGGAACCGGCTTGGGGGCCAGTTTGGGAACGGACGCGGCCGGTCAGCCTCCGCCAGTCGTGGCTGATCCGCCGGACGACCTCGTCTTGACGGACGCTCTAGGAAAGGTTCACGAGTACACCAAAGATCCCAAAACCGGCAAATACATCAACATTCTGACCGGAGGCGAACTCGACCCGGATCGCTGGGACGAATACAACAAGAATCTCGTCTCCGACCGCCAATTTGCGGACGAGCAACGCCACAAATTGGAAACGCGCGACACCGCCCAGGACCGCGCTCTGGACGCACTGACGCAACGCATGCAGACTCAACAAGAGGCCTACCGTCAACAGCAGAGGGACTGGCTGCAAGAACGTCAGCGAGAGCAGGAAGCGCAGCGCCAGCAAGCCCATGACCAACTCAACTCGTGGAGTCAAACCCTCAAAGATACCTTGAGCAACTCCGCCAAGGAGTGCTGGGAAGGCGCCCGTTGGGTGGGCGAAAAGGGGGCCGAGGCAGCGGGCTATACCCGGGACACGCTGCACGACGCTTACAACGATATTCGCCGCAGTCCCGAGATTGTAAGCGAGACCCTGAAAGGCACCGCCAGGGACGTGCGCGACCTCACGGGAAAAGGCGTCAAGATGGCGGGAGAAGGTCTAAAGGAAGCGGGCGAGGCCGCCGCCGACTGCATCCGCCACCCCGAAATCATCACCCAGACGGTGAGCGACACAGCCAAAGACGTGAAAGATTTAAGCAAGAAGACCACCCAAAAGATCTACGATCACGCCCGCGACCCGGTAAAACGCAAGGAATTCATCAAGTATGCCACCGGCTATGACAATTTTGTGCACTCGTGGGACCCCAACCGCCCCCTGGGAGAGCGACTGGCCAACGTAGGAGTGGCCCTGGTCAAGATCGGCACCATGGGGCATGCGGCCCAGGCCGGCACGATCCGGGCGGTGGGGGCCAAGGTCATCACCACCGTGGCCGGCCATAGCGCCAATGAACAACTCGGCGAGGCCAAGAAGCAATACGACGCCCTCAACCAAACCTGCAAAACTCTGGGTATCGATCTGGGCAAAACGGTCCACCTGGGCAACGCCCGCCAGGTTTATGATACCCTACGAAAGTTTGACGTCATTCGATGAATTGCACCTTCCAGATCGATCCTCAAGATGCCGCCCACCTCTGCCGCCACGTGCGCGGGGCCCACTTCACGCCGCTTTCTCCCTGGCTGGAGTTGCAGGGTCTGAACGCCGAACAGCCCGCGGGCGATCCTGACTCCGTCCACCAGATGCTGGAGGACCCCAGCGTAGCCAAGGCGCTGACCATTCTGGAATCCCCTCAAATCCGCCTCAGCGGGCCCCTTGGGGGAGGCATGCTCGAACCCTCTCACCTCAGCCTGTGCTGCAGCTCGGAAGGGGCCGTGCTGCTCTCCCCCTCGTATGCGGGCTCGTTCTTTGTGCAACTCTTTGACGACCGCGCGGAGGCTCTGCGCTGGATGGTCGAAATGCTCACCGCCGATTGCAGCGACGGACTACCCTTTCTGCCCGAGCGCCTGCCCCTGGAGTCTCTTGTCTATGCCTTTCACGGCCTGGACTGCTTCCGCCGCGTCGTCTACGAAGGCATGCTGGGAGGCCAACCGGATACAGCCACCCGGATCAGCCTGGAGCGTTTCCAGTCCACCCTCGCCGAGGCCGGACGCAGCGCCGACGTGCGCTGGCTGATGCCCGCCTTTTTGCGACTGACTCCGGGACTGTCTGACTATCCGCTCGATCCGCAAGCTCACCACCTGCAACTTCTGGTGGACCGTGACATGCTCTGGCCTGCAACCAGCCCCGCCGGACCCGTAGTGGCCTTCGCTCCCAGCGGACGCCTGGCCGGGATCGATTTTTTGCGCACCTGGACCGCAGCCTGCGGCCTGGAGCTGGCCGTCGCGGACGGGGAAGCGGTCCAGGTTCTGGAAAAGGCCTTCGTCGCCACCACGGCCACCGGCAATCACTTCTTCCGGCTGCAAGGAGAAGTGGGAATGCCCTGCGAGGTTGACTACCGGGCGCTGGGACGAGCTGAACTCCACGAACTTCTCTTGCCCTGGCTGGACCGACAGGCAGAACCTTCCGTTCTCATAGGGGCTTCCGCCCCGCATTCTGTTTGCTCCCAATGCAATGCCTCGGTGGCGGACGGTAACAAATTCTGCGCCAACTGCGGTGCTCCCCAAAAGCCGGCCATCCTCCGCTGTAGTTGCGGAGCCGAAATCCTTCCGGGTGGAAAATTTTGCGGCCACTGCGGCCGCAAAACATAGCTTACCTTCTGTCCCCCCTTTAATTCTGATCCAGGTCATCTGAGAGCGAAAGCTAGCATGCCAGGCTGCGAACATGAGACGAATTCAACTCTCGCTGATTACCCTGCTCTGCGCGAACTGTAGCTGGGGGCAGGAACGCCCTGACAAAATTTACGACGTTTCTGGGGTCTGGCATTCCACCACCGGAGCCACCGTGCGTGTGTTGCCCTATGCATATGCCCCTCGCCTTAAATTGCCCCAATCCTTAGCCTACGGTCGCAGCGAAGCTGCTCCGCTCCGGCGAAGAGGCGGTGGGGCAATTTATGGCACAATCAGGGGAGGCTACTCGCCTGCGGCGACTCGCCAGACATTCGTCATTGTGGCTGAGGTTCGCAAGGGCCACCCATTGCGCTACCAGGCTGAATGGCTGGCTGGATTTCGCCAGCAATTTCGTTACCTGACTTCCGACGGGGACGAAATCATGGGCGTGGTTGACCTCGATGGCTCCAATGTCCAACTTGGCAACGGCCGCGGCTGGAAGGCCTGGTGGAGGCGGTAGGCGGGCACCGCGCTCGTGGTCGCAGCCATGAATCGGGGATTGGAATCGAAGTTCCCGGTCGTGCGGGGTTATTCGGCACGCAAACTGGGTGGCTTACGAGACATCCTGCACCCTGGCGCCCGGAGCCAGGGTTGGGCTTTGGGGTCAGTTCCTTGACGATGTTGACGCACACGCGGAATGTGACGGCTAAATGATCAATTCGAGCCAGACTCGATGAACTCCGGCTGGTAAAAGCGTTAGCGGTCGAGCTTCGCTGTTCTCCTGTGAAACTCAGGCGCGCCCGCCCCAGCCTTTGCCAAAATGCGTCCATTCCTAACCTTGGACCTCACAGATTAACGCTTTCAGCAGTACTTTCGTAGAAATGCGCGGCGTATGCTGAGGCTATGAGGACCAGAGACGACTACGACTCTCCTTGGAAAGAAGCCATTCGCCTGCATTTTCAGGAATTCCTGGAATTCTTCTTTCCTGAAATACACACCGACATCGATTGGGAACGTGGCTATGAACTCCTCGAGAGCGAATTGCAGGCGATCACTCGCGAAGCCAAAGAGCGGCGGCGCCACGTGGACGCGCTGGTGCGCGTCCACCGTCGTAACGAGTTGCCTCAGCTGGTGCTGATCCATGCCGAAGTTAAGTCTCAAGAGGATCCAAGATTTACGGCGAGGATGTTGCTTTATCACACTCGCATCGCGGACCGTTTCGGTGAAGGCGTTTGCAGTCTCGCCATTCTAGCTGACGGCAAGGACGGTTGGCGACCCTCTGAACACAGGAATTCCCTCTGGGGATGTGAGTTAGAGCTGAGATTCCCGATGAAGAAGCTGCTGGATTATCCGGACTGGGCCAGCGGGACCAAGAA
>JALHOV010000246.1 GCA_022842865.1 Vulcanimicrobiota bacterium | reverse complement strand
CACTTCTGCGGCCGCGACAGGTTGCGACTGGTGGTGCTGGTGATGGCCAGGAATTCTTGGGGAAGCAGCTTGAGCTTCTTGTCGGAGAGCGGCTTGCTCTTTTCACCCAATTGCTGCTTGACCTGGTCGGTCAAGTAGTCGGCAAACGCTCGCAGAAAGTGGTCGAGCGGTTCGCCGGCCAGGATTTCCAGGGTGCTTTTGCAATCCTGGTATCGACCCAAATGGTAGAGGGCGGCGGCCAGGTGAGTGCGGTAAAAGTCGCTGTAGGGCTCTCTTTCCAAAGCTTGTCTGAAGAAATCGAGGGCCGTGCCCGGGTGTTTCATCAGGAGATGGCACCAGCCAACGTGGTCGGCCATTTCGGGGTTCTCCGGGTCGAGTTCATAAGCTTTCTCGAACAGCACCAGTGCCACATCGTATTGTTCGCGCTCGTAATAGAGCCAGCCCAGGCCGGAGTAGGCTTCTACCTGGCCAGGGTCGAGGCGTAGAGCACGGCTGTAGTAGTCTTCGGCAAACTGGGTGTTGCCCAGATTCTCGTGACACCAGCCGATTTGAAAGGCAACCAGACCGGAATTGGGTTCGAGCACTTCGCCTTTGCGCAACGTGTTCAGTGCCAGTTCCCATTCGTCCTGAGCCATGTAGATGCTGGCCAGCAAATCGTAGAGATTTGCGCGTGGTCCACTATCCTCGAGGGCGGCTTTGGCTAGCTTGAGAGCCTGCTTGTGCTGGCCCAGACGGCTGTGGCAGAGCGACAACTGTGGCCGCAGATCGGCCTGGCGCTGAGGCTGCAGATGCAGAGCCTGTTGCCAGTGCTCGAGAGCTTTTTGGAAGCGCTCCAGTTCACACAGAGAGTGACCTAGCACCACGTGAGCTTCGGCCAGTTCCGGCTGCAGCGCTACCACTTCCAAGAGCAACTGGGCTGCCAGTTCGTGATCGCCCAGATGACTATAGAGTCGACCCAGGCTGAACTTGGCCGGCACCAGATAATTGGTATCCGGGTCGCGGGCCACTTTGAGGAATTCGACTTCGGCCTGATGGGGCCGGCCAATGTGGAAAAGGCACCAGCCCAGTTGCAGACGGGCTTCGTGTAAGCCAGCATTCTCCGTCAACGCCTTTTGCAGGTAGTCGATGGCGGGCATCAGTCGGCCTTCCCCCAGCAGCAGCGAACCCAGACCGGCGGCGGCGTCGGCTGAATTGGGGTCTCGAGTAAGACCCTCTTCAAAAGCCAGTCGGGCCTGGTCGGCTTGGCCCAGGCGTTGGAAGACTTCGCCCAACTTTACGTAGGGAGAACTGGCTTCCGGCTTGAGGCGGATCGCCTCCTTCAAATGGTCGACGGCTTCATTCAGAGAACCGTGCTCACTGAGAAGCTCAGCGTAGAGGAACTGAAGGCTGGCCTCCTCGGGACGAATTTTCAGGCCCATCTGCAGCCAACTGCCGGCTTCCTTGCTCTTGCCTTGCTGGCGAAGCACGGCGGCCAGGTAGTGGTAAGCTTCCACGCAGGCCTGATCCCGCTGAATGGCCTGCTGCAGTTGGATACGGGCCTCTTCTAGTAGCCCCAACCGGCAGAAAGACTTCCCGCTCTCCAGCAAACGCAACGACTCTGGATCGACCAGGGTTGGCGGGGTGGGGTTGTCTGAATTAGGCGATAAATGATGCACGGCGATGTCGTAGCCCAGTTCGTGCAGAGCATGTTCAATCTCCTCTTGGGAAATGGGTTGCTGCGGGCTGGGGGAGATCAACAAGCCTTCGACGGGTGCCGTAAAATAGGGAACCGGTGTAATGCGTCCGATCAGGCTGGGGTAGCGCAGATGCAGTTGCTGGACGACCTTTTTGATGCGAGCCTCAGGCCGGGTGGATCGGCGCTTAAAATGGACGCCGACTAGAAAAAAATTCAAGTTAAACTCCCCTCGGATGCCTTGGCTGACGAATCGGGTCATTATAGCACGCTAGAATTTTATTCAACAAGCGAACAGCCAAGAATTTTTCAATCGTTGTGGGGACTTGCTTCGCGTGAGAGGGGGGCGAACAGTGTGCGCCGAGTCTGCCTCAGCAAACTCGGCGGGAGTCGTATCAGCGACGACTCGGGACCGGGTTCTAACGGGAGGTTGCTTAGGACTCTTCTTCGGCGTCTTCCTCGGGAATGTCTCGCTCCAGGAAGGGATCCGGATAGAGCGGCGAGAGGCCGCTGTAGCGACACTTCACGTTGGCCTGGTAGCACTCTACGATGTTTTCGCAGTAGATGGCGCCTTCGGCACCCTTGTTGTAAGGACTCTTATAGTCTGGAAACTCCACCAGGATGTTGACGACTTTGTTCTGGATGTAGCAATGACGGCAATGGGGCTCCAGCGCTTTTTGCTTCAGCGCCACTGCCTCTTCTTGTTTTGCCTGTCGGACCACATAGGATAATCGCTTCATTCTAAGCTCACTTATCAGTATAACACCTGGAGCGCCGGCTGATCCAGTAACTCCCGTAAAGCCAGGAATACCAATTGCACGGCGTGCCGTTTGTTGGGGGGCAGCGGCCCGATCCAGTCGGCCAGGTCCTGTTGAGTGAGGTGCGCCAGCTCGCGGACTTCTCTGCCTTGAGCCCAGCCGCAAAGCAGACTGGCGGCTGCTATGACGGGCGGGCAGGCTTCGGCCACGAAAGACAGCTCGGCCATTCGATTGTCCGTGTCGAGCTGAGCGAACAGCTCGACCACGTCGGGACAAATCGGATTGACCTTGCGAGCGCTGCTCTCATAGTGGGTCGGTTTGTGGTTGTTGCAGGGCTCTTGGAAATGCTCCCAGAGACGTTCCGAATACACTTAGGGTTGGAAGGAGCTACCGCAACCACAGCTCTTACGAGCGTTGGGATTGTTGAACTTGAATCCGCCTCCGAGCAGGTCGGTGGTGAAGTCTACTTCCGTGCCCTTTAGATAAAGCGCACTCTTCATGTCGACGGCGACTTTGACGCCACTTTCAAACTCGATCAGGTGATCGTAATCAGTGGTGTCCTTGTCAAAGCCGAGGGTGTAAGATAATCCGGAACAACCGCCGCCGCGCACACCCATGCGTAAAACCGAGTCTTCCAGCTGATTTTCTTTGATGAGACGAGCTACTTCGCTTTTGGCTGCGTCAGTTAAAGTGACCATTCCATATACCTCCGAATCATGAGAACTACTATAGGCATAGACAGTTCCCGAAATCAATCTTCGCCTTCGAGGTCGAGTACGGCCAGGAAGGCTTCCTGTGGAATCTCCACGTTGCCAACGCGCTTCATTCGTTTTTTGCCCTCTTTTTGCTTCTCGATGAGCTTGCGTTTGCGCGAGATGTCACCGCCATAGCACTTGGCCAGAACGTTTTTGCGCAAGGCCTTGACGTTTTCACGAGCAATGACTTTGCTGCCCAGGGTCGCCTGGATCGGCACCTCAAACTGTTGGCGCGGGATGACTTCTTTCAGCTTTTCGGTGAGGGCCCGGCCGATATAGAAAGCCTTGTCGGTGTGCACAATGATGGATAAGGCATCGACCTTCTCTGCGTTCACCAGGATGTCGAGACGCACCAGGTCAGAGCGGCGGTGTCCGGCCACTTCATAGTCAAGAGAGGCGTAGCCGCGAGTTCGCGACTTCAGTTGATCGAAGAAATCGGTGATGATCTCGCCGAGCGGTAGTTCATAGTGGAGGGTGCAGCGCCCGTCCGAGGGATACTCCATGGTTTTGAAGGTGCCACGGCGACCCTGAGCCAGGTCCATGATCTGCCCTACATACACTTCGGGGGTGATAATGGTGGCGTTGACAATCGGCTCTTCGATGTAGTCGATTTCGTTGACCGGCGGCAGGTCTGTGGGGTTTTGGATGGTGACCATGGAGCCGTCTCGTTTGTAGATGTCGTAAAGCACGCTTGGGGAGGTAGCGATCAGGTTCAGGTTAAACTCGCGTTCTAAGCGCTCTTGTACGATTTCCATATGGAGCAGGCCCAGGAATCCACAGCGATAGCCAAAGCCGAGCGCTACCGAGGTTTCCGGTTCCCACACCAGTGCTGCATCGTTGAGCTTTAGCTTTCCCAGTGCATCCTTCAGGTTGACGTAATCCACCGAGTCAATGGGGTAGAGACCGCAGTAGACCATGGGCTGGACTTCACGATAGCCGGGTAGCACTTCGGTGGCGCCACCCTCGGTCAGAGTGATGGTGTCACCTACGCGGGTTTCACTGATGCTGCGAATTTGAGCCACCAGGTAACCGGTGTCGCCGGCGCGCAGCACTTCGACAGGCGATTGATGCGGGCGGAAGACGCCCACTTCGTCCACCTGAAAGTTGGCATTGGTGCTCATCATACGGATTTGCGTGCCTTTGCGCATTTCCCCGTCGACCACGCGAAAGATTGGAATGACGCCACGATACTGGTCGAAATGGGAGTCAAAGATCAGAGCCCGCAATGGCTTGTTGATGTCGCCTCGCGGTGGAGGAACGAGGCGCACCACGGCTTCCAGCACGTCCTCGATACCGATGCCTTGCTTGGCCGAAATGGCCACCGCGTCGTCGGCCGGCAGGGCCAGCACTTCTTCGATTTCGTGGCGCACGCGTTCGGGATCTGCCGCCGGCAGATCGATCTTGTTGATGACCGGGACAATGGCGAGATTTTGGTTGACGGCCAGGTAGTAGTTGGCCATGGTTTGGGCCTCGACGCCCTGAGCGGCGTCCACCACCAACAGGGCACCTTCGCAGGCGGCCAGGGATCGCGAGACTTCGTAGGTGAAGTCCACGTGACCGGGCGTGTCGATCAGGTTGAGCTGATATTCCTGGCCATCTTTGGCCTTATAGCGAAGCGTGACCGGGTGGGACTTGATGGTGATGCCGCGTTCCCGCTCCAAATCCATGGAGTCCAGGACCTGGTCGGCCATTTCCCGTTTGCTGAGTGTGCCAGTCATCTCCAACAGGCGGTCAGCCAGAGTGGATTTTCCGTGGTCGATATGAGCGATGATGCAGAAATTGCGTACGTTTTGAGAACTCAAGTGTTTCCTCTATGGGAGAGTAAGGTAGTTAGCTCGCCCCGATCGAGCCAGACTCCGCCGCATTTGGAACACTGATCCAGCTGCAGGGTCGGGATGTCCACGTGGGGGCCAACGTTCATGGCTTGAGCCGGGCGGCAGCGCGGACAATTGAGCTCGCCCTGCTTGGGCGAAGTCAGCTCCACTTTGAGTTTCGCGTTGCCCCGCGAGCGGGTCATCTGGGAGACTTCTTCGGCGTCCAGCCAGCAGCCCATGCAAAACGGACAACTATCCAGATCGATACCGGCGAACTTCATCTCTTCCATCTGATGGGAGCATTTGGGACAGGTAACGGCTCTCTTATCCATCCTGCTGGGTTTACCTGATGTCAAGAGTTTCCTTCAAAAGCAAAAAAGGAGCCTGGCTTTGACCAGGCTCCTATTCCGATTCCGCTGTTCCAGGGACTATTTCTGGGGCGGCAATCCCGATTCGCCGGCGCTGCGGCGGTTGAAGTATTGCAGGCCGCGATACGAGTAGGAAACGATGTCACCGGCAAAGCCAACGGCCAGCAGTTTGTCGGCGTAGGGGGCGAGCGGCGGGAAGATCATTGGGGCCACGGCGCCCACCAGTCCAACCACGTCACAGGCTACGTGAGTCGCGTCCATCCCCTTGTCGAGCCAGCTAGCATCGGGGTTTTTGAAGGTTTTGATGGTGCGAGCGCTATCCAGGGCCAGGGCGGCGCCACGGACGAAGGGGATGAACGCTTTGTCCGCGATGGACTGAAGCTCGGTGGGGATCCCGTTATAGACCTGGGTCTTCACGACGGTAGCCGCGTTTCGCAGCATGAAGGCGGGGTCGTTTTCGACCACGGTGGAAACTTCCTCGGTGACCGAACGCACACCCGAGCGGAAACCGCCGATGACTTTCTCGGCGATGGTCGGGCCTTCACTGGTGATGCTCACCAGCGGGCGTCCGTCCACGTTGATGCTCACCTTGTCGCCGCGGCCCACGCGGCGCATGGCTTCTTTGGTGAATTCGGGGTTGCTGACAATGCTTTCGAGCAACTGGTCCCGCAGCTTCTCGCTGTCCGGCTGATTTTGCGGAGGCGTGGGCGGCTGAGTGGGCTTGGAGGAGGGCAGGCTACGCGGCCCCTGGGGGTTTTGTGATTGCAGCTTCATCGGTAAGGCATCTCCCTGTCGGTCCGGCTCAGGCCGGACTCTTTGCTTACCGATAATATGCAATGTGGCCATTGCATGTATTTCTCTATTGTTAACTGACGGACTTTAACTGCGGACGCTAGGTGGCCCTGAGGAGGTTGGTCAAAACGCCGCGCGAGACGTTGGCGGCCGCCGGATAGCCGGCCGGTAGTTGCTGCCAGGTGGTGACCAGTTGGCGCAAGCTGAGCGCCGCGGCTTCGTCCAGGCGCTGGCGCGCGAGTTGCTCTAACAGATTGGTGAAGGCACTACCGACCAGGCCCAGTTGATCGCCGGGTCGCTCGCTGCCGAGCGTAATGCCCAAGAGAGTGAGGAAGTAAATCAGGCGTGGCAGAGAGGCGGCGCCCACGCTGCCCACTTCTCGGCCGCAGCTGACGCAGCTGAGACAGATGAAGGAGACGTATTTGGGACCTTTGTAAGTTTCCAAAGCACCGTAACATTCGGAGAGAAGCTGGGTGAGGCCGACCCAGTTGTAGTTGATGCGCGGCACCTGCAAGATGGCCTCGCAGAGCTTGAGTACGCTGTCGACCAGATCGCTGTTGGCTTGATCGGGACGCTGCACCAGGCTGTTGCGCACAGCCGTGACGGCATCGACCACGAAGCTTTCTTCGGCCGGCTTCCCGTCCTTGGTTTGCTGCGTGACCAGACGCACGGCTTTTACCAGGGCCTGAAGACGCTGAGGGTCTTCTACGCCCTGACCGGAGAGCGATAGGTGGCTGAGCAAGCACTCAGCCAGAACGGCTGTCAGGTCCTGGCGGCCCTGCTGTTCGACCAACCGGGAGTACAACTGCACGGCCCTTTCAAAGTCGGCCGAGGCCAGTTCGCTCTGTTGCGCTTGTTGGAAGCAGCGGCCACGTTGGGCCAGCATCTGAGCCAGCATCGCAAAGATCTCGGCGTCGTTCCCGCTCGCCAGCGACATCAGCAGTTCGATACCCAGGTTGAGATCTTCTACTCCGGCCACCAGTTCACTCTGGCTGAGATAAGCGGCGGCACGTTCCTGAGCCACCTGCGCCAGCGGAAATCGCAGTTCTTCCCGGCCCTGAGAGAGCAAGATGCTGAGCACCTGAGCGGCCTGCGAAAGGTCGGCGATGCCGGGTTGAGCGTGACCGGCGCTGATGAGCATTTTGGCTCTTTGACGATACATATCGGCCAGCTCGCGACCCAGATGGAATTGACTTTCCTGCACAACCAGCGGCTGCAGAGTTTGAATGGCCGTGTCAAAGTCATTGTAGGCTTGCTCAAACTGTTGCAGACTGGAGGAGACGCCGGCTTTGGCCTGCAGCACGCGAGCCTGTGATTCGCGAAAGTCTACCTGTTCAAATTGCGCGGCGGTGCGCTTGAGCAGGTCCAGCAGTCGCACCAGTTCGTCACCCGCTTTGGCGTGCATGCCGACGCGCACGAAGTTTCTGGCTCGCTGCATCGCAGTCTGGAAGACGTCATCGAAGTACTCGACTCGACCCTGGTCGAGTAGACCCGAGAAGTGCTCCTGGCTGCGCTGGATTTCCTCTTCGGCCGCGCCATATTCTTTCAGGGTAACCGAGACGGCGCTGTTGATGACCTGGGTTCGGCTGATTTCATCCAGCCAGGGACCTTTGCGGTCTTTGCTCCACAGTTCCTTATAGCGCTTGATGGCCTGTTCCAGTGCATCGCGGGCCGGATTCGATTCGTTCAGGCTGAGTAAGGTTCGGCCCAGTCGGCGGAAGGCGAGAGCCTGCTCATCGAGCAGGTGCGCCTGGCCCTCGGCTTCCACCAGCTTCGTGTAAAGACCGAGAGTTTTCTGTAGCTCCTGCTTGGCCGTCTGATGCTGTCCCTGACGCTCCAATACCTCGGCCCGGGTCGAATAGGCTTGGGCCAGCGGCGCTCGGCAGTCCTGGCCATCCTTGTTGGCGACTTCAAGGGCTTCGACCGAGCGATTCACTTCCTCTTGAGCACGGTCCAGGTGACCGGTGGTCAGGCTGACTCGAGCCAGGTTTCCATAAGCCTCGGCAAGCCCGAGCAGGTAACTGGCTCCGCCCTTGCTCTGGAGCAAGTCGGTATAAATTTTGACGGCAGCTTCAAAGTCTTGCCGGGCTTTCTCGCTATGGAGCAGACGACGGCTGCTTTCGCCTCGCAGCGAGTAGAGCTGAGCCTCTTGCTCGGGATCTCCGGTAAGCGTGGCTTTGAGCAACTTGAGGGCCTGGTCGGAGTCTTCAATGACATCGGAGAAGCGTCCCAGCTGCAGGCCCAGGGCAGCCTTCTGGCGATGCACTTGGAGCAACAAGGTGGTGACTTCGCCGCTTTCATTGCGCAGCAGGTTGAGAGCGGCGGCCAGGTCCGACTGACAGGCTTCTTCTTGTTTGTCCAGGCGGTAAACTTCGGCGCGTTGCATGAATTCTTGAGCCAGGGCCAGGGACTGGTCGCCGCGGCCTTCATTGACAAGCTTCTGACGAAGCTCAATGGCTTTACTGAAATCGCGCAGGCCTTCTTTGGGCTGCTTGGCGCTGAGTTGGGTCTGGCCTCTCTGTGAGAAGGCCTCAGCCAGCTCGTCGCGGTGGTCGAGGCGGCCTTCGTCGACTAATTGGGTGCTGAGAGTAATGGACTTGGTGAAGTCACGCTGGGCTTTGTCGGCTTGATCGGTGGCCAGGTAGCTGAGGCCGCGCGCGTAGTGGGCGCGCTCCAGGATGGCACGCACGTCTAGACTGGCGTCCTTTTCGCTGAGCTGGCTGAGCATCGCTACCGCTTTTCCAGACTCGGCTAGGGATTCTTGGTGCTGGCGTGCGTGCTGGCGCTGCTGAGCCAACTGTAGGTGACAGGAGGCCTGGTCTTTGGCATAGCGGGTCTCCTCCGCTCCCTGGCTGAGTTTGACGAACAGCTTGATAGCTGCTTCCATGCTCCGATTGGCTTCGTTCAAGTTATGCTTGGCAGCCCAGACGGAGGACTGATTGCGATGAGCATAGGCCAGCAGAGGCTGCAGGTCTTCGCGGCCCATATCTTCCACCAGGTCGGTGAAGAGCTGAACCGACTCGCTGCTGTCCTTCAAAGCTTGATCATAGTCTTGCAAGGCAAAGTGGATTTCGCTGCGCCGGTTGTAGGCGGCCGCCAGTCCGTTGCGGAATTGAGTCTGGCGTTCTTTGTTGACGAGCGTGTCAAAGAGCTCCACCGAGCGGTCCAGGTCGGCCAGAGCGCGTTGACGGCGGTGCAAGGTAAGGTAAGTCAGGCCGCGGCTATTAAGAGCCCAGGCCAGTTCGTCTTTCAGGTCGTTGCGCTCGTGTTCTTCGGTCAACTCGCGCAGGCACTCGACCCAGAGGTCGAGCAGGCTCAGTTTCTGGTGGGGGCGAGCACTGCTTTCCAGGGCTTGGGAAATGGCGATCCGTTTCTTTTGCAGCTCTTTGTTGCGGACAACCCATTCCAAGGTGGTGACGTCTTTACTGAGCAAACTCCACCGATAAAGGCGATAGAAGTTGGCTCGCGCCCACTCGCGGCCCTGCTCGCTCTGCAGCTTGAGCTCCCCGGCCTGTTGCAGGCTGTGCACGGTCCAACCACAGAGGATGCGGCAGACGTCCTGAAAGGCTTCCTGGTTCTGGTTGATCAGGAAATCTCGCAGGCTTTCGTGGGCGATATCCACGGTTAGGAACATTCCCAATTTTTGCTGGATCAGGGTGGCCGGCAGCAGGTCGACCAGTTCCTTGACCGTTTCCACGGAGCTGCCCCACTGGTCGATGTCGTCCCAAGACATGGGTTCAAAGGCTGCGCACAGAGTCATTAGAAAGTGCTGAAGAGCGTGGAATCGTTCGGGTCTTTGGGCACGCAGGTCTTTCGTCAGCGTGGCATAGAGTTCGCTGAACTTGACACCGGGTTCGCTCAATTGGTTGGCGGCGGCTTGTCCACCCAGACGACTGTAGTGGAGTCGGTACTCGTTGGCCTGCATAATGGCGGCGCGGGTGGGTTGGGCCTGGATGATCTGAGCCAGGTCGGCGTCCAATTGCTTCCGGTATTCCGCAGCAACCGGCTCGAGCGTGAAGCGGGTCGCGTTAAGGCTTTTGAGTTTGCTCAGGAAGGCTTCCGGTGCGTCGGGGCGATGGCTGATGACGACATACACGTTATCGGGTAGTTGTTGAGGCAGGAAGTCAGCCGGGCTCACCCCATTCTCTTGTTGTCGACGATCGATCTCGTCGAGAAAGAGCAGGATCGGACCACGGTTTTGCACGGTTAGCAGAGTGGTGAAGGCCGCGAAACGCTCCGGCCGTTTATCGCTCGGATATTGGACAGCCAGGTCCTGTAGGGCCAATCGGTCCAACGGTTGGATACGGTGGGTTCGAGGCGTGTTGGACGCCTGGATCTGGTCGTTGAGGGTTTCGATGAATACTTCATAATCGCCGAAAGGGCGGCGGGCGGCCTTCAGGTAGGCAACACGGATGCCGCGCGGATGAACCTGGGGAGCGGAACTCTCCAGGTAGCTTCCTAAATAAGATTTGCCGACACCGGACTCGCCCTCGATAATCAGGAAGCCCGAGCGACCTTTGTTGATGAAACCGCGAATCTGTTCAATGAGATAACTAAAGTCGAAATGGGCCATGCGTTCTTGCAGGGCCTGGGTGACTTCATCCAGAGTGGCCCGGTCGGCGGAGTTCCAGGCCTGCCAGGGAGGGGCGGGCGGACCGGAGTTCGGATCGAACTGGTAGGTGTCGTATTCTTCGATCTCTTCTTCGACCGGTATGACGGTAAGGCTTTCCTCGCTGTGTCGGTGAGGAACCAGCACGCTGGTGGCAGCAGCAATGGCTATTTCCGCCACCGGAGGCTCCAGCGCAGCCTCTGGAACAAAGGAAACGTGTTCCACCGGTGCTTGAAATACTGGAACGGGCGGGGCAACGGGTTCTGCGGGGGGCTCGAAAACCGGAACGGGAGGAGCTATCGGCTCCACGGGTGCTTCGAAAACCGGAACGGGTGGAGCCACGGGTTCTACGGGGCTCTCGAAGACCGGAACGGGCGGAGCAACCGGCTCCACGGGTGCTTCGAAAACTGGAACGGGCGGAGCTATCGGCTCCACCGGTGCTTCGAAAACCGGAACGGGTGGAGCCACGGGTTCTACGGGGCTCTCGAAGACCGGAACGGGCGGAGCAACCGGCTCCACGGGTGCTTCGAAAACTGGAACGGGCGGAGCTATCGG
>JALHOV010000245.1 GCA_022842865.1 Vulcanimicrobiota bacterium | reverse complement strand
TTTCTGTATGAGCTTCGGCCTGCTGGGGGCGGCCGAACTGCCCTCGATTCGTATCGTCTTGTTGCCGATTCACGTGAAGTCCGAATTGGAGGCGCAAACCTTTCTCCAGATTCTGGAAGAGCGGGTAGAAGCGATGGCCGAGCGCAAGGTCAACCTGGTGGTGCCAGCCGCCGACGATCCTCGCCTACAGGGAGTGAATCTATCGGCTCCACTCGGACTGAACGAAAGCTTGAAGCTGGCCGAAGGTTTCCAGGCCGACTACCTCATCACGCTGGATGTGCTGATGGAGCATAAGTTAGAGAAACGAAGCCGTGGCCAAATTCTCACGGTGGCCGGACGCGCGGTCGTCACGGTTACTTCGAAACCGGACCGGAACCAGGTGGTTCACGGCCCGCTGGTTTTTCGCAGCGACTTGATGGAAGAGAGTGAGGGCACCCCCGCCTTCACCACCCGCACCCAGGACCTGACGGCCGAGACGGCTCGCGACCTGGCCAGCGCCATTGTAAGGGAGACACGCGGCCACTGATTTGCTGACAGCCAGCTCGGTCGGTCAGTGTTCCCCGTCGAGGAGCGTATCCAGAACCAATTGATAGGAGTCCGGCCCAACCCCGAAGTAGCCAAAGAAGGGGCGGTCGTTGACCACGATCATGAGAACCACCAGCGCCAGAAAAGCCGCCATGAGGCCGACCAGAGTGGCGTGCATCCTGGCGTCCTTGAGATCAAAAAAGTAGGCCACGCCAATGCTGATGAAGGCCCCCACCCAGATCACGGCCCACATGGTTTGGGATAGTGCCCCTGCCACCGCGTCCAGGCGCATGCGTCGACGCTCTACCACCAGATTGAAGGCCCTCAAGGCTTCGGCATAGCGAATTTTCTGACCCTCGTCAGCGGGCTCAAAAGTGGCCAGAATGGCCTGCAAGCGGTCCATAACGCGGGTGCCTTCTTTGCTGGTCAGGCCTTTTTTCTGGGCCGGCCAGGTCACCTTGACGATGGTTTCGGTGTAGACTCGAACTTCTTCGCGCATCTGAGTGCGGCCGGGCTCGGGAAGCATGCTGACATCCCGATACAAGGCGGCGATGGCCGAAGCCTCGCGAGACGCCAGCTCACTGCCAGCGGCGTAACTGTTCCAGACGCTGACCGCGATCAGCCCCACCGTCACCCCATAGAAGACCCCGATGGCCTGGACGGTTCCGCCGATCGCGTCGTTGTAGCCGTCGTGAAACTGAAGGCGTGGAAGCAAGGTGCGGCGGACCAGCCAAAGCCCTCCCAGGGCCACCAACTGGATGCTCAGGAAGAGAATCAGGGCCAGTGGCACGAGGGAGAGCGTATAAATGAATTCAGGCAATGGGGTCGTGCGGCTGGGAACTCAAGACCCTACCAGTTGGGAGCGCCGGCGCGGATCAATTGGTTTTCGGTGGGAAAATAGCCGCTGCTCAGGGTTTTGCAGGGCGAATCCTTGCGCCCACTGCGCACAGTGGCGGGTTTGTTTTTCATGCGTCGAGCCATTTCTTCGATGGTGCCATCGGCCAGATGCTTGCTGCCGCCGCAATCAATCTTCTCCAGGCGCCACAGGGTATACATGACAGTGGTCAGATTCGGGCTGTCCAGGAAGGGAATGAGGGCGCTGGCCTGATCGGGCAACGCTTTGATTTGATCCAGCTCGGCAAATTCCTTGGGCTTGGGGAACTTGGGGTCACCGACGTGGACGGCCATAGGCACCACTCGAGCCAGGCGCGTTTCGTCGTAGTACTTCAAGAAGGCGTGGTCGGCCGGGATGTTCTGGTTATCGATGACCAGACGCTGCTGGCCGAGGAAGGCGTCATACTGCTGCTCGGTCATGGCCGGAAAGGCCGAACCGGCCGCCACGCCGCGCACCATCGCGCGCAACTTCAGTGTCTCATCCTGCTCTTTCTCGCCTATATAAGGGGACATGGTCATCCAGAGCTCCTTGACGCGCGGGCCATTAGCCCGAGCAGTCACGTGACTTTTGGCCCAGACATCAAAATCCAGGTCGGAACCGGCCATGGTGATCATGCTGCTATGGATGTCCTGAGCCGGCTGGAAGGCTTCGCTCTTGGGGATGTCGTCGGTGTAGGTAATCTCGGGAACGATGGTGGCGGCGGTCACCTCACATCCCAGGCTATGAGCGTAGATATCGAAATTGGCCTTGGGGTATTGCTGCTGCAACTTGAGCAGCAACTGGCGAGCGGGCCAGTGGCCGACTTTGCGGGCGCGGGCCAACATGTCGAGGTAATTGGCCTCGGCGGTAAAGACGCCCAGGGGAACGTCGGAATTCCACTGCAGACCCACGATGGCGACTTTCTTGTTGGCCTGCTGATACTGCTTGGCCAGCAGCGGAGCCAGCGCATTGAACTGCGAGGTGCTGGCTTCCCGGCTATTGCCCAGTCCGTGGACCAGGAAAACGATATGGTCCGGGTTGGCTTGCTGGGCTCCGACGTTCTTGACGATGGCGTCGAGGTCGGCGTCACTGACGGGGCTGCCGTCATTTAGCCAGGCGGGCACGAACCCCGTCTGCTGGGCCGATGCGCAAAGGGGCAAGGCGGAGAGCAGGAAGTAGCAGGCTAAATTCTTGACCAGGGATTTCAAAGCAATGGGTCCTCCACAATCAGATGAGTGCAACTGGGATTGCAGAGATGGCGTGACGATTCCTGCAGAACCTATGGCTAATGAAGTCAGCCGGGAACAAATGCTCAAGGTGCCGAACGGACGCCCGACTGGGACCATTCAAGGAGGCATTTTGACCCTGGCGATTTCTGAGATGGAGCGGCTCACCTCGACGGCCGCTACGACACTCGCCACGACCTCCACCTCACCGGGGCTCAGATCCGGGCTGGTTTCTCTTCTCAGGCCTCACGGCCGTGACCATCTTCGTCGTTCTTGACCTGGACCGGCCCGAACGCGGCCTGATTCGGAATACCCACCTGCCCTTGACCGGGCTGCTGAAAGATGTGAGTCAGGTGACTTAGCTAATCAGGCCACCTTTGCCAGGAATGAAGAAGTTATTACAACTTGGTCAGCCCACTAACGGATATTCCATTCCTGAATCCAACTCGCTTCCGGGTTCTTCTTGTCGATCTTGAATGCGGTGGCAGTGCTGGAATAACCAGTATCGGTAATCTTCATGCCGGCCAGATAGCCGGCCGTCTCGACACCATAAGAGGTATCCTGGCTTTTCCTGTAGCCACAACTGTCGTAGACGGTCGCTCCCGACAGCGAACGGCCCTCAGAATCGGACGAAGTGGCTTCGCTCTTGACCTTTACAAAGGCGTTCTTGGTCGGATGGGTCCAGGTCTCTGTGCTCCTGGAGGTGGTGCTTGCGTAGTGCAGATACATCGAGGCTTCACTGATCTTGGTGGTGGGTCCCTGAGCCAGGCGATGCTGGGCGGGGCCACATTCTTGTTGTGCCGAGGCCAGTTCGTTGCGCACCTGGCGAGTCCTGACGTCGCGTTCGGCCTGATCCAGGCTCTTGGCTTCGCCCCGCTGCTTTACCGAGCCGGGGGAGCGTTCGAAAGCTTTGAGAGCCTTGTAGCTAGCGTCACTGATATTCATGGGTGCCTCCGAGTGGTTACTGCGGCCGTCTGACCGTCCTCTGAGATTACCCGAGTTAGGTGATGAAAAGGTGGGCGCGACCCGGACGATCTTGACGGCAAGTAAAAGGTTAAAGGCGGTCTGGCGACATTTCGGGTCGGCGTTTAACGTTCGACTAACGGACGCCTACGGCGAAGTGGCCGAAAATCGCCCTGCACCCCGCCTCCGGTCGGGGCGGAGCCCCTCCACTTCGGCATGGGGAAGTTCGTCGGGCAATTTTCGGCACAATCCTGGGAGTGGCCATTCGCCTACGGCGAAGTGGCCAGGATCTTGCGGGGCTTGCTGCCTTCGGCGGGGCCGATGTAGCCTTTTTTCTCCATTAGATAGATGAGGCGGCGGGCGCGGGCGTAGCCGACTTTGAGTTCGGTTTGCAGCAGCGAAGCCGAGGCCTGCTGGCGCCGCAGGATGACCGAAAGAGCTTGCTCGACCAGCTGGTCGTCGGCGTCGCCTTCTTCTTCGTCGGCGGCCTCTTCGGGTGTTTCGCCCACTTTGAGCTGGATGAGGTTGTCGGGCATGCCCTGGGCGCGCCACCATTCGACCACGCGCAAGATCTCTTCGTTGGTCACGTAGCAGCCCTGAAGCCTCCTGGGATCAGAGGCGTCTACAGGGCAAAACAGCATGTCGCCTTTGCCCAGCAGTTGCTCGGCGCCGCCGGTGTCGAGAATGACGCGCGAGTCGACCTGAGAGGAGACGGCGAAGGCGATCCGGCTGGGCACGTTGACTTTGATCAAGCCGGTGATGACGTCGGCCGAGGGGCGCTGGGTGGCCAGCACCAGGTGGATGCCGGCGGCGCGCGCCTTCTGGGCGATACGGCAGATAGAGGTTTCCACCGATTTGGAGGCCACCATCATGAGGTCGGCCAGCTCGTCGATGAGCACCACCACCCAGGGCAGCGGCTCTTCGGCGGCTTCGTTGTATTCGTCCAGATTGCGCACGCGGGCGGCGGCAAAAAGGCCGTAGCGGAATTCCATGAGTTCGACAATCTGGTTCAGGGCCAGAGCAGCGCGCTTGGGGTCGCAGATGATGGCGCCCTCGTTCTTGGTGTCGCCGGCGCCCTTGGCCAGCGAGATGAGGTGGGGAATGCCTTCGTAGATGGAGAGCTCGACCTGCTTGGGATCGATCATGAGCAGCTGCAGTTCGCGCGGAGTAAAGCGGTAGAGCAGGCTCATGATGAGGCCGTTGATACACACGGATTTACCCGACCCGGTGGTGCCGGCCACCAGTAGATGCGGCATTTTTTGCAGGGGCGCGAAGGTGGGCGTGCCGCTCAAATCTTTGCCGAGAGCGATGCTCATGCCGGTGGATTTGCGGAACTTGGGCGCGGCCAGGATGTCGCGCAGCACCACCAGTTCGGTATTTTCGTTGGGAATTTCGATGCCGATGGCCGATTTTCCGGGGATGGGGGCTTCGATGCGCACGGCTTTAGCGGCCAAGGCCAGGGCGATGTCGTTGGTCAGCGAGGTGAAGCGGCTGACCTTGACGCCGCGGGCCGGCTGCAGTTCGTAGCGGGTGACGGTAGGACCCTGAACGATGGCCAGCAGAGTGGCCTGCACTCCGAAGCTGGCCAGCGAGTCGAGCAAGGCCACCGATTTGTCTTCGATTTGGGGGCGCTGGTAGCTGAGCGGCAGTTCGTCGAGCAAGGTCAGCGGAGGAAGGCGATATTCGATCCGTTGGGGCACTTTTTCCATGGTGGGAAACAGGCGCATCTGGCCATCCGGCTCGACGAAGACCTCCTTCAGGTTCATCGGCTTTTCCGCAGGTGGAGCGGGGGGCAGTGGGTCGGCCGAGACGAACTCTTCGATCTCCTCAGCGTCCACCGGTGGCGGGGGCGGCGGAAGAAGAACCACCGGTTCTGGCTCTTCTTCCAGCTCCAGGGAAGGCTCCAGCTCCAGCGAGGGCTCCTCGAGGGATTCCTCGATCTCGGGCTCTTCCTCCACCGGTGCAGGCGGGGGCGGCGGCAGGTAGCGAGGCTCCGGCTTTACCTGGACCGGTTCGACCTGGACGGGCTCCTGGGGGGTCTCCTTTTTGAAAGTGATCTTTTCGGCGTTGAAAGGCACCAGCGGCACGGTGACATCGTCTAGTTCGCGTGCGAAGAGGGGCTCAGGCTCCTTGTCTGGAGCCGGCGGGGGCAGGTAGGCCACAGGACGGGCCGGGGCTTCCAGCGAGAAAAACTGGGGATCGCGCACGCCCGGTGCCACCGGGAGATCTTCATCGCTGTCTTCGAAGGAGACTTCTTCTTCGGGTAAGGGCCGGGGTTGGGGCAGACGAAAGGCGGGCAGTTTAGGCACCGGCAGATGCACGCTGTGAGCCCATTTCACGCCGATCTCCAGGCCCTGCACCAGGGTCCGCGCGGTTCTGCGCACCACGGTGGTAAAGGGAACGCGGCACACTGCCAGGGCGGCGGCGGTCAGCCCCAGGCTGGCGCCCATCCACGACCCCAGGGGTCCGACGGCAGCCACCATCATGCCGTCGAAAGCGGCCCCGAAGAGACCTCCCTGCTGTCCCATGCGCTGGGAGAGCCAGACCAGGTCGAGAAACATCAGGGTGGGGGCCCAGCTCAGCTGCAGCGGGCGTTTGTCGCGCGGCAGCAGGAAGTGCAGGCCCAGACTGGCGGTGGCGGCAGGCAGCAGCAGAGCGGTAATACCGAAGCCGTTGTAAAGCCCTTGGGCCAGCCAGGCGCCCGCTCCACCGGTCCAGCTGGGCAGCGTGAGGGAAACAAACGTGAAAGGGCTGACCACGGCGCACAGGCCCAGGCCGGCCCAATGCCAGGAGTCGTCCCACCAGGATTCGCCCTGGACCGGGAGGTTCTCGCTGCTTTGCGGCTTCTTTTTGACTTTCTTTTTCTTGGGAAGCTTGCGCTCCCGTTTGGGTTTCTGCGGCTCGAACTCGGCCGAGCCAAGGGCTGGACTCATAAAGCGAAATTTCTTTCGACCCGTGAATATCCTTCAACATAAAGGAAAAGCCTGCGCTGAGGGATTCAAAGGGACTGGACTTGGATGTTGGACCAGGCGGGGCTTGGCCACGGGTGGCCGAGTCTTGGCTACGGGTGGCCAAGGCCGGATCTCCGACGGGCCGAGGCGGGGCTTGGCCACGGGTGGCCGAGTCTTGGCTACGGGTGGCCAAGGCCGGATCTCCGCCGGGCCGAGGCGGGGCTTGGCCACGGGTGGCCGAGTATTGGCTACCGGTTACCAAGGCCGGATCTCCGCCGGGCCGAGGCGGGGCTTGGCCACGGGTGGCCGAGTCTTGGCTACGGGTGGCCAAGCCCGCGCGTGCCGGCGCAATCCCCCAGCGGGTCGACCTGCCGCAGCGCGAGGTGGCGGCCACTTCGTGCAGCCGGTTTTACGTGATCGGGCAAGGAGAGAGGAGGATTGGAGCTTGGCGGATGGCAGTGGAGAGGATAATCTAAGGTCAGTTTTTACGAGGAGATTCCCATGCAGACTTTTGGTTATGCCGCTATAAATGCCACTTCGGCCCTGGCCCCTTTTCACTTCGAGCGGAAGGATGCGGGTGCTCAGGATGTGGTCATCGATATCCAGTACTGCGGGGTATGCCACTCTGACATCCACCAGGCACGCAACGAATGGAATAACTCCAACTACCCGATGGTGCCCGGTCACGAAATCGTGGGGCGCATTTCCTTTGTAGGCAACCAGGTCAGCAAGTTTCAGGTGGGCGACCTGGGCGGAGTAGGTTGCATGCTGGACAGTTGCCGGGAATGCGTCAACTGCAAGGACGGCGAGGAGCAATTTTGTGAAAAAGGACCGGCCTTTACCTACAACGGCTTCTACGCGGATGGAACGCCGACTTACGGCTGCTATTCCAAACAGATCGTGGTGCACCAGGATTTCGCTCTGAAAATCTCCGAGAAGCTCGATCTGGCGGCGACGGCCCCACTCCTGTGCGCCGGCATCACCACCTACTCCCCTTTGCATCACTGGAAAGTCGGACCGGGAAAGCGCGTGGGAGTGATCGGCCTGGGCGGTCTGGGCCACATGGGTCTGAAATTTGCCCACGCACTGGGCGCTCACGTGACCCAGTTCACCACTTCTCCGAGCAAAGAAGCGGACGCGCGGCGACTGGGCGCCGACGAGGTGGTGAACACGCGGGCCGAGGGAGCACTGGAAAATCTGGCCCCCTTTGACTTCATTCTCGACACCGTGGCCGCACCTCACGATGTCAACGCGTTCTTGCGCCTGCTGCGTCGCGATGGCACCCTGGCCCTGGTGGGCGTGCCGGAAGTTCCGCTCTCCCTGGAGGCCTTCGCGGTGGTGGCCGGACGTAAGTCACTTTCCGGCTCCCTGATCGGCGGCATTCGTGAGACTCAGGAGATGCTGGATTTTTGCGCCGAGCGACGCATCGTCTCGGATATCGAGTTAATCCCCATCCAGAAAATCAACGAGGCCTACGAGCGAACCGTCAGAAGCGACGTGAAATACCGCTTCGTCATCGACATGCAGACCCTGTAGGCGAGTTGTGAGCGTTCTGCTACGTCAAGAAACATCTCTCGAAAGCGGCAGATCTTGACCAGATGTTCACAATTTGGTAACAACTCGGACGCAATTTAGATACATAATGGAAACAAGGAAGCCGACCGGTGAGTAAGACCACTCGGAAGCGACCGTCTCCTGTGTGTATAGTGTGTGTGTGTGTAAAAAGGTCCCGCCAATAACGGGGCCTTTTTTATTTCCCCGCGCGATGGACGATGGGCGGGCGCCCGGACTCGGGGGGACGAGTCAGCTTCCAGGCGGCTCCGCCCAGGGCCAGCAGAATGGCCACCAGCAGGCCGATGAATAGGGAACTGGACCTGGCGGGAAGTTCTGGGGCGCCCTGTTTCTCGGCAGGCTCGAAGCTTCGCGGTCGAGGTGCGGACGGAGCGGTGCCGATCTGGGTGGGCAGCGGATGATCGAAAGGATCGAGTAAATGGCCAGCTGCCAAAGCGTCCGCCAATTTTTCTAGCTGATGAAGGCGCAGCAGCGCCAACTCGGGACCCAGGGCGTGGGCGTCGGTCCAACCGTTGCGAGCGCGAAGGTAGAAGGTGCGGGCTTCGTTCTCCTCACCGCGGGCGTGCGCCAACAGTGCCTGCAGATTGCCCAAAAGAGCCTGGCGTGCCGGCTCTCCGTCGCTCTGCAAAGACAGATTATCGAGGCGGTGCTGGCATTCGTAGAGATTTCCGCGAGCGTATTGCTGCATGGCCTCCTCGAGCCGAGGGAGCCATTCGGGAGCGTCGGCAGCCTGCCATTGGCCGCGCGCCACTCCGGCCTGTAGATCGGTCCAGGGGTCGATGAGCGGAAACTGGTTTTGGGCGTTGCGGGACACAAAAAGCGCGGCGGCGCTCTCCTGGCCGGCTGCCCGCAGGGCCTGGGCGAAGCGCTGCAAGTCTTCGCGATCGTGCTCTGGGGCGCGCCAGAGTTCCCTGGCGGTATCCCGGGCTTTCTCCGCCTGAGGATAACAACCGGCCAAAAATGCCCCGATGGATTCGGCGCTGTAAACCAGAGCCAGCAAGTGGGGGTGAGTCACGCGGCGATCGACCACTCGATGGCGGGCCTCGTCAAACAGGTTCTGGGCGCGCGGGAAATTGGCCCGGGCGGCCAGTTCCAGCGCGCGCGTCAACAATTCGTCCCAGGTTCCGCCAGAAGAGCGATTGCGTTGGGTGGACACGGTTTTACCGCCCATGGGCTCGTAGAGTTGCTCGGGGGCCTCCGCCGGAGCGGCCGTGGGGACGGCGGGTTGCTCCCCATCCGATAGCCAGGGGTCGATCAGGGGAGGCCGCGAGATGCGATGTTGGCGCCTTAAGTGAAGCGCTCGTTCAGGGAATCGATAGTGCTCCAGGAGATCGGCGAACCAGTCCAGAGTGGCGCTGAGGTCCGTGCTACCGGCTTTAAGGCCGGCCGTGCTCCAGCTTTTCTGAGCCGCCTCCCAGTGATAACGAGCTTCTTCCCACTGGCCCGTTTCCTGGCTGAGCAAGGCCAGCTGGTTCTCCACAAAGGCGCGCCAGATGGTCATATCGTCCCCCTGGCAGCCCTCCAAAACTCGGTGAAAGGCCCGAGCAGCGCGATCGGGACGAATGGCCGACCATTCCTCGAGTGCGGTGTGAAGCTGGCTGGACCAATGGGCGTCGGCCACCTGGAGGGTTTCTCAGATGCGGGCGTGGTTCCCTGGCTATTTTCCCTGGTATTGAAGCGAACCCGTTGTAGTGGTCGTGGTCGAGCCGATTGGGCACCACGTTTCGTCAAGCGTGTCTGGTGATGCCGTAGGTTTCTTTCGCGGGCCCACGCTTTTTGCGAGGCAGCGGCAGATTCAGGGCGAGACCTGTGATCAGGCCGATGAGGCCGGCGGAAGTAATAAACAAAGGAAGCAGCAGTGGCAAGAAAATGAGACGGGCCTGCCGGTTTGGCAAGCCGGCCAACGTATTAACCCAGGCAGCCGAACTTAGCCAGACCAGGAAATCGCCTGGCTGGCTGTTGCTTGCAAAACTAGAAGCGAAGAGCCAAAGAGACAGGCTGGCTCCTATGCCCAGCGGAATGTTGCGGCGGTTCAGGCGAAGAATGCGAGCATACTTTGGTTATGCCCAACCTTCACGGGGTTTCTCCGGGGGATTGCGAAGGGGGCGGAATGATGCACTGGATTTGGTGTCTATTGCTGCTGGCCATACCTTATGCCAACAAGACCGAGGGCTTTCGTATCGAGGCGCCCGGACGGGTGGGTCAGTCTCCTTCTTCTATCAAAACCCCCTGGGGGCCGGTTCGGACCTATGTAAGCCTGGGCGCCGAGCGCAATGATGTCTACCTGGTGATGGTGGTGGACAAGTCCGTGACACCGGAGAAATTTTTCGCCGAATTTTCTCGCGGAGGGAAGTCGATGGTGACCACGAGTCGCAAGGCCACACGGCACCAGGGCCTACCCGCGCTGGCCTGGGAGGGAACGGATCAGGGCCTGCACTCCACTGCCCTGGTGGTGCAAGGAAAGCGCCGCACCTGGGCGGCCATCGCTAAAGGCGCCGACCCGGCCAAGCACCGAGCCTATCTCGGTCAGTTCAGGGTGAATCCGTAGCGTGGAGGAAATTCGGCGGCTGATTGCCGGGCGCAACAAAATCCTGGTGTTCACGGGGGCTGGAATTTCCACAGGATCGGGCATTCCCGACTTTCGCGGTCCACAGGGGGTATGGAAGCGCCGCCAGCCCGTGCAGTTTGAGGATTTCCTGGAGCACGAGTCGGCTCGGCTGGAGCATTGGGCCTATAAGCTGGAGGGCTGGCACGACTTCCAGCAAGCCCGCCCGAATGCGGCTCATCTGGCCCTGGTGGAGTTGGAACGAGCCGGTCGCTTGCTCTTACTGGTGACCCAGAACATCGACGGCTTGCATCATCTGGCCGGTCATTCCGAGGAAAAAGTAGTGGAACTGCACGGCACCAATCGCCTGGTAGAGTGCCTGCAGTGCGGTATGCGCAGTGAACCGGGTTGGGCATTTGAATATTTCGAGAGAAGGCGACGTTGCCCGATGTGCCTGGAATGTGGCGGACTGGTCAAGACGGCGACCGTTTCCTTTGGCCAGGCCATGCCCGAAGACTTGCTGAAGCGGGCCTTTGAGGCGGCTTCCGAGTGCGATCTGGTGCTGGCCCTGGGCTCGACTCTGTCGGTGCAGCCGGCGGCCAGCGTGCCGTCACGAGCTGCCCGACACGCTCCTTATGTCATCATCAACCAGGGACCGACGGAGCACGACCAGTTGGCCACTCATCGCCTCAGT
>JALHOV010000244.1 GCA_022842865.1 Vulcanimicrobiota bacterium | reverse complement strand
GCAAAGGCGTGCAGAGATCGAATACGCATGTCTTCGCGGACCAGCGAGCTGGGGCGCGGAAACTTGATGCGCTGTTCTTTGGGGGCCACCGCCAGGGAACCGGAGCGCGGGGGGCGGCGCCAGGCCACGGACGGACCCGGCCGTAAGTCGGTCAGACTCTTCACCCCCTGGGGCGGGGCCAGCAACTTTTCCTCCAGGCAATCGCCGCCAAACACGCGGCCGGCCCACTCGTGAAGTTCCATTTAGGGAAGGACGAAGCGCAGGGAATGCCAGACGCGCCGATGCTCCGGCATCGCCTCCCCGAAGTCGACGACTTCTTCTTCCACTGGCTTGAGCTGTGCCCAGGCGGGATGGACTTTGGCGAGGAAAGGAGCGGCGTCTTCCGGCTTACGCACGCGCATGGCCAGTCCGCTGAACTCGACCGGTCCCGAGCAGGTCATGGGCAGTCCGCCGCAACTGGCCGTCCACTCCACCTGGACCTGTCCGCTTGAGTCCCGGCCCGAGATGCGAATGCGGTTTTCCTCCAGTTCGGGAGCGTCGTTGCCGAACCAGGCCTCAAACTCGGGGGCGGAATCATCCCAGTCGGAATGAAAAAGATCGGTTGGGAGGGGCTTCATAACCCAGTGAGCGTCGGGGGCGGCGGCGCCGTCCTCGCCCGATTCCTCATCCACCAAGACTTCGAGACTGACCATCACCTGTAGCTCTTGACCATAGACCCAGTCCTTGCCATCCCAGGATTCTGTCTCCAGACTCAGTCCCAGGCGGGCGGAAAGACAGGTCTGCGTTTCACCTTGAAAAGAGAATTCCATGCTCGTCCCTTCGCTTGTTTGCATTCTGTTAACCTTCCATCTGCAAAGTTCGCATAGGCTCAGCAGGCTATGAACATCCAATCACCGGCCCGGTTCACCGTGGCCTCCTACAACGTGCTCAATCTCTTTGACAATGTCGACGATCCCGGCAAAAAAGACGAAGGCACTCCGGCCAAGTCGGCCGAGAGCCAGGCTGCCGTGGCCGAAGTTATGGTGAGTAGCGGAGCTGATGTCATCGCCCTCCAAGAGGTGGAGAACCTCGAGATTCTCACCGCCTTCCGAAACCAGAACGGTTTGGGCAAAACCTATCCGCATCTACTCTTGCTGGAAGGCAACGACAATCGCGGCATCGATGTGGCGTTGATGTCCAAGTATCCCATCCAGAACCCGGTGTCTCATAAGGAGACAACTTTCAAGGTGGAGAAGGAGGAGAAGCCAGGGCGCTTTCTGCGCGACGTCTTGCAGGCCGATATCGAGATGCCCGGTAAGATCCCGGTGCGATTCTTCGTGACTCACTTTGCTTCCAAATTGGGCGGGGAGCGTTCGGACCGGTTGCGCAAAGCCGAAGCCAGGGCGGCTCGTGAGATTATTCAAAAGGAAACGGCCGCTTTTCCAGGCCAGCGCTACGTATTGCTGGGGGACTTTAACGATACTCCGGAATCTCCGGCGGTCAAGACCTTTACCACTCCGGACAAGAACGGCTGGGCCATGCGCGACGTTTTCGCCGACGCCCCCGATACGGTCTCCTATCCCACCGACGAGGAAGCCGCCGCCAAATGGGGCCGCAAGAAGATCGACCAGATCCTGGTCTCCCCGCAACTTATGGAGAGCTTTCAGGGCCATCAGGTTCATCATCATCCGGCCGATCAGCAAGCCTCGGACCACTGGATGATCTCATCGCGTTTCGAAGTCAAGGGCTGAGCACGGAAAGGTGTAATCCTCGGGCCCTGAGAACACCGGGCCATTCACCTTAGAGGAGCCGTCCATGCAAGAAGATGACCTGAAAAAGGTTCGCGAAGCCCTAGAATCCTACATCAAGCTCCTGGCTGCCGGCCAATATGCCGGGCAGAACGGCGTGACCAGCGAGGGCGAGACCATCTCGGCCAGCTTTGAGCATTTGAAGGAAGCGCTGCAACTCCCCAACCAGGCCGCCTATTTCTGGGCCGGAAAGCTGCTGATTGGACTGCAAGAGGTCGGCTACTTCCATTCCGAGGATTGGTCCGACCACCCCTTCGATGTCCCTCAGCCTCAGCTGGCGGAAGCCTACTCCATCCCCGCCCGCGTGGTCGTGCAGAAGGCCGATTAAGGCCAGCGCCAGATCCCCTTGCGCTTGGGTTTCGGCTTTTTGCGCACCTGCGCCAAGTTCACCCGTGCCACGTAGCGGTCCACCAGGGCATCCATTTCTTTTGGGGTGAGCGAAACACCGCTGAGCATTAGCATGCCCCAGGCGTTGCGCTGCCGAAAAGTGAATGTCCAGCTCTTTCCGTCAGCCGACTGGCGGGCCCGACTGCTGTCTCCGGCCGCCACCGTTTTGGAGTGGTCGACGGCGTGACTGTCATCGAATTCCCATTTGGCGCTGAGGTTCATCGGCAGGTAGGACATCTGAGCGTCGAAAGACGAGATTTCGCGATTGACCTGGGAAATCAGGTAAAATCCTCGTTTCAGATCGATGTAGGTATAAACGTAGTAGGCACTGACGACGTAGTCTCCGTGCTGAAATTTCTCTTTCTTCGGATCGGCCCGATAGTGGACGCCAAGCTTGCTCTTGAGATCGTCCACCGTGAGCACCCATTCCCGGGGGGTGCCTTCGGCGGCCAGGGCCGCCGCAAGCCCGAACATCAGCAGTATCATCAGCATCGTGCGCATCTGGCAGGGTTCGCCGAGCTTGAAAGCTCCCCTATCTGGGGGGACGGCTCTGCTCCGATTTCTGCAGCTGGCAGGAAAAGACTCACCGAGAAGCCGAAATATCACGGATGAAAAATTCTTTATATAAAGGCTTGTTGGCGGGGCTGCTGGCGCTTTTCTGTCAGGGTTGTGGAAGCGGGGATACCACTACAGGCAACGCTGGACCCATCGACAGGAACGGTGAGGTCCAGATTTCGCTGGACGGGGCGATTTTGAACAATCCGGAGCTGGCGCTACGTTTTGCTCCCAGCGAATCTTTGCGAGCCCGCCGAGCCGGAGTCAGCAACGCAACGCTGCTGTCGGTGGCCGACCTGGAAACGGATTACGAAACCCTTTTTGGCAGCCTGTCCGAGTCGTTGGGCGTGACTTTGAGCACTCCCCAGGTGGTGGCGGACATCAACTTTATCGCCGGGCAGGACGGAACGGGCCGTTTCAATCTGCTGAATAAGCCAATTTTGAACAATCCGCTGGGAGTGACCGGTGTTTCCTTTCAGTCGCTAGAATACGATACGACCGTGCCTTTGCCGGCCGGCAACCAGACGTTTCACGTCTCCGGTGGTTTGCTGATCCCGCAAGGTATCAGCAAAGCGCAAATCAGGGGTGTGCTCGTTTATTTCCACGGCACCACCTTCAATAAGTCCCAGGTCCCTTCGCAGTATGAGGGCAATGTCGAAACGCAACTGATGGCGGAGGTGTTTGCCTCGCAAGGCTATGTCGTGGTCATGCCAGACTATGTGGGCCAGGGCGTGGACTGGCAGAATGCCCACCCCTACGTTCTTTACCCTCAAGTATCGGCCAAGACGGCGGCTGACATGCTGACGGCCGTTAAACCGACGCTGGTGGCCAGCCTGGGGCTTCTCCCGGGCGACCCGGCTCTGAAGCTCTTTTCCGTCGGGTATTCCGAAGGCGGTTCTTACTCGCTCTGGTTCAATCAGTTCTTGAGCAGCAATCCGGGGCTTCTGGATCCCGTCTATGTCCTCACCCATTCGGTCGGTATCGAGGGGGCTTACAATACCTCGACCATTACCTATGGTTTTTTGTTTGATGACGTCAGCTTCCGTCGGGGAAATACTTACAACATTCAAACCCAGGGCTTGACCAATCTGGTCAAGCCCATTCTCAGCGCGGACGCCTTTCTTTCCTACGCCGTGTATAGCTACGCGTCGGATTTCGCCAGCATTTTTCAGCCCGATTTTTTTGCCATGACGGCCACCCCGGCCTTACTGCAGCCGGCCTGCAATGTGAACGGCCAACAAGTGACGATTCAGCAGGCTTTTGCTTTGCCCAACACCACCATTTCCAGTCAGGTTCTCTTTGCCGCCCTGGGTAAAACCAACAATGGGGCCACCTATCCGGGCCTGGAGACTTTGCTGCTGCCTTTTACCACCAATAACAGCATCAATTCTCTGGTGAGCAGCAGTCTATTGCAGCCCGACTTTCAGGCCAAGCTGCTGCAAGTTTTGCGAGCGGCCGACCTGGATCTGAGCGCAGTGGCCAATCAGGGGGTCAGCATCGTGTCCCTGGATCAGGACTCGGTGGTCACTCCCAACAATTTCGACGACCTGCTGCAGAGATTCCCCGGCAAGATTCGCAATTCTTACAAGGTCGACCACACGCAGCTGCAAATCCTTTCTCCATTTAGCCAGGCCTTGGGGCGCCCCGTGTTCGTGCCCACCGACCATCTGCACGCCTTGATCTACGAGTTTCTCTACGCACTGAACACCTTCAATCAGTTTTAACAGGACCAAAGCCGCTTATGTAGGCTCGCTGGCGGGTAAGGGTCATCCACAGCGCTCGCAGGGTGTAACGCTGGGGAGCGGCTAAAAAAGCCGCCTGCACCGAGATCACGTAGTCGCTCAGGTCTTCTTCCAATTCTCGCAGCGGCTGCAACTCCTTCTCTCGGGTGTGTTGCTCCAGCAGCTGCTCGAGGGAAGCGCCTGGGAACAGCTGCATTAGCACACGCCGCGGCTTGACGCGCCAGGGGGAGATCCAGGCGGCGGTGATGAGTTGCCCTTCGGGCAGGCGAGACCACAGCAGGATTCGTCCGTTGTGAAAGACCCAGACCCAAACGGGCAGGGTTGGATGTCGCCAGGCGGCCGAAAACTGCGGTTGCACCCAGGCCAAGGGACTCAGAACAAAGATGAGAGGCAGGGCTATCGGGAGTGGACCCTGGCCTTCGCTGAGCAGGGTGGCGCAGGCCAGCAGCATGGCGGCAAGCAGCACGGGACCGGCGGTCAGGGGCAGCCAGGAACGCCAGCGTCCCGCTCGGCGCGGAGGAAACACTTCCTCGAAGCCGGCCTGAGCGAGTTCCGGTGGGGAGGGGCGGTGGGCCAGCCACTGCAGGGGGGAACGCAGTCCGCCATAGGCGCCGCGGAAATAGACCCAGAACAGGCCCAGCATGGCCAGCACAAAGAGGTAGGTGATGGGCTGGGCCGCGCCCTCGAAGGCGCGAACCAGGATGTACTGGCCGCCCGTCAGCACCAGCACGGCTCGCAGCATTTGCAGACAGCGCTGGGCCGTGTTGTGGCGCTCGTCCTCGTCCGGTTGGCTGAACCACAATTCGCGCTGGCGCGACAACGTCAGGAAGCTGACGGTGGAAAAATAGGTAATCAGCAGCAGGTAGGTCCAGGAATTCGCCGCCAACCACTGGGTGGCCAGTTCAGTGGAGGTGGAAAAGTTGCACCACAGGTAAGGGATAAGCAATAACAGCAGACCGGTCGACTCGATGAGATCTTCATTGCGCAGCCGATCTAGTCGGGCCGGCTTTTCCGGGTAGAACGGAGAATGGCTTAAGGCATTGGCCAGCAGTCGCCCGTAAAGGATCGCTTCCAACCA
Source organism: Vulcanimicrobiota bacterium (assembly GCA_022842865.1). Lineage (GTDB taxonomy): Bacteria > Vulcanimicrobiota > Xenobia > Xenobiales > JADMJV01 > JADMJV01. Next base: position 5,826 of record JALHOV010000244.1, on the reverse strand, counting down.
ACCGACCAGCAGTTTCTGTTGGGCTGGCACGAAGTCGTAGAGGCCGTGGAGAGTTGAGGCCAGCAAGAAAGCCAACACAGTGGTAGCAACCGCGTGTGCCAGGCTGCCGCCGCGGAAGTGACGGGTCCGTGTCCAGGCATAGCAGATGATGCCGGTATAGGTCATATGGCCGATCACGCACAGCGTGAAGCGGGCTAACATGCCGGCCACCGGGGTTTCACTGAAATAGTCGATGTTCTCCAGCGTGGCAAAGGCCAGCGCCGAAAGGCTGCCATAGATCATCCAGTCGAGGGGTTCGTTGAATTGGCGACTGATGGCCGCGAAGAAAAAGACCGGTAAAATTTTGACCAGTTCCTCCAGCATCCCGACGTGCACGATGGCGAAAATGGGATCGGTGTTGATGAGCTGAGGGCCGTTCAGCAGCTGATAACGCGGATCGAACCAGATGATCAGGTCAGACAGGGGCATCAAAAGCCAGAGGCAGGAGCAGGCGCCTAAAAGGAACATGCTTACGGTTGCCCAGGCGGGTTCTGGTTCAAAGAGATCGATGCGGCGGAACACGATGACCCACATCAGGGCGATCAGCAGGGCCGCCGCAATGGCCGGCGGAGGGCTGGAGAAGTTGGCTCGCACCGAGCGGATGGCGTAATCCAGCCAACGCCGATCGTGTAGATCGCGCCAGCGCCGGACCCCATCGGATACCAGCGGAGCCGTCACCGGATCGTCCATTAAGGCACGGACCTGATCGAGGTTCCGGCTTTTGACGTAGCCATAGCCCAGCATGCGCACCGCTTTAAAACTCAATCCGCCGTCGGCGATTTCCTGGCGCCAGCACAGCAGCGCCTTGTCTGGTTGGTCCATTTGAGCCCAGGCCATCCCGGTATACAGGCTCAGCCCGGCCAGCTTGCGGTTATGGACTTTATGAAAGTAACGGAGGGCCTGCTGAGGCTGTTTGTCGCTCACCAGGCTGGCGTAGCCCAGACAAAATAGCGCGCCGTCCCGTAGCTCCAGGTTGTATAACTGGTTGGCGTAGCGGCTCTGCACTTGCTGGGCGCTCAACTGGGCGGATTCGACGAGTCGAACCTTCCACTGGATCGAATCCGGCTGGGCCTGGCTGAGTTGCTGGTAGACCTCGGCCGCCTGGGACTGCATTCCAAATTCGCTGAGGTGTTCCGCTCTGAGTGCTAAACCCTCGGGTAGAGAGCGTGGGAACAGATTGGTCAACAGCAGGATCAGCAGGCAAAGGGTCAACAGGGCCAGTTGATAGCGCATTCAGGGCACCGCCTGGAGAAGGACTTCGCCCCGAGCCTGGCCGTTGGCGTCACATTGGAGGTCGACCACGCGCAAGCAGAAGCGATTGGTTAGATCGAGCAGTTCCAATACTAGCGACGCGCGAGGACCGCTCAGACGCATTCGGTAAACCTGCTCCTGGCCCAGCCGAGTGACGGCGACTTGCACCGACGCTTGATGCTGAATCTGATCGGGTTCGATGGTTTTGGGCGCAAGGCGTTCGGCCTGGCGGCGAAGTTGAGGCCAGTCTTTGAGGGAATTTTCCAGGGCGACCTGTTCCTGGCGGGCCGACTGGGAACGTAGCTGGGCCAGCCGGCAACGCTCCCAGGCTTGCTGCCAGTGGAGCCCCAGGCACACGGCGGCGATGGCCAGCAGCACTCGTCTCATTTCCAGCGGCCCGTCATGCGCCCGGGCTGCTTTTGGGAGCCGGGCCAGGGCAAGCCGTCTACCCCCGGGCCTTCCAGGTAGAAGCCGGCTTCTTCCCACTCCAGAGCGGTCCAGGGTTGGGCCTTCAACGCGGACAGGAGCCGTCGCTGTCGTTGCTGCCAGGGGGCCAGGGACAGGCGGAGCTCCTGAGCACGGCCGGCCGCCCGCAATCTGCGCCGCAGGCCCTGCAGTTCCGCCTGATCGTTCTGGAGGCGTAATAGCTCGGCTTCGCGCTTCTCGGCCACCCCTTCGCGACGGCGCGCCTCCCGCTCCAGGCCCAGGCTGATCAGCAGGGGAACCACCACGGCCAAGGCGGTTAGCGCTTTTCTCCACATCGCACCCGGCTTTGGCGCGGCTCGTCGTGAACCTCCCGCGCCCGAGGGCGTAGAAGATTGCAATGAAAAGGAATCTCTACGCGCTTTTGCTGATTCTGGTGGTTGCCGCCTTGGGAGCCGGAATCTATGGACCTCGCCGGGCCGCGGCCGACCTGGTGGGCTGTAAGTCCAATCACAAGAACCTGGCCACTGCGCTGGAGATGTATTCCAGCGACAACATGGGCGCCTATCCAGCCAGTCTGCGCCAGCTAGAGGGCCCCTATCTGCGGGAACTGCCTACCTGCCCGGTGTCCGGCTCGGACTACAGTCAGACCTACCGCCGCAGCGTGAAGCCCGATAGTTTCTCGTATGGGTGCGCGGGGCGTCATCACGGGTACCCGCCAAACCACTGGGAACTGGGGCACACTTCCTCGGCTGAGGGCTATCCCTGGTATGATACGGAACGCGGTCACTGGTGCGGAGATTGCCCTTGAACCCAGGTTTTCCAGGGCCCTCTTCGAAAAAACGTTGGCTATGGACCCTCAAGATCAGCTCGCCCTCTTGCTTCGGGTCAATGCGGTGCTCCATTCCACTCGCACGATCGAGCAGATCATGGCGGATCTCATTCAGGAAGTGATCTCGACTCTGCAGGCCAAGCGCGGTTTCGTGGTGCTTCGCCGCGGCCAGGATTGGGAGGTGATAGCCAGTCACCGTATGGAGCCGGAATTGAACCCCGACTGGGAGTACAGCCGCACGGTGGTGCGCCAGGTGGCCGAGAGCGGCGAGCCGGTGATCACTTCCGACGCCATGGCCGATCGCCGCTTCCAGCAGATCAGCAGCGTCACCATGCAGAACATACACTCGATTGTGTGCGCTCCTTTGCGCTGGGACGGCGAGGTGCGGGGGGTGGTTTACGCCGATCATAGTCTGCGCCACGGCATCTTTCAGGAAAGCCATCTGGCCGTGCTCAAGGCCATCGCCGACCAGGCCTCACGCGCCCTGGAAATGGCCGCCCTGCACCAGCAATTGCTGCACATTCATCAGCAACACGCCAGTCCGGCCGCTACCGTCGATTACCTGGTGCAGACTCTGGGCGACGACGGCCGGCCGCCGGTGCCGGCCGTCGAGATTCCGGCTGAAGGGCTGGTCATTCGCCTGTTCGGGCCTTTCCAGGTCTGGGTGAACGGAGCCCGCTGCGATCAATGGTCAACGCGTAAGAACCGCGACTTATTGGCTTATCTGGCCAGCCAGTTCGGGCAAGTGGTGCATGAGGACAAACTGGTGGACCTGTTCTGGGGCCAGGGCGGCAAATCGGGTCTGCATTCGCTTCACAATAGCATCACCCAGTTGCGCAAGTCGCTGGGCAAAGAGGCCGTCGTGCGCACCTTTGACGGCTACAAGCTCTCCTCCGAAGCCTGGGTTGACGCGGACCGGTTCTCCCGGGCCTTCCGTGAGGGGCGGCGGGCCGCTCCCGAGGAGGCTCTGAATTGGCTTAGCCGGGCCGAAGCGCTGGTCGAAGGCGAGTTCTTGGAAGGCTTCCAGGCGGACTGGGCGGACAGCGCCCGCCAGCGTTGGAGCGACGAACTGCGCCAGTGCCGGGCTCTGCTGGCCGAGACCTTCGCCCGCCACGGCAAGCACATTCTGGCGGTGGAGGTGTGGAAGCGCGTGCTGCGCTGCGACAACTGCTGTGAAGAAGGCTATCGCGGTCTGTTCCAGGCTTATCGGGCACTGGGGCGTCAGGCCGAAGCGCTACGCCTTTATCAGAGCTGCGTGCAGGCCTATGCCGCTGAGCTCGATCTGGATCCCCCGCAGGAGTTTGAGCAACTCGCCCATTTTTGAGTGAGGTTTGAGCAAGCACCTTTAGGTTGAGTTCAGCAAAAGTTTGGAGGACTCCACCCGATGACCCCTCGTATTCAACTGCTGGCTCTGCAACCCGCCGTCTGCCAGGACAGCCCCACCACCGTCCAACTGCTGGTGCGCCTGCGCGCTCCCAAGCCCGAGGCGGAGCAGCGACCGCCCCTGAACGTGGGAGTCTCCATCGACCGTTCCGGTTCGATGAACGGAATCCCCCTGGAGCGGGCCAAGCAAGCCGCCGCCCACCTGGTCCAGCAGTTGCAGGAGGTGGATTGCGTCAGCGTGGTTGCTTTTGACAGCGTGGTCGACGTGCTCGCCCCCTTCCAGCGAGCCCAGGCTCGCCAGCCCATTCTCTCGAGTCTAAGCGCTCTGACCGCCCGCGGCGGCACCAATCTTTTTCAGGGCTGGCAAGACAGCTGCCACCAAGTGGCCGAGGGCCTGCAGGGGCGGCGCCTGAACCGCGTCATCCTGCTCTCCGATGGCGGCGCCAACGAGGGAGTGGTGCATCCGCTGCGCATAGCCGAGGAAGTGGCTCGCTGGCAGAGCCGGGGCATCACCACTACCACCATCGGATTGGGTCAGGGCTACAATGAAGACTTGATGTCGGCCATGGCCAAAGCCGGCAACGGCAGCTTCTACCACGTGCAGACGCCCGAGGACATCGAGTCGACCTTTCAGGTGGAAATGCTGGGTCTTTCCGCGACCTTTGGCCAGGCCGTCAGTCTGGGCATCACGCCCGAAGCCGGCGTTGAGGTGACGCGCGTTTACAACGTGCTCGACGAGACACCCCACGGCCGGCTCAAAGTGGCCGATCTCGTGCACGGTTGCCCGGTGGAGGTGGTCATCGAACTGCAGGTGGCCGCGCAGAGCGAGGAACGAGACTTGTGCCGCTTCCGCCTGGCCTGGAACGACGTGGAGACGCAGAACCGACAGTCCACCGAGGTGCGTCTGCGCCTGCCGGTGGTTCCGCGCGGCCAACTCAGCGAGTTTCCTTTGAACCTGGAGGTGGCTCAGAAGCGTGCCTTGCAACTCAGCGCCCGCCTGCTCAGCCAGGCTATCGCCAAAATCGATCAGAAGGACCGGGGAGTGGCGCGTCAGGCGCTGCAAGCGGCCCTGGACGTGCTGGGTGAGGCGCCCACTTGCGCCGACATCGAGGAGGCTCGCAAACAGCTGCAAACCCTGCTCCAACAACTCGAGAACGGCGACTTTAGCGGAGCCCGCAAAAGCGCCACCTTCGCCAGTTCCTCGGTGAGCATGGGCAGTGTGGTCATGCACGGCTGGGTCAAAGCCTTCATGGCCCTCCCCCCCGACCAGCGCACCCCCGAGAAGGCCGAAGAATTGCGCAAAGCCAGCGGTTGGATGTAGAATCCCGGAATGCTCAAGGCGGTCGGGTTTCTGATCGGGAATTTGCTGGCGGCCTGGGTTCTGGCGCAGGTGCTCGGCTCGCATCTGCAGTATCCGCCGGAAATTCCCGTTCGCTTTCAGCCGGTTTTGCCGGCGCTGGTTTTGGCCACCGTCTTCAGTTTGTTGGGGTTGCCGGTGGCCGCCTTGAAGGCCAGGTTTCGGGGTCCCGTTATTCTTCTGACCATGCCGGTTTCGATTGCCGCGGCGGGCGCCTATTGCTTGCCCTTCGATCGCTCCGGTGGGGCCTTGATGGCTCTGGTCATCGCCCAGAACTCGCCGCTGGTCAGTCTGGCCGGGGCGGGTTGGGGGCTGGTTTGGAGCTTCGTGACCTTTCCACCCGTCAAGCCCGCGCCGCCGCGCCCGGCCGCGCCGCCTCGGGAGGAATTGCCGGTTTCCGACCAATGGTCGGGCTCCGAGCGCTAGGAAAGCGGCCGAAAACCCCGGACTTTAGCTAAAGAAACTTCCCTATCCGAGTTTTTCGGCAGTTTGAGGGCCCAAAAGTCGTAGACTTTCCGTCAGGCGGGTGGTCTGGTGGCTT
>JALHOV010000243.1 GCA_022842865.1 Vulcanimicrobiota bacterium | reverse complement strand
TCATTGGAAAATGGTGGTAAGCCAGCCCATCTCTTGCAAGCGGGTTTCAAGGACTTTGTATGTCGGCCCCGTTTTTCTGGCCACCAATGCTCGGGCCGAACTCGTCGAAGCGGAACTGTCCGGCGGCCTTATGCAGCCGACTCTGATGCTCACCTGGAAACTCCGTTATAGGGTTATGGCCATGTCGACTTCGGCTGAGTCTTCCAGTCCATCGTAAGACTTGGCCGTCATTGCTCAAGGTGCCTACTTCAGCGAGCTTGTTCGGCAGGGCCGAGTGCAGCCTCCCGGAAGCTACCTTCGATGGACTTCATACTCGAGCCGATCACTGTAACTGGATATCACGGAACCACCCGTAAGTTTGCCGAGGAAATACTGAGCGACGATTTTGTCGCGAGTGTTAACGAGTGGGACTGGCTCGGCCACGGAGTCTACTTCTGGCAGGACGCCCCGCTTAGAGCCTATCAGTGGGCTGAACGGCAGATTGAAGGGCCGGATCCGCCGGTGGTGGTTGCGGCGAGAATTCGGCTGGATGGTTTCGTTGACTTGCTCGACCAGCGAGGGATGTCGATCCTGCAAGAGTTTGCACAGGGTTACCAGCGACTGTACGCACAACGGCGGCTTTCGAACGTGAGGGGGGCCAACCGGCTTGATTGCGCTGTTTTCAATTTTACGACGGGCATGTTATCCTCTTTGGGCATTGAAGTGAACGGCTACCGTGCAGCTTGTGTGGAGGGTGGACCCCTGACGCCGGGTTCCCCGATCTTTGAGTTGTCTCACGTGCAGATCGTCGTTGCGAACAGGAACGCAATTTTGTAGAAGTGGATTGTGCCGACTGATGGAAAAATCTGAGCTCGATATCTTTACTTCCGATGGACGCATCAATCCCGATAAGGCCTTCTCGCTGGTCCACAAAAAGATGCTTGAACTAACCCCTGAGCAATTCATGGAGATCGACTCGAAACCGTTTGAGATGAAAGGCGTCAACCGGGCTGTGGTCCGCGAGGTCTCGCCTTCCCTTATGAAGCCATCGAATCCGCGTCCCAAAAAACAGCCCAGCAAAAAGATTTCTCCTGGAGCGTAGCCCTCGGTATTAGAGGCCAACTCTCCAGGCTGCGCAGAACGCCTTCTTTCTCTTCCACCCGAAAGAGCAGGCGATACTCGCGCCCCAGCCGGGTGGAGAAGACGTCGTCGGTCTGCTGCAGCCGTTGGCATTTGCTCCAGGCCGTTTCGACTCCGGCGGCCAGCTCCCCAAGCAGGCGCAGCCCTGTGCGGGCGGTCGACCGGGGCAAATCTCGCAGCTGACCTCCGGCTCCTCGACCTGCTCGTCCGGCGTTTAAATGGGTCCAGAACACTCGCTTCCAGCCATGGGGCCTGCTGCTTCCCAGTTCAACCGTTTGAGGGGGTGCGCGAGATCGTGCTCGGATGTGCGCGAGTGGGCGCACGTTTGAGGGGGTGCGCAAGAGCGTGCTCGGATGTGCGCGAGTGGGCGCACGTTTGAGGGTGCGCGAGAGCGTGCTCGCATGTGCGCGAGTGGGCGCACGTTTGAGGGGGGTGCGCAAGAGCGTGCTCGCATGTGCGCGAGTGGGCGCACGCCGCGGAAATGAGGGTCGTGCGAGCCGATGCGCACACTTTGTTTACAAAATGCGCGCCCAGATCACCTTTTCATCACCCGCTACCGTTACCTTGAACTGATGAGCACCATCGGCGCGTTCACTCCTACCCCTTCGGAAGCTGGTCAAGCCAGGGGTTATCCTTGGACAAGTCACCGCCTTAGCCCGGTTCCGACCCAGGCATCGCACCGCCCGCCAACGCCCGCAACACCAGGCGACACCGTGGTCCTGTCGGGAAAATCCCCCGATTTGGTGGAAAAGCTGCGCACCAGGATCACCCCAGGAACTCTCTACGTCCTGGACAGCTTTGGTTTCCTCGGCAGTATTGCGCAGCACGGTCTGAGCTCCTACGCCATGTATGCCGCGGCTTCCGAAGAAACCCACGGAAAACTGGTGAATCAGGCCGCTCGTGAAACCGGTTTCCAAGGCAACATCGTCGGCATCTGTAACGATGGCGATCGAGATGCCGCCGAGTTGAAAGAACGCTTCGGTTACCTGCGCCACTGGGCTAGCAGCAATGATCCCGAGGTGCTCTCCGAGGCTCTCGACCAACGTTTGCTGGCGCTTCGAGCCGGCACCCTGATCGATACCTCCGGCGACTTGATGAGTCTCTATCAGGCCGGGGTCGAAAAGTCGGTCGTGAACATGTCCCGCTCAAGCAGCCAGGTCAAGTCCGTCGATATGCTGATCGACATGATGCTCCCGCAGGACCCGGACAAACCGGAAGATGTTCAGCATGCCCGCCAGGAGCGTAACAAAGTGGCACTGGCCCTGGGTATCCCCAGAGAAAAGGTGGAGAGCGACAACCCTCAGGTTCGCTCGGAGGTCCGCGAAGAAATTCTGAAGCGTCTGGTGGACCGCGTCGCCACAGTGGACCACCATCCGGAGTACCTGAAGGCTAAGGAAACTTACGACACCGTCATCGAGCTGTTCGTTTCGAGACAGAACTCGGTGGTGGTTGCTGCCGGCAATCAGCAAGAAGTTCCCGACCTGCTGCAAAATTTGTCCGACCACAAGACCCCGCTCAAATTCTCGGATAGTTTCTTCGTGAGTGACCTGAGCAACGCTCGCACCCTGGTGGTGGGAGCGATGGACAAGGATGAAATTGCCGCCTACAGCTGTCGCTATCCTTCGGTGCAAATCTTCGCCAACGGCGCGGTAGGGGAGGAGCAAGGTACCTCTTTCGCCACTCCGCGAGTCGCCGGAATGCTGGCCATGCTGCGGCAAGCCGACCTGCAAGCCCGGCCAGGCCAACTTCACGCGCGCCTGAAGCAACACTACTGTATCCCTATGGTTGAAGGGCAGACCTACTTACTGGCCCGCCAGGTCTAGCGCGTGGCCAGGTGCGGGAGATCCTCCCGCGCGGAATGCGCCACGTGAAGCTATCAGCGCGTAGGGAGCAAGACGGTGTCGGCCTCGGCGGTGGCTTCCTCGACGCAGGTCGCCATGGTGGGGTGGACCTTAGGGATTTGTGGGCGGCGTCACCGCTGGGGTCTGCGAGGTCACCTCGATGCCTAAAGGGGCCGTTAAATCTGGGCGGCTTGCCAGGAAGACTCGGAATGCAGCCGACCGTCGGAGATGGGCATCCGCGTCGGTGGGAGCGATGTTCGCGAATTCGGGATGAGCAGCAAAAAAAGCCTCGGCTTGTTGAATCCTCTGTTGCTGAACACGGCTGGACAAAGTAGGGATGGGGGCAGGAGTGAAAGAATGGGTGACCCCCGTACCGGGGACGGTGAGACTACTGACGGCAGTAAATCCCAGAAAGTCGGTGTGTCTCGTGCTGGGGAGGCCTGAGATAGAGGCCTGCGTGGAAGTCCCAAAGGTGGGCGAGTTGGCGGTCCGGTGTTGCTCGGCGGGAATCGCGCGCTGGGTTTCGATGGCAGGCGAACTACCCATCAGGTTCCTCCAAGCGACCGCCGTGGTCTGCTGAAAAGCCAGGGCGGTCTGTGCCTCAGCCGCGGCGTCGCTCGGATGAACGAAATTGTGCTCCTGAGCAATCTCCCGAGGAATCCGGGCGAACTCTGCTTGCAGGGCAGCCCGAGAACCAGAAAGTATGGGGGCGAAATAACTGGGACGTACGGTGGCGAACTGTGTCATGAAAATCTTGCTCCATTTCTTTTTACCCGTTCTTGGGGCTTGACTAGAGATTACCAGGGGAGCTTCTCATAATTTTCTCTTGCGGGTCGGCAGTTCCAATCATCCCCATCCGCTGCCAGACCCCGTGGGCTGTCCCCAGATTATTGTTCCGGATTCTTCGCTGGTTCCGGCTGCTTCTTCGCAGGGCTGCTGACCCAGTTCAGCAGATCTTGAAACCAACCGGGCAGGGCATTCCGGTAAGGCGCCCCGGCCCGCTCAGCGTCCCGGGCAGCGGAACCGATTCCGGTTTGTCGCTCTTCCCCCGCCTTGGCTTTCGTCTCGTCAGTGGGTTTCTTTGGTTCCTGCCGCTGACCCTCAAAGAGAGCTTGAGCAGCCATAGAGGCGCGCATGACTGGATCGGTGGCGGAACTTGAGTCCCCCGGAAGTTCTGCAGAGATTTGAACGTAGCTGACTCTTGGGGTGGATGATTGTGACTGAATGATACCCATAAACCCTCCGTGATTGTGCAGTCTTGCTGCGGATGGTTCACACTAGCAACGACCCTTCCCCAAAGATTCTCTTGCTCTGCCGACCGGTTGAGAAAAGATGGGGAAAGCTCTGCTATAGTGTAGCTGAATGGATCTACCCCTGATAAAGAAGTCCAGAGCTACAACCCTCGCTGCCACCCTGATGTTTTGCTTTTTAGCCAGCGTGGTGGCTTTCGCTACGATCACCTGTTTTTTGACTCGTAATCGCTTGCTGGAACAGTCACAGGCTCGAGTGGAAGCCAGGCAAGCCGCCACCTCTCTACTTCAACGCCTTTGCGCCCGGTGGCAAACCGCTCCTGGGACCGCCGAGGATCAAGTTCTAGAGTTGGGGGACGCCCGGGCCTCCGTTTACTTCCAGCCATCCCCGGCCCGTCCCGAGAGACTTCCCCTTTCCGGCAATAATCTCGCAGGCCTGAGGGCCACTACCATTTCAGACGGGTCTCGGATTCCACCCGCAACGGCCCGGGTCTACTGCCTTGGAGAATGTCGCGGAGCGCGGCTTCTTCTGGTTGGCAACATCTGCGCTGCTCAATATCCTTTTGCACTCGCCTGTCAGGGTTCAATTCAGGCTGCTGGAGACCTGACCGTGGCCGGTTCCGCCCAACTGGAAGAAACCGCTATAGAGGCCCTGCTTGCCAATCCATCCACCCTGGGGTCACCTGCCCACATTCTGAGTAACTCGAGGGATGACGGCATTCATTGCCAGGGAAATCGGGTCTATTTATGCGGTGACGTGGTGACCTCTGGAATCATAGATTTGCAAGGAAACCCATTGAGAGTTCTGGGCCAGTTGCGGGAACACAGTCCTCCCAGGCTGCTGCCATCCATTCCCGTTTCCCAATTTGACCCGCTGCTCACCGAAACTGGCTGCGACCAGCTGACGGGGGGAAATTTGCCCGAGGCCAACTTTCTACGGCGGACTCGAGTTCAAGGCTCGCTGAGGGTGAATGGAGACCTTGAGATTCACCAAACTCTCCTCTTCGTTGATGGTAGATTGACCGTCCAGGGGAAACTGTTGGGCTCTGGCCTCGTGGTCACCACCGGAGACCTTGATCTGGGTTCGGCCCAGTTGCAGACCAGCGGCCGGGTCGCCCTGGTCAGTGGCGGTGACCTGAGCTTGAGAGGCCAGGGGATGGCGCAGTCAAAGTTGCGGGGCCTGGTCTATAGCCAGGGTAGAGTCCAGGCCTCACAGCTAACCTTAGTTGGTTGTCTGGTTTCTCGAGGTTCCACCAATTCGGTCACGGATCTCGCGATCATTCACGATCCGACTCCGGTCCTCTGGGGTCAGCGACCTACCTTACCCGCGCGTATCCGAATTTCCTCATCCACGAAGCGAGGGGTGATCGGCGTGCCTTCCGGTTTTCTTGATCGCCAGGGGGATATGTCCGTAACTCCGACGCAGCCGAATCACGTTCGGATTACCCTTCAGCCCGCGGAAGGCGAGCGTGTCAGCACGGAGGTCAGGCTCGACCAGCCCGCTTCCCTTCAAGCCGCTTGTGATTGGTTGATCCAAACCATCGGTTACGCAGGTGTCCCTTACGCGCCCCCCGCCTTCTCGGCCACCCGAGGTCCTCTAGCCAGTGGACCCGAGCAGATACCGATGACTCCCCTCACACCAGCCAGCCTGCCCCTCATTCTAAATTCTGTCGGCAGCATGGTTGCCCAGAATCCCACTACGGGAGAAAGCGAGAGTTTCGATTTAAGTCAGTTCATCCCGTTAGGAGATCGTCTTCGCCTCACCAGTCTCCGATTCCAAAATGATTAGCTTGGGGCATCAAATTTTTCCGTGCCGTCCTCATCATTTCCCGTCACGGCCATCTTCAAGTCTTCGACAGCTGCCGATACGCTCGGATAACGAAGGTGGGGTTCTTTCCTTAACATTCTCATGAGCACGCGTGAAACGGAAGAGGAAAGCGAGGGTTCGACGATATGGGGTTCAGGCGGGTAGTCATGGAGTTGAGCTGCTAGAATTTCGGCCACCGTGTCCGCCTCAAATGCCGGCCTTCCCGTCAACATTCTGTAGGCCACCAGGCCTACAGAATATTGGTCTGAAGCTGGGCCGGCTTGCGAACGAAGCTGCTCGGGCGCAATGAAGCTGGGAGTACCGAGAACGACTCCGGTCTGGGTTAGCTGGGTCCGGTCTCTCTGAAATATGGTCCCGAAGTCCATCAGCACCAGGCGGTCTTGATCGGTTAAAAAGAGGTTAGCCGGCTTGACATCTCGGTGAACCAGACCAGCCTGATGTAGATGCTCAAGCGCCGCCGCGAGCTGCTGTAGCCAGCCCAATACCTGGAGGGGTTGAGGCCGGTTTTGGTCTATGCGTGTTTTCAAAGTCCGCCCTTCGAGGTATTCCATGACCAGGAAGGGCTCACCCATTTTGGTTTCCCCCCAGTCGAGGATTTTCACGATCCCGGGGTGCTGAAGCCTGGCCAGGGCACCGACCTCCCTCCGAAAACGTTCTTGTAGCTCAGCCGAAGAGTCACCATCCAACCTGAGAATTTTAATGGCTAAGGGCTGCTCGGGTCGATCGGCCTGAAAACCTCGAAAAACGTCGCCCATCCCGCCTGAGCCGATTTTTTCGAAGAGAACATAGCCTGGGATCGAAGAGGAGTCTTTGGCCAGGTCACCTTGAGGTTTTCTCAGCCGGGCAATCCCCCAAAAGCCTGAAGCGCCCACCACGACCAGGGTCCACGGATGAAGCCAAAAAAAATCGCGTAATCCCACCCACCAGTAGCGAGGTCGCAGCTGAATAGGCGGTTCCCCCGGTGGCGGATACATGTGGCTGATGTCCAGGCTTCGTTGACGGTCAAGCTCCACCACCGTCGCAAAATACAGCGGTGATTCCAGGGTAACTTTCCGTGAGCGCTCCTGAGCATCCCAGGCTATGCGGAACTGGTTGGTCTTCAATCCCGTGGCTTGTAGTTCGGGACATTGGAACGAAACCGGGGGGGCCACGCGAAATTCGATCTCGGCAACCTCCAGGGTTTGGGCCCAGCCGACCCGGGCCAGGGCAAAACCGATGAACCAACACGTAAGCGGGCGTCTCAAGCTCGCACGCATTTCGACCAACGGGGGTCTCTCCCTGTTGTTGCTGAAGGCACGATTGGATGAAGACCGAACGGCTGTGCAAGATGAATGGAGATTTTGAACAGACCGATTGGGAAGATAGCCAGGCTGACAGTCTGCCCTTTAACCTGCTTTTGGTCCCGATAGCTCCTGATGCTCCAGTCGTCACCATTCACTTTAGGGACGGCCAAAGCAGTTTTGGCGAGGGCCGTCCTCCTATACCAGAACTGGGCTCGCGCTATTGCGGCCTTTGCACCACGGAAGGCGTCCAAATTCAAAGTGAAACTGGGATTGAGCTGTGGAGGCCAAATCACTTAAAAGAACTTCCTGGCTGCTGCGCCTGGGTTGTTCCGCGCGTCAGTCCCCTGGTGGGTCACCTCGAGTTGCTCGAGGGCGACAAGCCAGTACGAAACTGGCCCATCTACAGCCAGCCGTATCGGGTAGGCCGCGGCGGCTTGAATAGTCGACGCAATGACATTGAACTTCCCTTCCCCAGTGTCTCGAGGGCCCACGCTTTGATCTGGATTGACGAAAAGGAAAGGCTGTGGGTACGAGCAGAGTCCGTAAACAGTCCTACCGAGCACTCCGGACGCCGACTGGCCCCAGCCGAAGTAGCCGAGCTTTCGGCTCTGAGCCTGCTCACTCTGGGGCGTTGCGTTCTACGTTGGCAGCCCGTCACCGAAGTAAAAAAGCAATTTTCTTTCTACACTCTTGGGCGTTTTCAAGTGGTTTGGGGTGACAAAGTTTGGACTGATGCTGACTTTAAGACGGAAAAGCTCCGCTGGTTGCTGTGCCTGATCGCCTGGCCTTGGGGTCGCAGCCTATCGGTCGAACAACTGATCGAGCTGCTTTGGCCAGATGTGAGCGTGCTTCAAGGGCGAAAGAATTTGAGTCGGTTGGTGCAGCAATTGAGAGAACCAGGGTTTTTGGGTGACGAATTGGATTTAATCCTGATGCGCACTGCAACCACCTGGCAACTGAACCCCAAGTACCTGGGAACTCACGACGCCGCCCAATTGGCGGCGCTGAGCGAACGCTCCAGCCTGGAGGAAATCCAGCAGACCCTGGACTCCTACCTCGGTCCTTATCTAGAAAGTTGCTATGAGGAATGGTCTGTCCAACGTCGCGAGCAGCTTGAGCTGAACGCATTGGCAGGCTGCCGAAGACTGGCTGCGCAGTGCGAAAAGAGCGGCGATTGGACAGCGCTGAAAAAAGCCGCCGAGATAGGGCTGAAGCTTGACCCCGTCTGCGAGGAATTCTGTCAACAGCTGCTGGTCTCTCTGCGCCACCTGGGTTGCTCGCAGGAGGCCGCCCTGGTCTATCATTCGTTCTCGCGCCGATTTGTGGACGAATGTGGCGTCCAGCCTCAGCCCTCACTGCGAGAGGCAGCCGGGGTTCTTTGAGCAAAGGCCTCAGCGAGCGTGCACTGGGACCGTTCTTTCGCGGCCTGAGTGCCATGTTCAACTGTGGCATTCCGCTGCATCAAGCCTTTCAGGCTCTCGCCGCCGGCGAAACAGACCCGCATCTGCGCTGCTGGGGGGAGCAAGTGGCCTCGCGCCTGGCCCAAGGTCATTCTTTGGCGCAGGCTTTCAAGCTCTCGCAGCTCCCCATGACCTGGATCCTTTCGCTGATATCGGTCGGAGAGCGAAGCGGCAGACTTGCTTATTGTCTTGACCGAATTGCTGACAAACTGGAGAAGGACCATGCTAGCCGAATGCAGCAGCAGCAACTGCTGGTCTACCCCGCCTTCACCCTGGGTGTGGCCACGCTCATGCTGTGCATGGTGCCGGCGCTCGTGTTTCCTGCTCAGCAAAAACTGATGGGGGAACTCGGAGTGAACTTGCACGGTCCCCTTGCCGGTCTTTTCAATATTTGGTCTAAGCTGGCTTCCCCCTGGTTCTTTTGCGGGTTGGGGCTAGCCAGTTTTTTTGCCGTGCGGCAACCGAAGATACGTCGTGCCCTGAGCCTGGCTGGATCCAGAATCCCCGGCCCCTGGCAAACTGTCAGGACTCAACTGGAGCTTTCCGCGCTCTGGGCTGAACTCTCCATCCAGATCGATTCCGGACTTCCGGTACTCCAATCCATTCAAACCATTCAGCAACAAAAGGGTTGGAGCTCTGCTCTTGCTCTCGTGGCCGAACAGGTCATGCAGGGCGAAGAACTCAACCGTGCTTTTTCTCTCGCCGGTTTTCCTCGGACGGCCGTAGAAATGCTCAAAGTGGGCGAGGAGTCAGGCCAGCTTCCCAAGGTTTTCAGCTGGCTGAAAGACTTTTATGCGGAGGGGGCCCGTCACCAGATGGAGAGTCTGCTCGCCTGGATTGAGCCGATTGTTTTGTTGGGCCTGGGTATGCTCTGCGCGGTCTTAATTCTGGTGACTTTGCTTCCCATGGTCTCTACCCTCAACGTGCTGGGATGAGAAAATTCTGAGAAGTCGCCTTGCTAAACTCCTCTCATCTAAACCAGAGCGAGGTAAACAGAGTGGCGATTCCATCATCCGTCAGCAACTTTTTCAGAGTGTGCGTCTCTCCGCAACGCCAAGTTTCTCAAGATTCTGGTGTGAGGTTTCTAGATTTGCTGCAAGAGGTCCTAAAGGAGGCCCAGCAACTCTTTCTGCCTCCTTGCCAATGCGCTCAGCAAAATCAAAGTCCAGCTCCTCAACCCCCCGCTTGCCCGTCCAGTCCCGCCGAAAAGCCCGCCGCGGCCGCGGACCCTTCGACCGAATCGTACACCGTGCAAAAGGGCGACACCATCTACCACATCCTTCGGAAAAAGGGTTTTACCCTTCAGGATATTCACAAGCATCAATTCGTGGCTTTCGTGGCCAGATCAAGTCACTTGGAAAACCCCGACTGCATTCAACCGGGACAAGTTCTGCAGTTGCCCAAAAAAGATCAACCGCCTCCAGCGACGGCCCCCTCGCCCCATCGCCACCACCATCATCCTCATCAACATCGGTTTCACGCCCAACCCGAAAAGGTAGTCGTCTGCTGATGAAGCTCTCCGCCCACGGCTGAGATCAAGGTCCAAACCCAAGATGAAAATGGAGCAAAAACGATGAGTTTCAAGACCTGCCCCAATTGTTTGACCCCGAACTCGACTGATTCCAGCGCCTGTGAGCGCTGCCGAACGGGCTTCTTGGTCGAGCTTGACCCGGAATATTCCATCGAAGACGAAAATGGTGACTTGCATGCGGCTTCGCCCGGCGCGGACCAGCTGGCTTCCAGTTCCACCGGATTCATTCATTTCACCGAACTTCTGCTGGCCGGTCGGGCGGGTTCACAGCCTGAACACTCAGAATTTAAAGAATTGGTGGCTTATTTCCGAGGCCATCTGAAGGTTTTTGAGGGGTTTCCGGATATGCCCGAAAGAGCCGATTATCACGACGGTTTGGCTCGCTTGAAGGACGGATTGGAGGGGCTGCTCAGTCTGGCCGTCGAGGCGCGAGACCTTGGCAACGATTGGCAAACGGAAGATTGGCACGAGGCCATGACGGCTGCCGCTGAATGCGATCGCCAGCTCTTCACCGGAAAGCAGCTTTTGGATGCAGCTCTAAGAGAAGCCCTGGCCGTGGCCAGCCGCTGAGAAAAAAAGGAGAACGCTCTGACTAAACTGGGCCTATCACCGAAAGTTGAGGTAATCCCAAGTGAAAGTGCTCTCCAGGCCGGTCGATTCCTCGAGCCGGAAGTCCGGCAAATCCTCCGGGGTCGACCCGATGGCCCCGGAGGATCGCGCCGAGATCAACGGCACCCGCCAGATCTGGCTGGAAAAGATCAACGACATGCGTAAGCTTGCTATTCAGCGAGGCTACGGCACACCCTAATCTTAAGCCCAGGAAGGCAGGTAGTATCGGATGGATTGGTTCAATCGCCAGGTCAACAACGCCAACTCACTGGCCCAGGATGCGGCCATGTGGGCAGCCCAAAGGGTCGACCGAGCTTACGCAGGCACTCAAGAGCTGGCCGTACAGGGGGCCGAAACCGTGGACGCACTTCACAATCGTGCCGTTCAGGTGATCAGCCAGGCTCGCAACCAGGCCACCCAACTCTTTCAATCCGGACAGTCAACCCAGTCTGCCGCCCCTCGGCCGAATGTCCACCCGAAGCCTGGAGCGACTCGCCTCGACCGGGCCAACCGGGCCCTCCATGACCTGAATCCACTGGTTTTGCAGGGGCGA
>JALHOV010000242.1 GCA_022842865.1 Vulcanimicrobiota bacterium | reverse complement strand
TGCTCTTCCGATCTCCGCTTTACCCTCCCGTCAGGAAGAGTCAACCGGTCCAGCGTTTCCGTCGGTCCCCGCGCTCTTACGCGAACCGGCCACGGCCTGCCCGGGCGAGACGGGTCAGACCGAAATGCGAGTCGAGTCTGCGGCTTACCAGGCAACCAGTCGTAAGCGCATCGAACTGCCGCCACCTCGAGTGTCGCTGGAGAACCAAGACTACAGGTTTCTGGTAGAAAAAGCCTGGCTTGGCGTCGTAACAGACACAGAGGTAACGACAGAGATGGGAGAACCCGGCTTTAGAGCCAGGGTCATGGACCTCGAGGGACTTAAGATGGATGGTGAATTCGCCCTGGAGGAACTCTCGACCGATGATCTACCCCTGGTGGCCGTAGGTGCGGAATTTTATTGGAACATAGGTTACGTGGAGCATCGGGGCCGGCGCACACGCGAGTCGTCCATTCGCTTTCGTCGTTTGCCGCCGTGGTCCCAGGCACAGATCAACAAAGCCTTCGCGGAAGCTGCGGAGCTAAAGAGCCTCTTTAGCGAGTGACAGCACCGGATGGGACGGCGCCCGGCACAGAAGTTCTGGAGGTGACAACCTTCGGTCCTGGCTATGGAGAAAGTGCAGTCCTTCACCTTGGTCAAGGGCAGTGGGGTATTATCGATTCTTGCTACGGAGTGTGGTCAGAGGACGCACCCGCAGCGCTCTGGTATTTAGAACACATTGGAGTCGATCCGAAGGCTCAAGTGGCATTTATCTGCGCTACCCATTGGCACGACGATCACATTGCGGGAATGGCCAAGATGGTCGAGGCCTGCCCCAGCGCAAAGATATATGTATCAAACGCAATGCGTTCAGACGAGTTGTTAGCTCTTGCCCGCCTCTACGCCAACAGCGTCCTCGACGGTTATGGGATTAAGGAGTTTCAGCTTTTCCTTGCAACCTGCCAGAAGCTGACCCGCCCGCTGAAGTTGGTCAGCCAGGATGTAATCCTCGAAAGCTTTTTGGTAGGCGGTAAGCCTGGTATGGTCCAAGCCCTGAGCCCATCGAGCGCTTCCGTGCTTCGCGCCATCGCGAATTTGGCCAAGCTTGTTCCGGAGGCGGGCCGCCCTCAGCTCAACCTCGCCTCCAAAGAGCCCAATCACCACTCGGTTGTGACCCTGGTGAGCTCAGAACATACCAATGCCCTGCTCGGCTCCGACCTGGAAGTGACGACCGACCCCGAGACAGGCTGGACTGCACTCTTACAGCAGTCCATATGCTTCAAGGATAAATTGGCCACTTTTTTCAAGGTTTCGCATCACGGCTCTGAGAACGGGCATAGCCCTGAACTCTGGGACACCAGGTTAATGAAGCCCGACCCGACCGTTTGTGTCACCCCCTGGTGCAACGGCAACTTGCACCTACCAACCGCCAAAGATGTCGAGCGTATCAAGGCCTTGACCAGTCGAGCCTATATAACCGGTCACCCTCGGCCCAAAAGCGCGGCTCGGACGATGCCTCCCCTCGTGCGAAAAGAGTTAAAGGAACGAGGGCTTCCTCTACATTTTGCTCCCATTGCGTGTGGTTATGTGCGAGCCCGTTGGGATACGCTGCGCAACGACGGCTGGTTGGTTGACTGCTTCCAGGAGGCAGGCAAATTAGAGGATGTTCAGCTGCCAGCAACCAGTACGTCGGCTTAGAGACTCGAGCTATTGTCCCTTCTCAACCAGTTTTTCTAGCGCTTCCTCACGTGTCTCGCCGAACTCCTCGATGTATCCGCGAAGTTCCTGGTCGGTCGTCGCATTGTGCCAATCGGTTGCGATACATTTGCTCCAGCTCCCGATAGTTCTTTTGGTCCTTGAGCCTCCTGGCCTGACCAATCAGCACCAGCGCCTGCTTCTGTTCGCCTGATGCTGCAGCTCACGCCGCAAATGAAGAGCATGGTGGCGATTGAGCCGATCGATGGCCGGAAAGGCATCGACTCTTTGGCCCAACTGTGTCGAGGGGCTCCCATCGAGGCTTCTCAACGGCCTGTTTGACCTGGTAATGACCGGACCGGGTTCGGATGAACGCACCGTCCAGAAGCAATACCTCCTGTATATCTCTCAGGGTTGGTCGATCCGAATAGGTCCTCAAATAATTGTCAAGGATTATCTGGGGCTTGAAATCCTTTTTTTGGGAACGTAGAAACGAGGCAATACGAGCAATCAACTCTTCCCTAGAAACGCTGGGAGAATCTCCAACCGCCTCGGCTGAATCGCCTTTATAATTGTCCTTCATCTAGCGCTCCTTTATTGGCCGTGGTGCTTTGCTATTTCACAGTTTCCGTTAGGGGACCTCTGCCCCGCGAATCTCTCTTGACTGGACCTCAGAGGGCGATCCCCAGTGCGACCTCCAGGCATCAGCAACACCACCCGAATCCGAATACCACTGGGTCAAATCCTCGAACATCTGCCCGCGTATTTTAGAAACCGCCGGGGAATCAAGCTTTTGCCACAAGGGACCGGAGAAGGAGACTCGGTTGAGGTCTTTGCACTGATAGAGAAACCGTTTGCGCTCGAATTTCTCGAACGGAAACTGGAGGAGGCTCTGTTTGACGCGGGACAGATCCGCCAGATACGCCTCGTCATAAGGGCAACCCGGCTTATCCACGGCTAAGGCGTGGGCCAGGCGGTCGGCGTAGAATTGGGAGTAGCCCAGCGCCAATTGGTCCAGGTCGCACTCGCCATGAGCGTCTACCAGTCGCAGCAACTCCAGCATCATGACCATTTTGTAGGATTTGGCGTAGTCGCGCTTTTCCAGGAATTCAAAGAAGTCGTCAAACAAGGTGGTCTCGTCGTGCACCTTCAGGCCCAATCGGGAACGAAGCTCCGGGATCGCAGAAGGGTCATGGTAGTTCAGGCGATTCCGTCCAAAGGGTACGGTCACCGAGGGAACCAGTTTGCCGGTCTTCACCCAATTCCTGACCGTCTCCGTGCCCACAAAAAGCTCTCTGGCCAATTGTTCGTCGCTGAGGTGATCGGGATATTTGTATTCGAAGGTGAAAATGTCGATCTCCTCGATGGCACGTTCTCCCTCATAGAGTCCATCCAGGACAGTGGCTTCCGGCCCGAGGGCGGCAGTCGCCTCCAGTGGGTTGCCCCAGGGCGTGTAGGCTGAACATCCCAGAATGCCGTGAAGGCTCCAGGGGATATTTTTCAGGGAGCCGAGGAAACCGTAATTGTCCACCACGTCGATCACATACAGCGCCTCCTTGCCTGGATGCTTGCGGGTCCCCCTGCCCAATTGCTGCGTGTAGAGAACCTTGGACATGGTCGGGCGTGCCATCACGATGATGGATGTGCGCGGCGAGTCCCATCCCTCGCTCAGCAGGGAGCAGGTGGTCAAAAACTGGATGTCGCCAGCCTGGTAGCGGGCAATCTTCTGAGCCGAGCGATTGTCCTTTCCACTCACGGACTCTGCCGATATTCCCTGCTCCCGCATGCTCTGAGCCAGACGTTCTGCGTGCTTGACGTTCACGCAAAATATCAGTCCGGACTTTCTCTCGAGTTCCGACTCCACGAAATACTTCAGGAGGACATCGATGATCAGCTGATTCCGGGACGGAACCATGACGCTTCGTTCCAAGTCCGCATTCACGAAGTCCCGTCCGTTGAACCGGACCTCACTCAGGTCGATGTTACTCTTCAGGCGGAAGGCTCGAATGGGCGTTAGCAATTCCTGCCGGATTGCCTCCACCAGGGAAAGCTCCACATCGTATTTGCCAAAAACTTCCTCCAGCTTCAGGGTGTCCAGGCGCTGGTCGGTGGCCGTGAGACCGACCAGAAATCCAGCATCAAACCGCTGAATCACCTTGCGCAGCGCCGGCGCGACGGAATGATGAGCCTCATCGATCCCAACATACTCGAAGTCCTTGGTGCCGTAGGAATGCAAGTGGCGACTCATCCAGGCGTAAGTCTGAACCAGGATCTCGGAGTCAGGAGCGGTGCCGACGTCGGACTCGCTCACCGCGATGCCGTGATCAGGCAACCGTTTGCGAAACGCTTCGATCACCTGAAATTTCAGTTGGGTAGTGGGCACCAGCACCAATCCTCGGGGAAGTTGGCCTTTGGCTTTGGCGATGGCCGCGTAATCGGGTGCTGCTCCTATTCATGGGTGAAAATCACGCGGCCGATAACCACAGTCTTTGCGCTGTTTCGTAGCGGGCTTTCCTTTCCAGATCTCGCGTTCTGTAGAGTTCGTCGAGCCGACCGCTGTATCTAGCGCATCGGAGGCCAAGCATGCCGTCTGCCCCCCTGATGTTCCAGCTCATGCCCGTCCGGTCAAGCCGGTCTTTTCCAAGAAATCGGATACCGCCCTCAATTACACCGCTACCAATCGGGAGATTTCTTGTTCTGCATTCTTTGTAGCGAAGCAGATGCCGCCGCCTTGCAAAGTAGTCGATGTGGTCCTGAATCTCGGCTTTATGGGCTAAGGCGTCATCACGTAGCCGGCTCAAACTTTCAAAAAACTGAGCGTTGCGACTCTCCCAGAGTTGGTCCGCAATGGCTCTGGCTCGCTGACCGGCAACCTCAGCGTCGGCGGGGAAGGCCAGCTTGGTTGCCGCCGAGACCCGCTCTTTGGCGTGCCACCAATCCAAGACCAGGCTTACTTCCTGATCTTCCTGGGCGAGACCGGCAATTCGGGGCAAACACCAACTTGCTCCGTCGGCAACCCCGTGAATAGTCTTTACTTTGTGGTATCCGCGGCGAAAGAACTCAGCCTGAGCGTGCTGAAAAACCTCATCCGGACCTGCGAGTCGGCCTACGTAGCACTTTCTCTCAAGACGAAACATCCGGCTGTATTTCTCGGGGTCGTCCGACTGGCGGCTCGATTCCACCTCGAGGCTTCCAAAGCAGACCATTTTGAACTCGTGGGTCGGCTCCGAGTGATCGCGCACCTTGCAAAATCCTCCATCGGAAGAAACCAACACGACGCCCTCTTCCAGTTCGCCGTTGCGTGCTGCGGCCTGGCTGGGATTCCGCATCATCTCGTCCACCTCTTGCTGCAGCTTTCGCTCCACGTAATCGGCGTCTGTGGCGGTTACAGCCTCAGCATAACGCAGGCTTATGGGGACACCAATTGCCTTGTCGATGAAAGCTACCGCTTCGGGATAGGAAAGAGTCGTAGTCATCATCGTGATGAGTTCCAGCAGATCCGGAAGTGCAGAATGAGAATCGCTCAGACCGAGGCGAACATCTAGTGGGCAGACGGAATGCCCGCAGGCACCGTGGTAGTAGCTGCGGGCCACGGTAATTTCGCCCATCTTGGTCTTGATGTTCTTCTTCACGTCACCTTGATAATCGAGGGTTCCAGTGCAGCCTTCCCGGTCGCACCGGATATGCTGCCCCAGGTGCCCGCGCTCCTCGCTCAAGATCTCAGATACAATTGCCCTACCGAGGGCAGAGACGGTCAGCGGCAGGCGGTTACAAAGGACGCTGATCAGATCGGGCTTCTCCGCGTCATAGAACTCCTGAAATGCACTGAGCAGGTCGCCCAGGGTCCGGGCAAAGGCCGACGCCAGCCGGTTCCTCAAAGGCGTGGGAACCTTCCAAAACTTGGCCAGGTCAACTCCACAGACGCTGGGGTAATGAATTTTCTCCTCGGCTTCAGCTGCGCTTCCTGGCGGCCGCCCCCGCCGCGGCTTCAACGGCTCAACTTCGGCCGGCTTCTCAGAAGGAGCTACCGGTGCCTTGCTACGAACTTTATGACTCTGTAAGATCATCATAAGAGTTGGCCTCCCGCTTGAGTTTGAGGGTTTTTGCAAGAATCATTTTCAAGCGTGGAGGCCTTTTTGTACAGACGGAACTAGTTTTCGGCTTGGTTGTCAGCTTTCGATTTTACCGAGGAATGGGAGCAGCACCCCGCGTAATCCGCAATGAGAACCTCGGTCTTGCCGGTCCCGGTTGGTAGGACCACCAGGGCGGCCTTCTCGCCCAGGCTGCGACTGACCGCCAGAGTTTCCAAGGCACTGTCCTGATGCTGATGGAGCCGGAAGCTTCGCGTCACTCCTAACTTGCGCGCCGAAAGGAATGCATCAGGCGTGCCCAGGTAATGCCTGAGTTCATCCTTGAACCTCTCCACAAACTGCATGCTTTCCAGGGACCACCGATAGAGCTTGCAGCCGTAGGCCACCAGGGAGTTTTGCTTCACCAGTTGCTTGGCATATCTCTCTTTGCCCAGAATTTGCGGGTGGTGGTAGCTCACACCGTTCTTCTCAATGGCAATGTTGCCGCAGGCGCGTTCGATGTAGTAGTCGACGGCCCGAGGTGACCCCTGGATGTCGACGATGGGGTATTCTCGAGCCAGGGAATCGAGTTGCTCTCGACCAAAAACCTCGATGAAGGCCTGCTCGAAATAGGCCTCTGGCATGGTGGGGTCAATCGAGGTCAACTCGCGGTTAGTCGCGCCCGAGCCAAAACCGTCTTCGGTTTCGTAGGTTTTTTCAGCCAGCACTTTGATCAGCTGGAGAAGTTCTGGGACATCCTCGGGGTCATCCACCATGGTGCGATACAGTTTGGGATACTGAGCCATGAGCTGATTTTGCTCGTCGCTGTATGCGGCATAAGGGAAAGGGAATTGATTGTCCCAGATTCGGTGATCGATCACCAGGGCTACGCGCTCGCTGCTCTCAAAGAGAGCCCCGCGCGTCACCCGGCCGACATGGCGGAAACCCAACGGTTGCAGGCTTTGCACCACGGACTGGAACAGTTCGCTCGGAGGAAAACCGAACTGGCCAATGGCCAGGGCCTCAGCGCTGGATTCGAAGGAGAGCATTCGTCCATCGTTCCTCGACCCGATCGGGGCGCTGGTCGCCCGTTTCCCAAAACTCAATCGGCTGCAGCTGCGAGGTGGGCTGCAACCAGAGCGCCAGAGACTCCATGGTGAAATCGGTGAAGTGACGGCCTTTGGAGACGCGATCACCTTCTCCCCGCTTAAACGACATGCAGACGATGCCGCCCTTCTTGCCGGCTCTTACCAGGCGTCTGACCGCATCCCCTAATTCGGCCCGCTCCAGGTGGAGCAGACTGGCACAGGCCCAAATGCCATCAAATTCGTCAACGAAGTCGATATCTTGAAACTTGAGATTCTGCACAGGCAGACCGGAATGCTCTGTGGCCAGTCGGACCATCGTCTGAGACCCATCCATCGCCGTCACCTGATATCCCAACTCTTTGAACGCCAGACTATCGCGGCCAGAGCCGCAACCAGCATCGAGGATACTGGCCCCCGGGAGAAGGTGCCCCAGAAACCGATCGTAGAGCGGTTGCATATCGACCTGAGCGGTCGAAGAAGCGAATTCCTGGCCAAACTCGTCGTAGTATGCCACGCTCGAATTCTTACTCATCAACCTATCTCTCTTTCCGCCAGCGCTCAGGGATCCGCAGATTTTCTTCCGGGAGCGGGCCCTTCCTGTAGAGGGAATTCCTCTAGATCGATCCGGTCTTCTTCAGCTCGTCCAAGAGCGGCTTGTTCAGGCCGAACAGATTGACCAGCTCAGGCCGCTCCATCACGAATTTTAGGGCGCGAACACATGCCTGGTTGCCCTCGGCGCTAAACATCTCAAACTGGTCGGGCGAGCGCAGGCTGGCGCCCTGCAGCAACGCCTGGAACGCACAGCGCGGCTCGGTGTCGTAGGCTTCTTCGTGTCCGGCGCGAGACACGAGCTTCTGGCAGAGTTGGGTGAGACTCTCGGCGATGTCGGGAGTGCAGTTCGGGGTTTTCATTCCCCTATGCTAGCCGGTGCCGCGACAAAATCTGTCGCACAGCCCTAGTTCGGCGGATAAAGCTCGCTCCATTCGCCATAATACTCAAGCCACAAGTCTCTTGCCAACAAACGGATCTCGAGATGAAGCTCCAGCCGCGAAAGCGGATCTTGCGGCAGTCCCGAATAGCCCAGCTCACAACCGAGCAACTGGCCTGTTAAGGAGCCGACCGCATCGGCGGCCCCGCCGTTGCAGACCGCCTGGCGCAGACCACGCCAGAAGTCCAGCGGAGCTGGATAGTTGGCCATAGCCGTCGAAGCCACGGCGCACAGGAGTGCCTCTCTGGCAGACAGGGTCGGCTCCGACTTCTGCAGTTTGCCGCAAGACAGCCCGCCAGGTCCAACAGCAGAGAACTCGCCCACCAGCAAGGGAAATTCACCGGACAGAGAACTCCCCTCGAATGGGCAATCCGACGAAAACACCCGAGCTCACCTGATGCGTCTGCCTGGTCTCGAGAAGGTCTGGGAACACGGATTGACGGGGAAAGGTCAGTGCATCGCCATCATCGATTCGGGCCTGTTCGCGCACGAGGATTTTGCCGACCGCGTGGTGGGCTATGTAGACCTGGCCGGACAACAGAAATGGATGTTGGACCGCTGGGGCCACGGGACGCACGTGGCCGGCATCGCGGTGGGGTCGGGCAAGCGTTCGCAAGGGAAGCACAAGGGAGTGGCCTTTGAGGCTTCCCTGGTGGGCGTGCGCGTATCCACGGTGTCGCAGGCGATCGAGGGGCTGCGCTGGGTTCTGGCTCGCAGACTGGAGTTGGGCGTGACGGTGGTGAATGTCTCGATGGGCGATGTGGCCAGCGTCAGCTTCGAAGCCTGTCCCTGGTGCCGAGCAGTGGAAGAAACGACGGCGGCCGGGCTGCCGGTGGTGGTGGCGGCCGGCAACGACCAGGACTGCGTCTCCACTCCCGGAATCTCGCCAGCGGCCATTACCGTAGGCGGAGTGAATGATCAGGGCACACCCGACCCCTCCGACGACACGCCCTATGGGGTGGTATTCGTAGCCGGGAAGCCGGATGTCTCTGCCCCAGCCGTCGACGTGATGAGCACCCTGGCGCCGTCTTCCGGATTGGATACCCCCTGGCGTGAGCACCTGGGCCAGGATTACATGAAAATGGCGGGCACCAGCATGGCCACACCGGCGGTGGCCGGACTGGTGGCTTTGCTGCGCCAGGCCAGGCCGGACTTAGCGCCCGCTCAATTGAAGGCGGTGCTGGTCGAGTCTGCTTTGGTGTCTGCGGGAATGAGGATCGTGCGAGCCGATGCGGCGCTGGAACGCGCTTTGGCCTTTTAAATAGAGAGCCCGCTCCTCAAATCAAAAACGATGTCGAGCGTTAGCTCCGCAATACAAATCTCGGTTCCTCCGCATCTTATGCGGCAGACCGACGGTTTTGGCCTTTTTCCAGAGCAGGCGATACTGGGTGCGCTGCTTAAATACCTTTACGTTATTGCATTTACCTCGATAACCGATAACCGACTCCGCTGTGCAAAAGGAAAGTGCCGTACCCCACATACTTCGGGTGGCGAAAGAGTCCACGCTCGTTGACAAAAACAAAAAAACAGAGCAAAATCGTAACCAGCCAAGAAAGGGATCGAACATCAAGATGCTTGGCTTGGTGCCTAACATTTGCGAATTTCCCTCAGTCGACGTCTTCCGCATCCCCTATGACGAAGTCTATGAATACTTCGAGGGAGGGGATCGAAAGCCCGAACTTACTTTCAAAGAGTTCCAAGAGTTCTCGGGACTGTACCTTGAAAAGGTTAGCGATAACCTCCTTCCCAAGCATCAGCCTTGGGAGAAAGCAGGATAGGGTGCTCCAGGACAAACTGAAAAATGCCAGACTAGCCAGGGGACTCTCGCTCGAGGAGTTGGCCGCCGCAATACGCGCCAAAGGAGTTTCAATTAGCAAGGCTGCTCTTTCCAAATATGAGCGCGGAGAATCGTCGCCCCCGTCGACTTTGCTTCCCGCTCTGGCTAGCGCCCTAGGTGTCGAGCCCAGTTTCTTCTTCGAGGTTTCTAGAAGCAACATAATCTGGGGAGACATTCGCAAGACAGCCAGGTTAGGAAAGAAAGACCAACAGCAGCTACAAGCGCTCGCCTCCAACTGTGTCCACGGGATTGTCTGGCTAGAAGAAGCCTTGTTGATCGATGCCAACTATTCGTTAAGCCGGACCCAGAGCTATCCGGCCAACAACTTGGAGCAGGCGGAACTAGCCGCTGAAAGGGTCCGGAGTCGCCTTGGCTTGGAAGGCGGTCCTGTCGTGGGCTTGATTGAATTGTTGGAACGCAACGGCGTCATCGTGCTTGGCACCGATCACATACAAGATAATGAGTTTGACGGCTTATCCGGCTGGCTCGACGATATTAGACCCCTTGTGGTTGTCCGCACGAATGCTCCGGTAGACCGACTGCGTTTCAGTCTTGCCCACGAACTGGGTCACCTGATGCTCGACTGCGGCGAGTTGGCTGATGCGGAAAGGGAAGTCCTCGCACACCGATTTGCTTCTGCCTTTCTAGCCCCGCGCTCGGCCGCAGTCGCGGAATTGGGAAGAGTGCGTCGGAATCTGAACCTGGCTGAACTAGGGCTTCTCAAGCGTAAGTATGGACTCAGTATCCAGGCCTGGATCCGTCGAGCGTTCGACCTTGAAATCATCAATGAGAGCTTGTATCGCAGGATGTTCACTGAACTCTCTGCTCGGGGCTGGCGTAGATCCGAGCCGACTAAATTTGACTATCCTGGGGTTGAGGAGACTTCCCATTTAAAACAATACACCTTGCGCGCTCTCAACGAAGGCCTGATCTCCGCCCAGCGAGCCCGAGAACTGTGCCCGACGCTCATCGAGGTAACCAGTAGTGCTGAGGTAAATACCGCGTTGGGCGCGACGGAACTACTGAAGCTCTCGTCCAATGAGCGCAACCAGATCTTGGAAGCGGCAGCTGAATTGGCCTTCGCTGACTATTTGACAGATTCGGAACTGACCAGCTTTGCCGCCGATGACTTCCTCGAATATTGATCCGCAGCGAGGTCAAATCTGGCTGATCAACTTCGACCCTCAAGTAGGCCAGGAGATAGGGAAGCGCCGGCCAGCTCTCGTTGTGAACGCCAAGGGTGTCGGAAAACTGCCCCTAAGAATAGTGGTGCCTATCACAGACTGGAAAGAACACTACGTTAACTACCCATGGTTTACGAAACTCGCCGCCACCCCCGCGACAGGTCTTACCAAATTGTCGGGTGCAGACGCATTTCAAGTCAAATCTCTGTCCCTTGCACGATTTCACTCAAAGCTTGGCGTAGCGTCCCCACTCGAACTCGACTCAGTGATTGCGTGCCTCGCACTTTGCATCGACCTACCTTCTTAGCAAAGACACACTGAACGATTCCCTATCCCCCAGAGCCCCTCCCACCAGGCATCCCGTGATGCGATCGAGGATTTTCAGCTTTCCGTCGGTCAATGAGGCCTCGTTCCCCTCGTGGGTCTTCTTCGAATTGCTTTTCCCTGGCCTTTGCTCCGCAGTTGAGCCTAGTATTCGAACATTTGTTGCGAAATTGGCTTCATTCCTGAGGGCTGTTTGCTATTTCTCGGCCTCCATTTCTCTCCTTGGGGCTGGCTGTGAATGTAGTCGTAAAGCTCAGGGTCAAACCGACGAAAACACCCGAGCTCACCTGATGCGTCTGCCTGGTCTCGAGAAGGTCTGGGAACACGGATTGACGGGGAAAGGTCAGTGCATCGCCATCATCGA
>JALHOV010000241.1 GCA_022842865.1 Vulcanimicrobiota bacterium | reverse complement strand
CGTGTGCTCTTCCGATCTCGGTGGGCCACCAGGGCCAGGCGGATGATGGCCATAGGGGAGCGGTCCTGGCTCAAGGCCTCTTGCACGTGTTTTTCCACCCTGGCGCGCTCCGCCTGGTAGAGTGCCGATTTTTGCAGATTCTCCGTGGCCATGGCTAACCATTACTTGGCAAGCCCGTCGCCCCCTGCATGGGTATACCGCTCGACCAGGCAGGCTCACGAGGAGGGGTGTAGAATTTAGAAGGATGAGAAACGTGCTGATTTGCTTCCTGGGTCTTACCGCTCTGGTGGTCGCCCAGGAACCGAAAAACGACCCGCTAGGACTGGGAAGTCGCCCTTTCCAGAAGTCCAAGACGATCGACCAGGCGGTCAAAGAGCAGAAAAAGGACGGCTGGCAGTTCGCGGCTCCCGCGGTCAAGCCGAAAGAGCCCCTGGGCGCGGTCTCGGCTCCCAAAGGGACCGATCCCTTAAAGGCCAACAGCTCCCCGAAGGGAGCCGAGCCTTTGAAAGCCACCAGCGCTGCCCCCTGGGAGGATCCGCTGAATCTGAAGGGCAAGCCCTTCAACAAGGCTCCTTCGCAGTTTAAGGTTCAGCAGCAACAACGCAGCCCGGTTGGCCCCTAGTTCCAAACACCCTGTTCAGGGGAGCGAAGCGGACCGAACAGGAGTTGGGAACCAACGTAGTGGCGGAGGTCCGAGGCTTGCCGAGGAACTCCAGAGCGCCCTAATAGTTTGATAATCATTGAAGGCGTAGCGCGCCACGGAGGCTAGATCAGGGTTCGATGGCGGTAATTACTCGTCCGGACCGGCCCGACTGACCGGGCAGGCCATCGGCGCCGCGCTCGAGGGCGCCGTTTCGGTAATAACGGCCGCCCTGGCCACCCGCGCCGGGCTCGCCGGGAGACACATCGATCTCCAGGTATTGCCGCCAGGGTGCGTCTCGCGTGGTGACCTCGACCGTCCCACCCCAGCCAGCCGAACCGCCGGACTGGCCCCGGGCCGCCTCCGCCTCGGCGAACTCGATTCCATCCTGGCCCTTTCCTCCATCGCCGCCTCGAGCCGAGATCAGGAACTTGCGCTTGTCAAGGTAAAGAAAGTGAAGATGGGTTTCGCGGTCCCAAATCCAGAGGTTCATCCCGGCCTCGTCCTTGGCCAGACGCACCCGAAGCTGCCCCCCATTGGTTCCTCCCTTACCGGATGAACCCGTGCGGCCCTGAGACCGATAGGCAAATCCCTCGGCCACCGAAAAGTGACTGATCAGGGGGCGGCCTCCCGTCGCGGTCACACGCCAGGTATACTGCCCGCCCGGGCGCACTTTCACCACCCAGCTGTGCGCATCCACCAGCTGGCTTTGCAGCGGACCGCTGGAGTCCAGCAACTCGACCCGGAATTTTTGCCCAGGCAGCTTCCAGCGCAGGGTTATGCTGGTCTCTTCGGTCAGCAGGATGGCGCGGTCCGGTGGATAGCCGGGGACCGCCAGGCAAAGGAATAAGAGTAGCTTCAACAACGGGGGAAAACTTCGGCCCGGGAGCTCGGCTGCCCTCGCGGGAATTTTGGGGGGACTGCCCAAGGCATAACCCATGCGTTGGTTCGTCCTGGCAATCTTCTTGAGTCTGGCCGCTGGGGCCAAAGATTCGCCCTGGTCGGTTACAGCCAGCGCCTTGACCCCGAACACCGGACCTTTCCCCATCCGCATCTCGATCCTGGTGGTCAACTACTCGCGCCAGCCCACCCCCGAAGGCACCGTCGTGCTGGAACTGACTCCACGCATCCCTTATGGCACCCGGTCCAAGTCGCCTGGTCCCCACATCTGGGATCCGATGGTGATCGAAGAAGAGGTTCCGGTTCTGCAACCGGGAGAAACGCACAAACTGGTGTTGCCCACTCCCTACTTTGCCGCAACCCAGCAGATCGACCGGCGAACGTCCTTTCAGGCCAATAACCTGGGGCCCACCATCATGACGCTCACCCAGGTCAACTTTCGAGCCTGGGTAAGGGAAGCAGGACAGGATTAGAGACTCGACCTAACCCTCGAGGCGAACTCCTGTTGCTTTGAAGATCGTTTCCGCGTCCATTCCAAGCGCCTGCATAGCTCGAGCCGCCTGGGCAAGAGCCTCCTCCCTTCCCTCCGCCTTGCCCTCCGCCTTGCCCTCCGCCTTGCCTTCCGCTAAGCCCTCGGCCCTGCCCTGGGCCTGAGCTTTGGCCATACCGACCTTCATCCGGTGGTTCTCGTCCCAATCCGCCTTTAACCGGGCCTCGATCAGTTCACGCACTTCATCCCTGGCATAGGCGTCATTCATCGCTTCCATGGCCATGACCATCTCCTCTTCGGCCTGGATGGATGAGGGAAGCGGCTCGTGGCCCGCCCCATAAAGTTCCGCGAAACGAAGCAGATGCAGCCATTTTTCGAGCGGTGTCTGCAAGGCCTGGTCGCGCTTGAACTTCGTCAATTCCAGGTAGTGAATCTCCAGGATATCACTCAGTTCCAAACCGTGTCGAGGATCACAGAAACGGAATCGACTGTGCACTCGCGGCTGGCCTGGGAAGAGCACAAAGTCCAGAATGGAAATCGCCACCGTACGCCGAAGCTGCGTGTATTCGTCTCCCCGCTCCAACTGCTCGCTATAGAGTCGCGCCAGGTAAAAGAGTGAGCGTTCGATGTAGCTGTCCGGGTCTCTGACCTGAACCTCTACATTGTAAATCCTGCCCTGACCATCTCGGGCTCTTACGTCGAGAACCGCGCCTCTCTCGCTCAGATAGCTCTTGGCCATCTCGTTTCCGAGTAACTCAAGCTCGACGATTTTGTCCTGTGCTTCCAGCTCCAATACGGCATTGAGCAGAGAGCGCAGAAATCGCTCGTTCTTGGTCGTGCCAAAAACGATTCGGAAGATGATGTCATTGAGGAAGGTCCGCCTCATACCCTGGTTTTTGTCACTCATTCTGAGCCTCCTTGGTGTGTGAGGCCCCAGCATAAAACGGACCGGCGGAGCGAAGGTTGTAGAACTCATGCCGTTCTTATTTGTTGAGTGAACATCTCGACAGCCCCTGCCAAGGTAGAACCGCTTAGGGTCAGTTTCCGGGAGCTTCGAAAAGCTGGACACCGGAATGCGAGCGCACCCAAATACGCCGATGTCCGGCCTGGCTGATGAGTCGCAAAGGTGCCTCTCCCGGCACTCGGCCCAGCAGCCGGCCCGAGATTTCCTGTGCCATGAGCTGTTTGTTCACCGCGCGAATTTCGATCATTCCCTCCTCGTCCCGCAGGCAGGCCAGCCAGCGTCCGTCAGAGGCCAGGATCGGATGGTGCCCGCGCCCGCTCACCAGCAAACGCCAGAGCGGCAACGACCAGACAGCCCAGCCAACCCCGGTGGTGGTCATAGCGCGCTCGCCAATGACTTCCGATAGTGCGGTCTGACCGGCCAGTATCTCGACCTTCTTGCCGTTGCTGAGTTGGCGTATTTCGAGAATATCCGCTGAGATGGCGCTGGCACAGCCGAAGTAAGGACCGTCGACGGGTCGATGCAGGGTCGTGTCAGGGAACTGGAAAAGGGTCTTACCGGCAGGAGCTCGCGCCTGACCGCCCAGGAATATAAACCTCTCATCCTGGCTGAGGACGGCGGCCTCTCCCTTGGGAAAGCGAGCCAGCGTCTGACCACTTTGAGTATCGACGAGTAGAGCCGAGTTGGTGACCAGCAGCGACCGCTTGCCTTGTCGGCCCAGCTCCACCCGACGGAACGGATCTCCTGGGGGCGCCACAAACGAGCGTAGAGCCCTTCCCGGTAGCTCGACAAGCTGAACTTTCTCGGGCGTCCAGACCGCTACCACGCGTCCGTCGCCGCTAAAGCGGAGCGAGCCGTTGAGTGGAATCTTTGCAGAGACCGGCTTTCCCGTGTCGCTTTGGAAAATCTGCCATTTGGAGGACGAGCTTCGGGCGCAAAACCAGGGGCCGGCCTGGGGAAATATGGCCTCGCTCGATTCGAGACTCACTATCGGCTTCCAGCTCAGGGGGTCTGGCGGCGGCGGAGTAGCCGTTGGGCTGACGGTCGGAACTGGCGTAGCCTGGGGCTTGGGCTTGGGCTCGGGAGGCCGCTCTTTGAGTGGATGCATGCCCGTCAGGTCCACTCTGGCCAGCAACGTTTCCAAAGGCTTGGTCGAGAAACCGGCCTCCGGGCCGGAGGCCATCACGGTGGTAAGGACTTTATAGTCCGCATCCAGGAACATGAAGGTAACGAACACCTTACCGTTTTCTAACTTACGAAAGCCCGTGAACTTGCCTAAAGGCACGGGCTGTTGGCTTTGGACTGCGGCGGACATCCTCATGATCGACCCCAACGACACCTGCATACGAACCAGCACCAGGCTGTGATTGTCAGCCGACCTGAAAGTTGCCGAGGCGATGCTGGTTTCCTCATTGGTGACGTTGACGGCTTCCCTGCCCTGGTATCCCGCAGGAGCCTTAAAACCCGTCAAAATCTGGGTGGCCGAGCGCTCGACAACGGCCGGGTCTTTGGATGATGTCTTCCCGTCCCGAGCGCATCCGGCGCTTAAGGCCAAAACCAGGAGCCAGGACAAGAGCGTTCGCCGCCGTCTGTTCATTGGCCGCCCTTCGTGCTGAAAGAGCTCTTCCCCTGGACCCTACCGGCGCAGGTTCCTCGCGACCCAGGGAGCGGCGTCTGGAGTGTCGTAACTTCCTTCCTGTGTTGGAAGAACATATCGGTCGCCTGACCGCTGACGCGGGTTTCGACTCCGCCGGGCAGATGCAAATCGATCTGTCTGCCGCTATCGACAAACTGGCCTATGGAGTCGATCACCACCCTCACCTGGTGTTGACCAAACTGTGCGCGGGATTGGTGAGTCTCGGGGGTGAGGAGATCTGGATCCGCAACTTTCGAACCGGGTTGCTGTTAGCGGTCAAGAATCCTCAGCGGGATTGGTGGCCGGCGGCTGTGAGCGAGATGGCCCTGGGCAACCAGGGGCCAGGTCTGAAGCCGCTGGGCATCGCGCTGCTGGCCCTGCGCAACCACGTGCGCAACATGGGTTGGGTTCGCTGGGGGGAAACGACCGAAGTCCTGCCAATGGGGCCCGGCACCCTGCAGGCGCCCAAGAATCCCTGGAGGGATGCGGGCGCAACTGGCCTGTGGCTGGAGGGCAAGCTGACGGGCTTTGGACTGAAACACAAGCTTTACCAGAAAATCGCCAGCCAACTTTATCATGCTCCTGTTGTGATTCGATGGAATGGCTACACCTTGGGGATGGTCGCGCGAGACTGCCAGGAGCAGAAGGCAGAAAGCGAGTATCACTGCTTGCATCCGCATGAGGACGGGCTGCTGGCGGCCCGGCCGCGAACCCGAGCCCTTTATGAATGTTGGGGCTCGCTTCCCTGTCTGCCCATCAAAACCTCACTGGCAGAACCGCACAAGGGCTCGATTCGTTGGGTAGACGCGCCGCCCGACCTGATCTCCCAAGAAGGTCAAGGGCATTCGGCCTTCCCAAAGACGATCGCGAGCCAAAAATATCGGTTTTGCCTGGGCTCTCTGGTCGTGTGCTTTCATTCCGATACCAGTCTAATCTTTCCGGTTCATCATGGAGAACTGCTGCAAAGTGTCGAGGTCGACCTGGAAGCTTTCCCGGAACTAGAGAGTGGGGTCACCATTTACGCCCCTGCCGACCGATTGGCCACCGACTTGACCCATTCGAGGTTGCTCGAAGATGAGCGTTTTCGTTCCTGGAGAGAGCGGCTCTTGCAGCGGGTCAGGCAGGCCATCCGGGCCATCTCCACGGCCGATCAGGAGATGGAAAAGGTCAAAGACTCGCGGAGCCGACTGTTGTGGTTCCACTTACGGCGCCGACACAACGCGGTCGAGCAACAAGCCACCTGGGATTCGGAGGACAATTCGGCCTTTGCTCTGGCCGGACTATTCGGGCTCGGGTCTAAGGGGGTTGCCGTGCACAGGCAGGACATTTGCCTGGAACACTGGCTGCTGGGCAGCACCGGCGACCGCCGAATTTCGCTATGGATAGAGCCAAATCAGATGCTCTTTCCTCTCTGGGCAGGTCTTGAGGAAGGGCGCTTGGCGCTTTCTTCCGCTTCCAACCCTTTCTACGATTTACTGCTCTTTTGCTTAAAGCCACCCTCGATCGCTCAAGCGGTGCGCTTGGGAGAGTGGTGCGAAGGCCGAGAAATCCTTAGTTGGACTCGAGATCCCCTGAACATTTTCCGCGAGCTGCAGGCACCCCGATGCCAATCCGGTCTTATTTTACAGATCTTTGAAAGCGGTCGTCTGGGGAGCCTGGAGGACAGCCTGATGGCTTTCTATCCCGGTAAAAACTCTCTTTGCCAGATTTGGAACTGGCGGGATCTGAAGCAAGACCCCAGCACGATTCGTTCGAACACACAGAAGACGTTCCACCGGTTGTTGGGGAAATTGGTCATTTTTGCTATGCGCAGAACACAAAGAGCCGTACCAATCGTGTATCAGGCCTTTGCTCCGGCCACGGAAAAAGGGGGCTTCATGTTGGAGTTGGGGGACGGGACCCACGGACGTCTGCGGGGACAGTTGCACAAGGCGGGACCGCTGCGTTGCGCGATGGCCTACCTGCCCGCCTCAGACCAGGATTTGACCAGCCTCTCCCTCTACCGCTTTGGCAGCAGAGTGCAGTCAAGCCGGGTGGACCTGGGGCTACCCGTCGAGGAGATCTTCGTGGATGCGACCGATTGGGACTTGACCCGCCCTTCGGTGGACCTGCTCGAAGAACACGGCTGGCTGCCGTTGCTGGCCTCAGCTGAGACTTCCACCAATCCCCGTTAATCGATCGTTAGCCGTCGTCCGGAGCTCGTTCATAGTTCAAGTTGGGTCCGTAATTTGGCATTAAGCATTCGAAGATAAGCTGCAGATATGAGCAGCATCCAAAACGTCCACCAGACCACCGCCCCTAAGGCCACCGCCAAAGCGCAGCCTTCTCTGGGACTCACCGACTTCCTCAAGCTGGCCGCCGAGAAGGTGCGGGGGAAGATGGGCAGAGACGACCTGGTGGCCAAGATGAAAGCCGGTCCGCCTCCGGTGGCCGATGCTCTGAAAGCCAACGACTTCTCGGGAGTAGAATGGGCCTTCAGCTCCTTGAGCAAGGGAGAGAGGTTGGCCAAACTGGAAGAGCTGCGCAAGCAGGACCCGACTAGCTACGTGGCTCTGCTACAGGACATTCGCGAGGGAAAAATCAAAGACTCGGATGTCACCATTCCCGCCGGTATCGACCGTTTGCGCTCCACCCGTTGGGCCGCCAGCAGTGAAGGCAAGGAGATTACCGCCCAGGTCATTTCTCAGTATGAAAAACCGGCCAAAGACCCCTGGGCGGCCAACTCCAGAATCGCCGTGGACAACACCGACGGTCAGACCGCCAAGACCCAGGCCGACACCCCTGGACCTGAGGCCGGACGCAACGGCAAAGCCGCCGAAAACTCCATCTTTCTCAGCCGGTCTCTGCTCGGAAATCCCGAACTCCTGGCTGCCACCCTGGCACACGAAGGACAGCACTCCCTGCGCAATGCCAAGGGCTCCCTGAAAGGCCAACTGGCCGAAGAAACCGACGCCTACAACAACCAGAGCGCCGTTTGGAAAGAATTTGGACCCGAGCGCCTGCAGAGCGCCGACCCCAGCACTCAGCAAGCCGCCCAGGAAATGGACTCCGACGGCAGCCACCATCATGCCGACAATCAGAACGAGATGACCGGCTATGTTGCTCAGATCTATGCCCAGGGTCACATCAACTTCTACAACCGCCCCGGCGGCGGCAAGCAAGATCTGATGGCGGCCAACCATATTCTGAACGACTACCTGGCCGCCAACCAGAGCAGCGCTGGCCAGCTGATGCGGGACACCCCCAGCGACTCGGCCGCGGGCATTGTGCGGGCGGCTCAAGAACTCAGCCAGTATTCCAGCGACGAGGAGAAATTCATGAAGCGCTTCCGCGGACTGGCGGGCCGCTAGCCTCGGTCCTGACCCCACTATCG
Organism: Vulcanimicrobiota bacterium; assembly: GCA_022842865.1. Lineage (GTDB taxonomy): Bacteria > Vulcanimicrobiota > Xenobia > Xenobiales > JADMJV01 > JADMJV01. The sequence goes on along the minus strand of JALHOV010000241.1, from coordinate 3,542 downwards.
GCTGTCCCTACAACCTGACCAGGAGGGTGACTGTGAAAAATTACCGCTTGGTGGGACCATTGTGCCTGCTTGGATGCGGGCATGCCCCTTCAGGAGGGGGCATTTGCCCCTCCGGGAAGGGGGGCGGGGGACGCTAGGTCGAGCCTCGACAAGATTTCCGAGCGCGAGCAAGAATCCATCGGCCAGGAGCGCGCCTTGACGGGTCAGACCGCGCCGTGCAGGAGAGAATCGGGGGGCGTGCCGACCTGTTCGGCCAGATAGTTGACCTCTCACAGCCGATCTCCGAGGACAATCGTGAGTTTTTCGAAACCGTGGCTTCCGCGCAGATGGCCCAAAAATCGGCGGTGTCGTGGCGGGGCTGGTGGCGAAATTGCAGGCAGGCGGCTGGCTGAGACAGTCCGTCGTTTCGCTCAAACTTACCGGCTGGGATCGGGTCGTTGAGAAGGGGGCAGTCCAGTAAGGCGGCTCTGAAGTGCGTGCGCTTCGGCTGGCGTTGAAAGGTCTGGACTGCTAGAGTTTCGCCAGGCGATAACAATAGCGACCGCGAACTCGCACGACCTGCGATATGCCAAATAGCCTGCGGGCACTTGCTTAGTACAAGGGCCGATAGGGTCGATGGAAGCGAGGGCTGGAGTGGAACCTGGCAAAATCGGCCGGAGTAGTCGATGAGCCTGCCACGCAAGAAATCAGGAAGAAGATCTCGTCTTTTTCCCCGGTAATTTGTAATTGAGCGCGCAAGTGTTGTCCCTTCACTGTCCATTCCACTCCCTGGCGGCCGTTCAAACGAAACGAATCCTCTTGCACGGTTGGCTTTTGCTTTTCTCCCAAAACCAAGACCATGCCCAGCAGCTCTTTACGAAGTCGATCGCGCATCATTTTGCCCGGCCTGGCTGGCACCAAAGGCTCGTGAAATTGTACTCGCTCAATCCTGTAGGTTAGATCGCCCTGAGTGGCAAGGTGTGATTCGAAACAACGTATCGGAGGGGCGGGATTGTCTCCGCTGGTGACTTGGGGTGGAATGGGACACCAGAAAGAAAAAGCTCCGTCTGAGAAGGTGGTTCTAGGCTGATTTACTGCCAGTTCCGCCTGGCTGCGATCAACCATCTCGGAGTTCAAGGCCATCAATCCCGCCTGAAAGTAAGGAGCCAGCTCTACTGGGGATTGCTTGATGCTTAAAAACGTTTGTCGTGCGTCCTCGAGTAAATCATAATCTCGAAGAAGCCAGGCCTTACCCAGGCAAGCCAGAGGACAGTCGGGGCGAAAATTGAGAGCAGCGTTAAAACTGTCCAAAGAACGTTGAAAGTCGCCCAGCTCGCTCAGGGCGGCAGCCCTGTTTCTCCAACCATCGGAACTTTCTGGAGACAGCTTGATAGCCTCTTCAAAAATGGCCAGCGCCTTCTCGAATTCCTTTGCATTAAAACACTTAGCACCTTGGCTGATGAGGTCTTCGTGGTTGGGTCGGCGAAATAAACTACCGAACATATCTGGCATGTTCGCTCGGACCTATGCCAATCCTGTTTAGGCCGGGTTGTCGGCCACCCAGGCGGTGAAGCAAAAGGTGCCATCGGGGCGGATTTCAGCCAGGTTGTGGCCGCCTTCCCCAGGGGGCCCTGCAGATCTGTCTGGCTCATTCGCATTCACTCCAGGTCCTTTGGACCAGCCGCCGCCGGCAAGGTGTTCCGAGCCGAGCGGCACGTCTCTCCCTGTTTCAGGCCGCGAACGACCGGTCTTGAACTCGACAATCGGCGCGGCTCCTCAGAGCAGTGGAAGGGGATCAGGCGGCGTCCCGCTGCATCCGTCGGGGACCTGGCTATCGTAATCGCTCAATGGGCAAAGCAAGACCCTGGTGCCAGAGTTGGATAGCCCCGAAATGCTGAACCGGGGCTGCCGGTAGTGAACGTTCACCCGGCGGTGTTGCAACAGAGGGTCTATAGCGAATCCTGGACTGGCGGTCGCGCCTGACCATCACACAGGCCTGCCACAGAACTGGAGGCACTCCCGTTTCAGACTATTTTCAGGTCCACAGAATATGCATCAGCCATGCGTATTCAACATCAGCAACCAGTTCTTCCCAGGCAACTTCCGGGTCTAACCGTGAAAAGCCAGCAGCAGCAGCCTGACCCTCCTCAGGACAAGTTGGAGCGCCCCTGGGGCAAGGCTTTGCTCAAGGGCGTTGTGTATGGAGCGGTAGGCACCCTGCTGGGCGCCGGAATGGCTCAGGGTGGTGCTGGTGGTTTGGTGTCGGGCGCTATGGCCGGAGCCACGCTGGGCGGGGTTACGGTGGCTCCGATGGGCAATGGCAAGGGTGCTGAGGGCCTGGTGTATGCGGCCGTGGGCCTGGGCGGCGGAGCCATCGCTGGCGCCGTTTTGGGAACGATGGGATTGAGCCACGGAGCTTTGATCGCCGGTGCCACTTTGGGTTTGATTCAGGCGGGACGCACCTTGGCCGAAGGCTAGAGTAAATCTCGCACGCGCTCGGCGGCCAGCACAACACTGGCCCACTCCCCCATTGCCATCTTTTCTTTTCGCGGCCAAAAGCTCCAACCCCTGAGCCCGGTGGCCAGCGCACTGATGGCGCAAATGAAGATTCGCAAACGCGAACAATGGAGAGCCTGAAACACTTACAGGACGCCCTCGAGTCGGGTGCCGATCTGCTGCAATTAGAAAAGCTGGTTCCTTAGCAGCCGGACCAAAGCCGCCCCCAGTGGCGGAATTTGCCGGCCTGCTTCGCAACCCCGCGCCGGCCGCGCGCTGGGAAGCGGTGGCGCGTCTGGCCAAGTCCTCGCGGGGTCAGGATGTGGAAGGCTACCGGGCCGAGTTTGTAAACCTGGTGAGCATCGCTCAGCGTCTCTCGGATAAGTCACCGACTGCCTTGGGGGCCTGGGAGCCATAGCAGGCGAAAACCAGCTCGTAGCTTGAAGCGGGCGGCGGTTCGAGCACCGACGGCCAGACCAACCACAAGACAATCATTTGTCTCCAGGCCTTCTGGCATCGTCCAGGGCGGTGTGTGCTTGAACTCACAAGCCCATGATGGTGCGCAACCAGCCTTCAATCCCAGTCAATGTGTTCTCTCCAATCCTTCCCCACGGTTGCAACAATCTGTCTTTGGAAAGTGAACGGACAGCTTCAGTCATGGCAAAGGAGACCCGCTTGAGACCGCCCTCCGGCGGTGCCACCCGGACGTGAGAAGGAATGCTGCGATCCTTGGAAGTCAGTGGTATCGCGATAATCAATGTCGCGGGCCCCTGATTGAAAGTGTCCACCGAAAGCACGAGCACGGGGCGGCGCCCACCCTGCTCGTGACCCCGGATTGGGTCCAGGTCGGCCAACCAGATTTCACCTCGTCGAGGCTTCAATAGTTCACGTCCTCAGGGCCAAAACCGTCCTTCAAAGTCGCACCCTCCCAATAGTCCAACTCCTGCTTGAGATCTTGATGCTCTTGTGGGGAAAGCCGGGCCAAGGACTCGTTGAGAGCTTTGAGGCGTAAGACATCCTGATAAGTCCGAACGGCTTCTTCAACAACAGTCTGCATGGCGACCCCC
>JALHOV010000240.1 GCA_022842865.1 Vulcanimicrobiota bacterium | reverse complement strand
ATCTGGCAGAACTTTTGGATGGGCAGTCTCTAAAACCGCTGCTAGACGCAGACCTCAAAACCAATACGCGCCTCCACAGGGTTTCCGAGCATTCCAGAGACGGGGTTCGGGACGCTTACACAAAGGCATCCAGAAATTGGGCAAGTTTCACCCCAGTTATCCTACCAGGTCACGACGACCGCAAGGGAGACAAGACTCGGAAACTGATTCTAAAATCCCTCGCCCAGTGTGGAATTGAGCAGCCCTGCGAATTCGAATGGAGCATGTACAGCGTTTTTCCAAAGTCCTACAGTGCCCACAAGTCATCCCGCAAAGAAAACAGTCGCAAAAGTAATCACCCAAGTGGCTATATAAGACCCGGTCATCTGGTCAATTTTACGGCGGTACACCTACGGCTTAAGTTTGAGGATCCCAGACCAGGCCCAGTTGTGATTGGAGCAGGACGCCACTGCGGATTCGGGCTGCTGGCTACGGTCGAACCCCAATAGTCCCTTCGTATCAACCAGTCTGAGACTCGGTGACACAACGAAATACAGCGGCAGAGTTGCTAAGACATCTCAAAAAATCAAACGCGCAATCCGCCTGATCTGGAACTTTCATTCAAGCGAGTACAGTGCCCATATGTTGGGCACATTGGCTGTCGAAACACATCGGCACCCTGGGGGAAATTAAACACAATTGGGCCCGGCAAAAATCGCCGGGATTCAAGCAGCCAGGAGGTCATAGCCGCCATACAGGCACTTCTTCAATTGGGCCGGATCGATGAAGCGTCTGGCGTCCCTAAACCCCTCACCTCGCCTTCGCTGATTTGGACTCAACTCGACTTCCGGATGAAAGAAGTCTACCAAGAAAGACTGCAGTCGTCTATACAAGCACTGAACCAGTTTGCGTGAGGAGGCAATCGGGAACCTCGACCGTTCAAGCCCAGAGGGGAATCTTGCTGGCTGGCATCAAACTACATGGCTCTATGAGGCTTGAGTTAGACGGCATCCTCCTTCAGGATGAGTTCGGGGTTTGGCGTGTGAGCGGCACCAAGGTTACCTTGGACAGCCTGATCTATTCCTTCAGGCAAGGGTCCTCGGCCGAGACAATCGCGGACCAATTCGATGCGGTTCCTCTGGCGGATATTTACCTGATACTCGGCCATTACCTCAAGAATCAGGAAGAAGTGGATGGCTACCTTCAGGAGCAGCGCAAGTCTGCGGACGCCATCCGCCAGCAGTGGGAGCAGCAATACCCAACTCACGGGCTTCGCGACCGACTACTGTCCAGGCGTTCCGCTTCAGCTTAAAAAGCCGAAAGGGGCAGGTAGCTGCACCGGTCCAGCCACTCCGAGTAGTGGCTGCAAGTGAGAATCACTACCAGGTCATCGATTACCTTGCCCTGGTGGTAAGGTTCCAGCAGCAGGATCACTCCTACCCCTGTTTCTTCCCGCCGCAAGCGCTCGGCCAGATGAACCGGCATCGTTCTTGCATCATGGCTGAGCAAAATTCGCTCTTTTGCCGCACACCAGTCCAAAACTTCGGGATCGGGCGCTCCAGGTATTTCATCCTGTATCCGTACAATGTCAAGTCTGGGTAGCAGCCTGCGTAACCCACGCAACACCTGATTGTTGAAGTTCTCGTCGGCAGCCAGCTTGAACATTGTCTGCCCGTTTTGCCAAAAGTTCGTCGAAAGCCTACCTTCGAGCGACTGTCAATAGCGAGACACCAGCCGCCCCAGGTCCACGGCGCGGCCGCGGCCGTGCTCGAGGTCGCGGAATGGCGAGGTTTCGTCCTGGCGAAGGTAGTCGTTGGGGCGGCAAGTGATGAGGACGACCTGGATTCGCTGACCGGTCTCGCGCAGGTGTTCGAGGAACCAGCTGACTCTGTGGGGGTCGCTCTGGTTGAGGTGGTCGTCGAGCACGATGAGGCTGCCGAGTTGTTCGGCGATTCCGAGGCGGAAGAGGGTGGCGACCTGGTCTTTGGTGCCTTCTGAGATGGCTTCCAAGGGGCGGATCTTGGAGCCCGCGGCGCTGAGGCCGCCTCGGCGCAGGTAAGAGTCCAGGCAGGTGCGCTATAACGTCCGGAACCGAGGGCTTCGCAACCCAGGGCGTTGCCTAGAACTGTCGGGGTTTACGGGGCAGGGCCAACGGGGAATTGGTCGCCGAATTTCGAAGGCGGCAGCCGATGAAGCGGCGTCTCCACATGTTCCTCGATGAGACGGGGCAGGATACGCGGGGCAGGCTATTCCTTGTCGCCGCAGTCGTGATCGCCAGTGACCGACTCGACGCAACCAGAGTCAAGGTCCGAAGTCTCGAGCTCCGGTCCAAAAAGACTCACAAGTGGTCGAGGTCTTCGCGGGCTCGCAGGGCGGCGTTTCTGGAGGCATTGGACGGCGGCATGGACTTTACCGAGGGAGTCTTCTGGAGGTCCTTCGGCCAGGGTTTGGACTATGTGGGGTGGGTGGCCGAGATGGTGGCGGCGGCAGCGGGCCAGGTCGCCCCCTATGATGCTCTCACAGTGGTTCTGGACGGTGGGAATTGGTCAGAGCAGGAGCGCGTGAAGGCGGCCCTTCGTTCGCGCAATCTGCCCTGGAGGAAAGTCTCTGAGGGTCGAGATGAAGGCGACCCGTTGCTCCGTCTTACAGACAGCCTGGCCGGATATCTGCGTGACAGGCAGGAGGCCAGCGTTCCGGCCTATCCAGGTCTGGACTCCAAACTGATCTCCCTATGAAATGCAAGAAGCCGGTTGGTCCGGCTTCTCCAGGGGGTCCATGCCCTGTTACCCAATACGCTTGCGCTATTGGCAGCCCCTAGGCCACGAGGACCGGCGTTCCCATCAGAACGGATTCGGGGACCCGGCGAACCGGGCGGGAAGTTACTCCGATGTGGATGATACACTAAAACCAGGGGGGCTGGCAACGACCTTGCCCCTATGTCAATAGCGAGACACCAGCTGCTGGTCGGCCTCACTGGCCAGAGCCACGAGGTCTGCCTGCCGGGCCTGCAACCGCGGCGGAGCGCGGTCATTTGCGCCGGCAATTGAGCCAGAAGGGCCGTCAGCCCCTCGGGGTACCGCGCGGCCGCCTCTTGCCAGCGCAGTTCCAAGCGAGCAGCGCCACGACCGCGTGAAGTCGAGTGCCCCAGAGTCGATCTACCAAGCCACCGGCGTCCTCCTAAATCTCTAGCTGCCAAAGCGACAAGAATTGTCGCCTGCTCCAGGCAAACTGGAGGCATGAGTTTAGCATTCGTAGCGCAACTGGCGGGGCTGACCCGCAGTCATTCCTATCAGAACAAGTGGGTGCTGGTGCCTTCTCAGGAGGTGGGATGGACGTTGGCCGAGCGGTTGTTGCTGGAGGGGCACAATTGGGTCAACTTTCGCTTTCAGACGCCTTTGCAACTGGCTCTGGAGGCAGCCGGGCCGGCCTTTTGGAGTCAAGGGATCGAGGCCTGTCCGGCCGGACTGGGCCCGGGTTGCCTGCACGGCTTGGCCGAGCATCCGTATTCGCAGTTGATGGCGCAGCCGGGCATGGACCAGGAGCTGTGGAGCAGACTGCGGAGTTGCCGGTTGGAGGGCGAAAGCTGGGAGCCTTTCAACAGTAGGTTCGAGGCGTTGTTGCGGGAGCGCGGTTGGGCGGACGAAGCCATGGTTTTTAACTCCCAGGCGTCCACCAGAGTGGGGCCAGACGATGTGGTCGCCATTTTCCCTGACTACCCATGGCCCGCCTCAGTCAGGTCTTTCCTGGAGCGCCTCCCGGGCCATCGTCCTGCTCCGCAGCGAGTGGAGGCAGCTTGGACCAAAGAGTTTTTCTGTGCCGGTCGGCGCGATTTGGAATTCGAAGAAGTCATCGCTCGACTGCAGGGTCCAATAGACCGGGTAGAAGTGAGCATCGCCCGTGAGGATGCATCGCTTGTTCACGACCTTTTGTGCCAGTATCAGGTTCCGGCCAGCTTCGCATGCGGGCTGCCTTTGCTGCTATCTCGCCCGGGCCAGGCCCTGCGCGACTTCCTGAGCTGGCTGTGTGAAGGCGTATCGGGGTATGGCTTTCGTGAGCTGCTGATGTCCAACCTGATTGTGGCGCCGCCGAGCAGCTGGGTGGCGGCGCGGCTGCTGGCCGCGGCCGGAGTCCGCTGGGGCCGGACGGACTATTCGGCTCGCCTGGAAGTGCTGGAGAACCGCTGCCTGAGCCAGCAGAAGGGCGATTGGCAGCAATTGCAGGCTGGAGAGGCACGCCAACTGCGAGCCTGGTTCGAGCGCCTGTTTGAGCGCTTTCCCGTCAATCCGGACGGAACGATTCCTTTAACCAACTGGGTGGACGGTCTGGCCTATTGTGTTCGCGAGCTACTCGATGGTCACGACGCCGAGGCCAGCCAGGTCCTTCTTGAGATATTAGAAGACTTCGCCGAGATCCCAGGGCAAGCTTGGCCGCTATCTCAATTTCGCCACCACCTTCAGATGCGATTGGAACGCCGTAGCTGGAGCGCCAGCCGTCCGCGCCCGGGCCACCTGCACGTAACGACCTGGGAGTGGATGGGCCTATCGGGCCGACCGATCGTATTCCTGACGGGCCAGGAAGAGAGCCAGGAAGAGTGTTCGGAGTTGCCACCCATAAGCGGACAGGTGACCTTCTCCTATTCAACGCGCTGCAGGGATGGAGAGCGCCCTCAATACCCCAACCAACGCTTTCTTGCTTATCACGGACCAGGATGGACGCCCCGACCTGTAGAGCCACTATCAATGGTGCCGCCTGAGGGACACTTCCCGGACTTGGCCCGGGGCCTGCACGCCCAGAACTGTCGCGAACTCCCCGGATTCAGCGAGTATGACGGCTATGTGCCGGAGGCGAAATTGCAGCCCCCCACTTCGGTCAGCGGCCTGCAAATGCTGGCGAGCTGTCCCTTTCAGTTTTTTCTCTCGAGGGGGCTCAAGATCTACCCTGAACCGCTACCGGAAGCGAGCCGAGAAAACTGGCTGGATCCGATGGAGCAGGGGCACGTTCTGCATGAGATGTTCGCCGGTTGGCGCGGAAGTGCACCGGAACTCTTGGAAGCAGCTTTACTACGCCTCCCTCCTCCACCCTCGGACTGGCTGGAGGAACGGGATCGCCGGAAATTGCTTGTTCACTTCGAACACTTCCTACAGCTTGAGCCCCGACCCAACGAGGACAGCGCCTGTGAACTGCCTTTCGAGGTGTTCCTGAGCCTGGATGGATTGGATCTGCCGCTGCGCGGATGCATCGACCGGGTGGACAAACTATCCAATGGCTTACGAATTCTTGACTACAAAACCGGTCGGACATTCTCGCTGCCGGATGAAGGTCGCTATTTTCAAGGGCGACACCTGCAGCACGCTCTGTACTCGATGGCAGCCGAGGCGATCTTCGATCGACCAGTGATTGAAAGTGGCTATCTGCATACCCACCCGAGTTCAACCCGCCGCTGGGTCGCTTTTGGGCCCCCCGACCAAGACGAAGTGAGCCAGGTCCTGACCAGAGTGCTGCAACCGCTGCAGACCGGCGCCTTTGCGCAAAGTCATCGAACCCAGGAGGACTGCCGGTTCTGCCACTTCCAGGCAGCCTGCGTGGGGCGGACGTCCCAGGGCATCAAGAACAAGTTGAGATCGCCCGAGCTGAAGAGCCGGGTTGAACTGCTGGAGACGCGCTAGACTATGCACAACATTTTGGTGGAAGCAAGCGCCGGGACCGGTAAGACCCACCGCCTGGTGGAGCGGATTGTTGAGGGAATCCGAACCGGCCAGTTTCGGGCCGGTCGGGTGGCGGCCATCACTTTTACCCGCAAAGCGGCCTCCGAATTGAGAGGGCGACTGCGTCAGGAACTGGAGATATTGCCTTTCGTCGGGACCATCCACGCCTTCTGTGCTCAGTTGGTGCGAGCTTTTCCCGTGGAGGCTGGGCTTTCCCACAATTTCCGGGAGCTAGACGAGATGGAAGAGCTGGAAGGGCTGAAATCGGCCCTGAGCACCTGCCAGCGCGACCTGGACATCGAGCCAAGACTATTGTGGTCGGCGCTACAAGCGGTGCACCAGCACGGGGAACTGGACTTCCCGGCGGTGGGACATGAGTATGCCAAAGTCGTGACAGTGCTGCTGCGCGCCAGAGAAGACTATCGGAACCACCGGCTTCGTCACGGACTGTTAAGTTTTCAGGACCTGTTGCACAAGGCGCTGGAGCTGGCCACCATGGAAACGGTGCAAAACCTTTACGACGCTTTTCTCGTGGACGAGTTTCAAGACACCGACCCCCTTCAGGTGGAACTGCTGCTACGGCTGACCCGCCAACGTCCAGGCAGCCTTTTCCTGGTCGGCGATCCTAAGCAGTCCATCTATCGCTTCCGAGGAGCCGATATGCGCACTTATCAGGCCCTGCGCCGCAGCTGGCCGGGCAGCCTGGAAGAGTTGAACGTCACCAGGAGGTCCACTCCGGAACTGTGCCGCTGGCTCAACAGGGTCTTCGCTGACCTATTTCCACCGCAGCCGAGCGAGGCACAGGCCCATTATCGAGCCTTGAGCTCGATGAGATCGCCAGCAGCCACACCACCGGTCTATCAGCTGGCTTGTGCCCAGCCACGCCACGAAGCCGAACGAATCGCTGGCTTCATCCTGGGAGCGGTTCGCGACGGTAGCCATCGATTCGGAGACTTTCTGGTGCTGGCCACCCGTAACCGCCCGCTTCGCTTGTTCTATGAGGTATTCCAGCGCCTGGGGATTCCCTGCGAAGCACCGCTGCGACGAGTGCCACTGAGCGGCTGGGCGGCGGGGCTGCTACCGTTACTGCGCCATCTGGTCGACCCGCAGGATAAGGCGATATTGGTAGGAGTCTTGCGCGGTCCGCTATTTGGCTACAGCGACCGCGAGCTCTATCAGCACGTTCAACTGGCCGGCACTCTGCGGCCCTATCCGCCGGAAGCGGGACTTCCCAGCATCGCGGCCAGTCTTCAAAAACTAAACGAGTGGAGGTTAAGGGTCCGCTGGCTACCCCCTGGGGCCGCGCTGGCCTATCTGGTCGAGGAAACGGGAGTGGCCCAGCTGGCGGGGCCGGCGGAACTCCGAGGCATGCAGGAGGCGCTGCGCCGAAGCGGGGAGCGGGGCCTGACCTTGGCCCAAGCCGTCACTGAACTGATGAAGCTGGGAGTGGTTGAACTTCCGCGTCAGGGACTGGATGAAGACAATTGCGTGCGCCTGCTGACCATTCACAAGGCCAAAGGACTTGAAAGTCGCGTGGTGTTCTTGTCGTCGCCTCAAGTCGCTTGGAGCCAGACCCTCGAAATGGTGGTGGACGACAATCGCAAGGGTTTCCTGTGCCTGAAAGGAGTGGCCCAACCTCCGCATTGGCCGGAGCTGCTTGCGCGTGAAAAGGAGAGGGCCGAGGCGGAACAAATTCGCTTGCTCTACGTAGCCGCCACTCGAGCCCGCGAAACCCTGGTGGTCAGTCGGGGCGGCGAACGGTCTGCCTGGCGACCCTTGGAGCCCTATTTGGAGGAAGCCCATCCTTTGCCGCAGCCAGACCTTTGTGCTGAGACGCCGCCAAGCAGTGGGAACCGAGCGCCTGGCCAGCTCGTGACCCATCCCAGTTGGCGCAAAGTTCGGCTGGGCGAGGGACGAAGGCTACTGAAGCCAGTATTGGAAGCGGAGGTTCCGGGACTGGACGCTCGCGACTGGGGCCACCTGGTTCACTCTCTGCTGGAGCGAGCCGTGGGCTGGCCCGAGCTGGATGTGGAAGCCTGGGCCCGGTGGAGCAACCGAAACCAGCCAAGAATGTTAGGCGCGCTGCCGCGCGCCCTGGCGTTGGTGCAAGCAGTCCGGGAGACTCAACTGAGTCAATGGCTTCGCGAGTCGGAGCCGGTGCTGGTGGAGGTCCCCTTCGGACATCGAGAGGGGAATCGGCTGCGCTTTGGGACAGTGGACCTGGCGCTGAGAAGAGGCAGCGGATGGGGACTCATCGATTACAAATCCGACCGGCAGACCCTGGAAGTCTTGACTGAACACTACGCCGGCCAGATGGAAAAATACGCTCATTGCTGGTCGGACATACTGAGAGAGATTACGGAATATAGCGGGGTTTTTTCAATCCGAGAACTTGAATTGTCGGTCGACTTGACACCACCAGGGAAATGGATGTCATGAAAGAAAACGGCCAAATGGAAGAAGATTTAGGCAAATTTCGCCGACTGCTGCGCATTTTACACTTGCTCTCCAACCCGGGCGGGGTGGCCATCAGACGGTTGACCGCTGAAACAGGAGTCGACACGCGCACCATTTACCGGGATTTGAATGAGCTGAGGGATGCGTGTTTCGACATCGTCCAGCTTCGCCCGCGCGGACCCTATCAATTAAGCAAGGAGTATACCAACCTGGCTCAGACCCTATCGCTGGAAGAGGTGCTTTGTCTGGCGCTGTCCAGTTGCGTTTTCCAGAAACAGCTGGGAGGAATTGGCCGGGACGCCATGCGCAAGCTTTTCAACTTCGTCAAAGGAGAAAAACGAGAAAAGGCCCGGGAGTTACCGGAACTGGTCGAGGTTCAGACGGGCGAAGCGCACAGCTGGATTCCGACCTTAATGTCGGCGGTGAGCCAACGCAAGCGAGTGCGCTTTCACTACAACAAAGGCGAAGAGAGTGTGCGCACCGTCGAGCCTTATACGCTATTCTATCAAAATGAGCGCTGGTATTTCCAAGGAATGGATCAACTGCGCCGGGCCCTGCGCAGCTTTCGATTGGCGCGTATTCGGGAACTGGAAGTTCTGGAGCAGTATTTCACCGTCCCGGAAGCTTACGACTCCAAGTCCGCTCTTTTCCACAAATGGGACATCGCGGAAACGCCACCGGTGCCTGTGCGCTGCCAACTGGACGCTTCGCTGGCCCAATGGTTTGCAGAGAATCCGGTGCACCCGAGCCAGCGCTTGGATAATCAGGTGCTGCATTTATCGGTGCGGGATCTCGACGCGCTGGCTCACTGGCTGCTTAGTCTGCGCGGCCTTCAGGTGCTGGAACCGCTCCGGCTCCGCCAGTTGATGAAAGAGAAGGCAAGCCAGATGCTGGAGGCGCACGCCTAAGATTTTGTCCCAGAGTGACAAAATCTGACACGTCACGTCTCTATCCTGGATCCATGGATATTGACCTGATTCCAGTCCGCAAAGTGAACCAGTATGTTTTCTGCCCCAGGCTTGCCTATTTGCAGTGGGTCCAGTCAGAGTGGGCCGACAATGAATTTACCGTCGAAGGCACCTGGGTGCACCGTCGAGTGGATGCTCGCGAGGGGTGGCTTCCCAGTCCAGAGGAAGAGGGGGACCTGCGGCGCCAGGCTCGCTCTGTGACCCTGTCGGCGCCTGGGGAAGGCCTGGTGGCCAAGCTAGACCTGGTGGATGCCAACGCGGCCGAGGCGGTTCCGGTCGAATATAAACGCGGCAGCCCCCCGGCCCAGCCTGGGGATCGGGTGCAGTTGGCCGCGCAGGCTCTGGTTCTGCGAGAGAACGGCTGGATGGTGGACCGCGGCTTTCTCTACTATGCGGAAACGCGAGAGAAAGTCGAGGTCATCTTCGATGAGGAGCTGTTTGCGACCACCCGGGCCGCCGTGTCTTCCTTACGCGAGATGACGGGCCATTCGACTCCCCCACCTCCGTTGCTGGGAAGTCCCAAATGTGTCGGCTGTTCGCTTTCTGGAATTTGTCTGCCCGACGAAACTCTGCTTCTTCAGAGCCAGCAGGCACCGGAAACAGTCCGTCAGCTGCTGGCCCCCAGCGACCACGCGCTTCCGCTCTATTTACAGACCAACGGGCTGTCGGTTGGAATCAGCGGAGAAGTGCTTGAAATTCGCGAAAAAGGCAAATGTATTGCGGACGCTCGATTCATCGACACCAGTCAACTCTGCCTTTTCGGCAACATTCAGGTTTCCACTCAGGCTGTCCGCGAACTCGCCCAGCGCAACATCCCGATCTGCTATTTCAGTTATGGAGGCTGGTTCAGCGCCATCACCACCGGCCTGGCTCACCGCAACGTGGAACTTCGCCAAGCGCAATATCGACAGGCATTTGACCCCGGGGCCTGCCTGCGATTAGCCAGGCGCTTGGTGGCGGCCAAAATCCAGAACAGCCGAACCTTTTTACGGCGCAATGCTCGCGAGTTGAGTGAAGCCGTGCTGGCCGAGCTGAAGAGACTGGTGGCGAGTGCCGAACGGGCGCAGTGCTTGCCGACCCTGCTGGGACTGGAAGGAATGGCGGGGCGGATTTACTTTCAGTCCTTTCCCTTGATGATCAAGAACCAGGCATTCTTGCAAGGCGGAGGATTCGATAGTGCTTCGCGCAATCGCCGACCTCCCAAGGATCCGCTGAATGCTCTGTTTTCTTTTGTCTACTCGTTGCTGGTCAAGGAGATGACGGTGATGGCCTGGTCGATCGGCCTGGACCCCTTTCAGGGATTCTATCATCAGCCTCGCTATGGAAAACCGGCGCTGGCGCTGGACCTGATGGAGGACTTTCGAGTGCTGATTGGTGATTCGACGGTGCTTTCCCTGATCAACAACCAGGTGGTAGATGTGCGGGATTTTCAGCGGGCCGGCGACGGTGTGACCCTGACCACGGCTGCTCGGCGAAGGGTGACCGAGGCTTTCGAGCGACGAATGCAAGAACAAGCTCGCCACCCATGGTTTGACTATCGGCTAAGTTACCGGCGGATTCTCTATGTCCAGACCCGTCTTTTGGCCCGCCATCTGTGTGGAGAGATCCCGGAGTTTCCGCCTTTCCTGACCCGATGAACCGTCGCGATTATCTGGTAACCTACGATATTTGCGATGACAAGAGATTGCGAGCGGTTTTCAAAATCATGCGGGGGTATGGCGAGCATATCCAATATTCGGTGTTTCGTTGCGCGCTGACCAAGACGGAGATGACCGAGATGATGGCGAAGCTAAGCGCCCTGATCCACCACCATGTGGATCAGGTGCTCATCTTCCATCTGGGGGCCTATCCTGAGCGGAAGCCACGCGTCCGTCCCATCGGCCGCGCTTACCAGGCGGCCTCGGCAGGGAGTCGAGTATTCTGAGTCATTGAAAAGTGAAGAACTCTCAATCGAGCGCCGAGGTCCTGCCCCAGACCCCAGGACCCGCTCGAAACTCAATGACAATGCCCCATGCAGCTCGAGAGAGCGGTCGATTTGTCGGCCGGTCTTGAAGGCAAATAGCCAAGTCGGGGAACCTCTCGCAAACCCGACCAGAAGTCCCGAGCTCGCGGAGGTTTCCGACGCGCGCTCCATTCCCGGCCATCAACGCCGGGCCCAATTGAAGCGCCAAGGGCGCAGAGCTTTGGGGCTGGCTGCGCTTCCATTCCCGGCCATCAACGCCGGGCCCAATTGAAGCTACGACCAGGCCGGCGACCGCTACACCTTGGCGACCCATTCCCGGCCATCAACGCCGGGCCCAATTGAAGCCTCGTGGTGCAGCATCTGGCTCACGTAGTAAAACACCATTCCCGGCCATCAACGCCGGGCCCAATTGAAGCGTGAGCAACAGGCAAAGCGTGACAAGGAGAAAGCGGCCATTCCCGGCCATCAACGCCGGGCCCAATTGAAGCCGAAATATCCAGGACGTTGAACTCGAGGAACGGCTTGCCATTCCCGGCCATCAACGCCGAGATCGGAAGAGC
>JALHOV010000239.1 GCA_022842865.1 Vulcanimicrobiota bacterium | reverse complement strand
CCATTCGTGCCCTTCGCGACGTAGTGATGGAGCACGTGAAGTCCAAGAAACCTCTGGTCGACGTGCGCTCGCCTCTGGAGTTCACCGGCGAGCGCCTGCATATGGAAGACTATCCCAATGAAGGTGCCTTGCGCGGCGGACATATCCCGGGCGCCAAGAGCGTGCCCTGGGCTAAATCGATTAACCCGGAAGACGGTACTTTCAAGACGGCCGAGCAGTTGCGCCAGATTTACCAGGTAGAACAGGGCGTCCAGTCGGACGATGATGTGGTGGTCTACTGCCGAATCGGTGAGCGCAGCAGCCTGACCTGGTTCGTGCTCACTCACCTGCTGGGCTACCAGAAGGTGCGCAACTACGACGGCAGCTGGACCGAATGGGGCAACCTGGTTGGGGCCCCCATCGAGAAGCCCTGATGTCGTTTCCCCCAAAAATTGAGCAACTGCTCGAGGACCTGGACTTTTTCGATGATCGCATGGAGCGCTTCCAGGCCTTGATCGAGTTTGCCGACCGCTTTCAGGAAGCCCCAGAGACCATCAGCGGTCCGCGTCCCTTCCCGGAAAGTCACCGCGCCCCGCGCTGCGACTCCGAGGCTTATGTATGGACGCAATCGGTGGCTGGCGGCAAATTCAAATACCACTTTGCGGTCGAGAATCCCCAGGGCATCTCGGCCCGGGCCATGGCCGTGATTTTGGATGAGTGTCTTAGTGGCGAAGATCCGGACCTGGCCGTGAATGTAAGTCACGATGTGGTCTTCGCTATCTTCGGCAAGGAAATATCCATGGGTAAAGGTCAAGGATTGATGGGCATGATCGATCTGGTGCGGCTGCAGACCCGCCGTCTACTCGCGATGGCCAATTAACAGACAGCCACGTTCACGGCCAGCCCGCCCTGGGAGGTCTCTTTGTAGATGGACTGCATGTCCCGTCCCGTGGTCAGCATGGTCTTGATCACCTTGTCCAGCGAGACTTTGTGGCCTTCGCGGGATTCATTTATGGCCAGTCGTGCGGCCAGGATGGCCTGAGCGGCGCCCAGGGCGTTCCGTTCGATGCAGGGGATCTGCACCAGACCTCCTATCGGGTCGCAGGTAAGCCCCAGATGGTGCTCCATGCCGATTTCCGCGGCTTTCTCAATGCGCCGATTGGATCCGCCTCGGGCGGCTACCAGGCCACCCGCGGCCATGGAGCAGGCCACTCCCACTTCGCCCTGGCAGCCGACTTCGGCCCCGCTGATGGAAGCGTTTTCTTTGTAAAGTTGCCCCAATACCGCGGCGGTTAGCAAAAAGCGGCGTATACCCTCGTGGTCCGCGCCTTTCACAAAGCGCTGGTAATAGAGGGCCATGGCCGGAACGATGCCGGCCGCCCCGTTGGTGGGAGCGGTCACGACTCGCCCGCCGGCGGCGTTTTCCTCATTGACGGCCAGCGCGAACGCCTGCACCCAATCCAGGGGGGAGAGGCCATCTTGGGGATCAAGAGCGGCGGCCAGGCTGCGGGCCCGGCGGTGGACCTGCAGGCCCCCCGGCAGGGTGCCCTGAGTGCCCAGTCCGTGCTCAACGCATTCTTGCATGACCCGCCAGATGCGTTCCAGCCACTCGTCGATTTCCGCTTGCGGTCTCCAGGCTAACTCGTTCTCCAGGCCTATGCGCCAGATGGGCAGATTCTTTTCTTCGCCCAGGCGCAGCAATTCGTCGGCGCAGCCGTAGGGGTGAGGTGTCTCGGGCGTTTCCCGGGTTTCGGTGTCTTCCCCTGCCAGCCGGATGGTGCCCCCGCCCACGGAATAGTAGGCCTGCTCGCGTAAGCACATGCCCTCCGCATCCAGGGCTCGTAACTTCATTCCATTGGGGTGTTCCGGCATCCATTCGTCATTATGGAAATGTACTGAAAAGCGCTGAGGGTCGATGGCCTCGAGGAGTTCGGCTACGCGCCCCACGTCCACCCCCTCCGGGGTCTCGCCCTGCATACCCAGCAACACGGCGCGATCGGTGGCATGTCCCTTCCCCGTCAGAGCTAGCGAGCCAAAGAGATGTCCTTCGAAGCGAGCCGTTTCGGCCGGCGCCAGGCCAAGGAAATGCCTGGCCGCCTTCATCGGCCCCACCGTATGCGAACTGGAAGGCCCCAGGCCCACCTTAAAAATCTCTACCAAACTCGTCTTCATAAGGAGTGCCTTCTGGTCCCGGGCGTCATGCCCTCGAAAGTCTAACGCAAGCCGCGCGGGCTTGCGACACTGGCGCCGGATCCTGGTGGGTCTCGAAGGGAGATGAGGGAGACGCCCTGGAGCCTCGGCCCGCTAGATACCGGGGCGAAGGCCGGCTCATTCTGCGCAAGCTCTGGTGGCTGGCCAGCGGGGGGACGGAAAAACGGGCAGGTCCGTAATCCCCCCTTCGCGACCAGACTTTCTCCGGGGAGAGTGTCGCGTGCCTATGCGCTGTCGGCCTACGCGGGAAAGGTTCTTAGTCGAGCAGGGGGAGGAGGCGGTTGAGTTTTTCCAGGATTTCTTCGAGGCGCTCTTCCAGGGCGGTGACTCGTTCCTCCAGCGCAGTCGAGCGGGGCTGGGACTCGGGGAGGGATTCGCCGGGGTCGACAGGGCCGCACAGTTGGTGGGCCCAGCGGGCTTCGCGTTTGCCGGGTTGGCGGGCCAATTGGACGATCAGCTCGCGGTCGGCTAATTCCTGAAGCACGGCCTCGACGGCGGCCAGGTCGGGAAATTCGAACATACGGGCGGTCCTGGATCGCAGCTCGCCACCCGTTTGCGGTCCACGCAGCATGAGTTCGGCCAGCACCGAGGCTAACGGCCTGCTCAAATTCAGTTTTTCACAAAGGCTTTCCTTGAACTTGGCCACCCGCGAATCGGCCCCCGTAAAAATTAGAGCATAATTTTGAGCCCGCAGGGACTTGAGGGCTGCATCCACGGCACCCGGCTCGTAGACCTCGACCGGATCGCGGTTGGAAGACTGATTGCAGGCGTTGACCAGCGAGTTGAGACTGAGCGGGTAGTTGTCGGGGGTGCTGAAGCGCTTTTCGATCAAGCATCCCAATACACGCACTTCCTCTGGGTGAAAGCTGAACATCAGTCCTGTAAGATGACCAGCACGGCGTCGGCAATGGTGGCGGCCAGGTGGGTATGGCGGCCATCGATTTCCAACAGGACCGAACCGTCGCCGCCGAGCGCCAGCACCGTCACCACCGCGCCTGGGAGAATGCCTTCGCCCTGAAGGAAGCCGCGGGCAACGCCCTCGCCCTTGAGCTGGAGCACCCGGCTGCGTTGGCCGACCCGCGTCTGATTCACGCACAGGCCGGCGCTCACATCGTCCTCGCGCGGCGCCCGCGGAATCGGCTTTCCTTGCGGAGACAATTGCGGGTCGCCCAGATAGTCGCTGAGGCGGTCGGCCACCTCGTCGGTGGTCAGATGCTCCAGGCGGCAGGCCAATTGGTCGGCGGGGGCCAGGGCCAGCTTGAGCTTTTTGACCAGAAATACTTCCCACAGGCGTCGGTAGCGGAGTATACGGGTGGCGATGTTCGTTCCAGCGGGCGTCAAAACGATTCCCTTGTAAGGAATGTAGGTGACCAGACCCTCGTCGGCCAGCTTGCGGACCATCTGGTTGACCGAGGCGGGCATAATCGAGCGGGCCTGGGCCAGAGCCGGCAGAGGAACAGGCTGCTCCATGCCGTCTTCGATCAACATCGCGGTGGTGATCAGATACATCTGCTCGCTCTCGCTCATCTCGGCTTCGAGCGTGAGGGGGTCGCCTTCGTGACTTTTCTCTACCATAGATCTCCTTGAAAACGGGGGGCTTAGGACTCAGGGGTTCTCCTTTGGAGCCGGCACTACCTGGGCCAGGGCTTCAAACAGCGTGGCCGGCTTCACGGGCTTCTGGAAAAAAAAGCGGATTCCCATCGCGAGGGCGGTGTTCGCGTCGATGCGCTCGCTGAAACCGGTGCACAGCAAGATGGGCAGGTCGGGCCGCAAGCCCAGGGCTTCGCGAGCGAAGACATCTCCGGTCTTATTGGGCATGGTCTGGTCGGTGATCACGGCCGCATAGGCCCCCGGCTCGGCCGAGAAAGCTTCCCAGGCCAACCTGCTGTCGGTGAACACCTCGGCCTCGTAGCCGCGGCTGGTCAGCAGCTTGCCCAGCATTCGGGCCAACATCGGTTCATCGTCGATCACCATGATGCGGGCCACCTTCTCCAGAGGCTCGGCCGCCACGGCTAGAGGGGCTGGTGAATTCGCGGCCGGTTGCAGCAGCACGCGAAAATGGGCGCCGGGTCCCGGGGCAAGCACGACGTGACCGCCGCGCTCGTGCACCAGTCGGTGGAGCACGGCCAAACCCAGGCCGGTCCCTTTGCCCACACCTTTGGTGGTGAAAAAAGGGTCAAAGATGCGCGAACGAACTTCGTCCGGGATTCCCGGCCCGCTGTCGCGCACCCAGACTTCCACCAGAGGGCCTTCCACGGGGCGCAGGCAAGAGCTGCACACTAAGTTTTCTAGTTCCGCGTAACGCAGACCGACCTCGATGAGTCCTTGCCCGGGCAGCTCATCCCGAGAATTGATGATGAGGTTGGTCAGGATCTGGTGTAGTTCCACCGGGTCAAGCTGGGCGGGCGGGGCCTGCTCGCTCAACTCGAGCCGTAACTGGATACTGGACGGTATAACGGCGGAGAGAATC
Organism: Vulcanimicrobiota bacterium; assembly: GCA_022842865.1. Taxonomy (GTDB): domain Bacteria; phylum Vulcanimicrobiota; class Xenobia; order Xenobiales; family JADMJV01; genus JADMJV01. The sequence goes on along the minus strand of JALHOV010000239.1, from coordinate 6,974 downwards.
CTGCACACGTCGCGAATTGGCTCGGGGAGGGATGTGGCCAGGCGGCTGGCCGGATGGGGATGGCTGTAAGAAAGCATACGCTGCGTCAAATCGCGGGCTCGTTCGGCGGCAAGCTGGATCTCGTCCAGCACGCTCGGATTCGGGTCGTGCCGGGCCAGTTCCAGGTTGCCCAGAATGGTGGACAGAATATTGTTGAAATCGTGGGCGATGCCCCCGGTCAATTGACCCAAAGCTTCCATCTTCTGGGCTTGCAGCAAAAGTTGCAGGAGTTGAATCCTTTCCCGCTCGGTTTCTTTCAGTTGAGTCAGGTCGATCTCCAGGGTGTAGACTTCCATCCCGACACCCGGAATCTGGAGAGGAACCGTGGTGCCGAAAACCGGTACCAGACTGCCGTCTTTGCGGTAAAGCTCATATTCGTTGGAATAGGAGTAGTGGTAGTCGCCCTGCCGTGGAACCATCTGGCCCAACGCTTCCTCGGCCTGGTATCCAAAGAGCTTCTCCGAAGCCTTGTTCCAAAAACGCACTTTCCCGTCGGGAGCGCAGCCGCGCACCGCCACGTGAGGCACCTCCTCAAAGATACGCCGGAACCGCGCTTCGCTCTCGGCCAGGGCCTGCTCACTGATAATGCGCTCGCTGACATCGTGCAGGGTTAAAAAGAGTCGGTTCAGCTCTCCGTACTCGTCAACGACCGGAACCATGTTGATCTCGCAGTGGAACTGGCTGCCGTCCAGACGCTGGCCCAGTGTCATCAACTGGCGACCCGCCTGACAAGGAAGAGGATGAAAGGCTTCTTTTTCAGGGAAAAACTCGTGGAGCGGGCGTCCATCGGGGTTCACTCCCAACAATTCACAGAGTGCATGATTGGCTCGATAGATGGGCAAATGAGGTTGTCTGGTGTCGCAGAAACAGATGGAGGTGCGCGTTCTGAAATAGGACTTGTCCAGCATCAAGATGGTTTCCAGGCGTTCCTGGCGTTCCAAGGCCAGCCGCGTCAGGTCGACCCCTTCATGCATTCGCTCCAAGTCCGCTTCTTCGGGCAATCCTTCCAGGCCGCGCAGCACCGAGAAGGTGCCCAGCAAGGTTCGGTCCTCGGTCAGCACGGGAAAGGACCAGCAGGACACCACTCCGGCCCGGTCGAGCAGGTCACGGTCGCTCGCCAACTCCGACATCTCCGAGAGATTCGAGGCCAGTACAGGCTCTTTCAGGGCCGCTGCTCTGCCGCAGCAGCATCCGTCGGCGGCAATGGGCAAAAGATCGAAGGCTTGTGCGAACTCGGCTGGCAAACTTGGTGCGACACAGCCCCGCAACTGGTTCTTAACTGGTTCGGCCAGAAGAATGCAGCAGCGATAGGAGGGATGGGTCTGCTCGATCATGGCGCTCACGTTCAAAAGGATGTCCTTGAGAGGGGTGCCGCGCAGGAGCTGGTCCAAAATCTCGAAACGATGGACGAGGTGTTGGCTGGACATCGGTTGATTTTCGCTCACAGAGATTGTTTTCGAGGGGGTGAAAGTAAACCATTTCGAAAACGACACAGTGTGACCTGGACCCTATTCTGAGTGATGCAGTCCTACTAAAATAGGCGCAGTTAAACAGTCCAAATGGACTGGAGAAAGAAGGAGAATCGTGAATCGACCCCGCCGGTTGGCCGCACTCTGTTGCGGATTGGTAGCTCTGGGAATTACGGGATGCACACGCACCGGGCCTGGGAACCTGCAGCAAGAGCTGCCCAAGGAGTTGCTGGACGTTCTTCCGCTCGGCGAAAAAAGGCCTGTCGAAGTGGTGCTGGCCTCTCCCCAAGGCGACATGGGCGACCTCGACCAGGCTCAGTCGATTGTGATGGCTTTCAACCAGCCCATGGTTCCCTTGAGGCCTGTTTCCACCGACGTCAACGTGGATTTTGTAGAAATCACCCCAAAGATTGAGGGCCGCTTCCGCTGGAAGGGCACCGCTACGCTGGTTTTTGAGCCGAAGGTGAAGTTACCCTACGGCACCCGCTTTCAAGTCACCGTCAAGAAAGGACTGAAGTCGTGGGCTGAGCAGCAACTGGCACAGGACTTCACTTTCGCTTTCGTGACCCCGACGGTGGCCCTGGCTCACTCTTTGCCGATGGAAAATTCCGGGATGCAGGGGGTGGACGAACCGATCTACCTGCATTTCAACCAACCGGTAAAACCCGAAGAGATCCGCTCCTCCATCAAGCTGCGTCAGGGCAGCGACACCCAGGGAGTCCAGGTTCGCGCCTACACCGAAGAGGACCGTAAGGCGGAATCGAAGGCCGCCGACGTCCAGGATGCTTATGAGTTGCCGCGCCCGAACGGTCTGGTCGAAGGACCGATTGAGAACGCAGTGGTGATCACGCCGGAGAGCCCGCTTCGCCCCGGGGAGTTGACCTCGCTGCTGCTGCTCAGCGGAATGAAAGGGATGGGCGGGCCGGAAGGCACCCCCAGCGAGCGTTCCTATGACTTCACTACGCGCAAACCTTTCTCTCTGGTGGCTACGAAGAACACCATCGACCCGGAAGGAGGCATTTCCGTTCAGTTCACCACCTCGGTTTCGCCGGCGGTTTTGCGCAAGAATTTGACCATCGAACCTCCGGTAGAGCTGCCTGATTTTGAAACCGGCGACGATTACGTTAGTGCCGAGTGCTACCTGGGCGGCACCTTGAAACCCAACTCTACCTACACCCTGCGCTTTGGCGACGGGCTGGTCGACCGTTATGGCGCAAAGCTCAATGGTGATAAGGAATTCAAGCTCACCACTTCGGATTACCGGGAGATGCTGCAGGGTCCGGAGGGAAGCGGTGTCCTGGAGCTGAACGGGCCGCGCAAGCTTCCTTATGGCGTGCGTAATATGGAGAAGGTCACGGCCAAGCTGAAAAAACTGAGCCCGGCTGAGGTGATCAACGTTACCAACTCGGGGAAGGCGCTCTATAGCTCGGAAGCCTATGCTCCACCGGGGGGGTTCAGTCAGACCGTGAACCTTGGTGGCGTAACCCGCCGCAATGAGGAACAGCAGCGCAATGTTTCGCTACCGGGCGGTGGTTACTATTACGTCCAGACAGATGCCGACAGCCAGTCGATGCGCAGCCTGGTGGCCGTCACGGATGTGGGGGTCACCGCCAAGTTCTCGGCCGAAAACTGCATGATTTACGCCACCAGTCTCAAGGATGCAAAACCGGTGGGCAACGCCCAGGTGGAATTGTATGGCGCCGAGGGCAACAAACTCTGGTCCGGCAGCACCGATGGCGAAGGCTTCTGCCAGGCGCCCGGTTGGGGCAAGCTGGGCCTGACCAAAAGCGACGAGTGGAACCCGCCCGATCTCTGGGTCTTCGTTAAGAGTGGTGACTCGCAGTCGTACGTGCACAGCGCCGGTTACAACAGCGTCGGTCCCTGGGCGTTCAACATCGACTACACCACCAACCAGTATGCCCGCACCTTTCAGGCCTTTGCTTTTGCTGAGCGGGGCGTGTACAAGCCGGGAGAGGTGGTCGAACTCAAGGGTTCGCTGCGCGAAATGGCCGAAGGCAGCTGGAAATTGCCGGCCGGAGTGGATAAGGTTTTTTATAAGGTCTTTGACAGCCGCGATCGGGAGGTGACGAAAGGGCAGTTGCCTATCAATCGATTTGGCGGTTTTGACCAGAGCTTGAGTCTCAAAAACGATTCGGTGACGGGACTTTATCGGGTCGAGTATCGCCTCCCCGAAAGCTTGGAGAAGAGCCTGAAGTGGTCGGATACGCTGGCCACGGTCGGTTTCCAGGTGGAGGCTTTCAAGCCGGCTCAGTTTGAGGTAACCGTCAATAGCGCCAAGCCTTTCTACGTGATGGGCGACAAAGCTCAGGTGGACATCAAGGGCTGGTATCTGTTCGGCGCCCCCATGAACGAGCGGCCGGCTACCTGGACGGCCCGCCTGGAGCCTTCCGACCTCCGTCCTGACGGCTACGAAGGCTTTGCTTTCGGTCTCAGTTGGGATGAAGAGCATCAGGATGAGTCCAAGGAATTGGCTTCAGGCAAGGGCGACCTGGACGACAAAGGCCTGCTGCATCAGGAGATCGCCTTGGAAAAAATTCCCTTTCGCGGTAGCGCCAATCTGGTGGTGGAGGGCGGTGCCACTGCGCCCAATCGCCAGACCTTGTCGGGCCGCAAAGTCATCCCCCTCTATCGCGGTGAGTTTCAGTTAGGATTGCGTAACGAAGCCACCTTTGGCCCGGCCGGCCAGGCCCACAAGTTCGAGGTGGTGGCCGTTCGCCCCGAGGGGGACCGGCAACAAGGCGTCAATCTCAAGCTCGAACTGGTGCGACGCGAGTGGAACTCCGTGCAGAAAGGCGATGAGTCGGGCGGCTATCGCTGGGTCAGCGAGGTCAAGGACGAAAAAGTCGAAGAAAAAAGTGTGCGCACTTCCACCGAGCCGCTGGCGGTCGAGTTCACGCCCCCCAAAGCCGGTTACTACATCGTGCGCGCCAGCGCCCAGGATAGCCGCGGAAACGCCGTCGTCAGTGAAAGTGGCTTCTACGCGGAAGGCAGCGACTACGTGGCCTGGGAGCGCAGCGAGGACGATACCATCAAACTGGTATCGGACAAAAAGTCCTATAAACCCGGCGACACCGCCACCATCCTGATCAAGTCTCCGTACGAGAGAACGCGCGCTTTGGTGACCTTGGAGCGCGACCATGTCTTGGAGCGCCGGGTGGTGGAGTTGACGGGCACGGCGCCGACCATCAAGGTGCCTCTGACCTCCCGCCATCTGCCCAACGTCTACGTTTCGGTCATTCTGCTGCAGGGTCGCAATCCCAAGCAAGAATTTGGCCCGGACGGTCAGGATCTGAGCAAACCCCGCTTCAAGCTGGGTTACATCAACCTGGCCGTAGCCCCCGAGGAAAAACGCCTGACCGTCAAAATCAAGACCGACAAAGAGAAGTATCAACCCGGCGATGAGGTGGTGGCCGATTTCCAGGTGACCGACTCCGCAGGGGCTCCCGTAGAGTCCGAACTTACCGTGGCGGTGCCTGACCAGGGCGTGCTGGCGCTAACCGGTTATACGCTTCCGGATTGGTTCAGCTCGTTTTATGGAGCGCGGGCCCTGGGAGTGACCACCTGCGAGACTCGCATGGACGTGATCGGTTTGCGTTCCTATGGCGCTAAGGGCAAAAATGCCGGTGGCGGCGGTGGATTTGACGCGGCCGAAGGTCGCGATGACTTTCGCTATACCGCCTACTGGAATCCCAGCTTGACCAGCGATTCGCAAGGGAAGGCGCAGGCGCGTTTCAAGCTGCCGGATAATCTCACCACCTTCAAGGTGATGGCTCTGGCTCAGACCATCAACTCTCACTTCGGCTCGGCGGAAGCCAAGTTCGAAGTGGCTAAACCGCTGCTGTTGCAGCCCTCGGTCCCGGATTTCGCCCGGCTCAACGACGACTTCCAGGCCGGCGTGGTGGTGCGCAACAATACCTCCAATAAGCTCTCGGTGAAAGTCAGCGCCAACCCCGAAGGCGTAAAGCTCGAGGGCGAGGGCAGCAAGACGGTGGAACTGGCGGCCGGCAAAGAGCAGGAAGTGCTTTTCCACTTCCAGGCCGACAAACTGGGGGATGCCAAGTTCAACTTCCAGGCGCAAGGTGGCGATTACAATGACGGCTTGACTCTGCCGCTCAAGCTGCAACAGTCGGTCATTCTCGAGCACGTCAGCACCAGCGGGTCCACGGCCGAATCGGCGGCGGTGGAAATGGTGGTTCCATCTCCCATGAGCCCGGGCACCGGGATGCTGCGGTTGCTGCTCTCGAGCAGCGCCCTGGTGGGTCTGGAGGGTCCGTTGAAGGAGCTGGAAAACACCGTGATTTATGGTTTGGAGCCGCGTTTGAGCCAGATTCGTGCCGGTCTATCGGCACGCGATCTGGCCCGGGCCCTGGATCAGGACCGCAAGGAGGATCCGCTCCAGAAATGGATCCAGGACACCACCAGCTTTGCCGCCGGAGAGAAAGGCTATACCTACTATGATGGCGGCAAGCCCGACCCCTACCTGACAAGTTACGCCTTGGAGACCTTCTACATGGCCCGTAAGGCCGGTCTTTCGGTGGAGAACAGCCAGATCGATATTGCCCGCTCCTTCCTCAAGGATTACCTTAACAACCCGCAAGATTACAGCAAATGGACCCGGCCGGCGGAAGCGCGCACTCTGCGCTGCTTCGCGCTCTACGCGTTGAGCCTGGGCGAATTTGACGGGCTATCCTACTTCAACAACTTGCTGCGTTCGCGCGCGGACGTGCCGCTGGAGGGTCGCGTTTACCTGTTGCTGGCCGGCCGCAAGCTGGGAGCCAGCCAGGCAGACCTGGACCTGTTGCAACAGGACCTGATCAACTCCGCCAAGGTGGAGGCGAACACCGTTTACTTTGTCGACGGCAACGAGAAGCAGTCTTACTGGACGTTCTCTTCCAACAACAAGTTGACCGCGCTGGCCCTCAAGGCCCTGATGGATTCCCCCCAAGGCTATCCGCAGGCTAGCAAAGTGGTTGCCTGGTTGATGGAAGCTCGCACCAAAGACGGAGATTGGGGTGACACCCACGATAACGCTCGGGTGATGGAGACCCTTTACCAATACTTCGCCACCCAGGAGAAGGATCGTCCTAATTTCGAGGCGACCGCTTTCGTGGGCAAAGAACAGGTCCAGAAGGTCTCCTTCTTGGGGCGGGAGCTCAAGGTCGAACAAACCACCAAGCCGATTGCCACGGCGGTTGAACGTCTGGCCGTCGGTCTTAAGAAAATCGGCTCCGGGCGGCTCTATTATGAAATGCGCCTGTCCTACGTGGCGGCGAAAGAACCTCCGGCTCGCGACGAAGGGTTAGCCGTGCTTAAGAAAATTTCCACGGTCAAAGGCGACAGCTTCCCGGCCGCCCTCAAAGCCGGCGAAACCTACATGGTGACGCTGACCGTGGTCTCTCCACGCGACCGCCGCTTCGTCATGGTCAACGATCCGCTACCGGCCGG
>JALHOV010000238.1 GCA_022842865.1 Vulcanimicrobiota bacterium | reverse complement strand
GGACAAGAGTTTTGTGACCTATGCTGGTCTGGTCTACGCCACCGACCCGAAGAAAATGGCTCGAACCTGGGTCAAGGGGGTGATGAAGCAACTGGGATTTCGCCCGGAATCGCTGCTTTCTAAACGAACCTGGGTGCGCGCCGAAGTCTTTCTGGAGGGCACTGTCAAGCGCCCCGACAATTCCCGCCACGAAATGCGCATCCAGAACCTGGGGGTAGGCGGCGCGCTTTTTGAATACCGCGACAAGCTCCCCTTAGGCGAGATTACCATTCGAATCGGCCCCTACGACAAGCTGCCGGGCCTGGACGTGTCAGGAACGCTGGTGAAGGCTCGCCCTCAGGGCAAGCATTACCTGTATGGCATGGAGTTCGGAGATATGAAGCCGGCCCAACTGCGCATGCTGGCCGTTTACCTGAAGACGTTCCTTACTCATACCTGGGAAGTATAGTTTCTCCCGCGTTGTACCGGGCCTTGTTTCCGTGACGGTCAAAAACGTAGACTCCATCACGCGTTCCCAGCGAAGTGGCCTTGACTTCTGGTGAAAACTGCACTTCCAGGAACGATTCCTGGTTCAGACCCACGCAGACACGGTGGCGAAAGCGATGGGAAAGATAGGTAAGATTGTCACGGTCGTCGGTCTGGATGCGATCCATGCAGTGGGGAAACAGCTGTAATTCACGGATCAATCCAAAGCCCCGGTCGTAGAGCTGGAATTCCCGCTCGTGTTCGAAGTCGTTGTAGATGATGATGCGCTCGCAGCACATCAGCGATCCGGCCGAGACCGTGTAAAAGGTGGTGCCTCGCCTCAGCGCCTCCAACAAGGGTTGGCGCAAGCGGAAGAAGGTAAGGCAGCGGTGCAAAACCCCCAGATTCCCGCCGAAAAGAAAGATGGAGTTGGCCGAAAGGATGCAATCGCTCAACTCCTGGCGGACTTTCATCCAGAGTGGATCGTAAGCCAGTCCGGTTTCCTCGGCAAATTGCTCGTCCAGGTCGGTGAGCAGCTGCACCATGCGATCGTCGTTGGCTTGTAAAAGCTGCAGCATTTCTCGCAGTTCATTGCTGAGGAAACTGACCAGGCGGCCTCGTGCACCCGAGAAGAGCAGAGTGTTGTCGAGAATATCCGCCAGTGAGTCCTTGGGAAGATAATCCCGCAGTCGCTGTAGCGAACGTCTCAGGGAAGCGCAGAAGAAGCTGTTTTTTTCCAGATACTGCGAGCGAGCGCCTTCCATCATCGCCTCGCACTCTTGCCAGGAGGCGGCCAGGCCGGGCCGATCCTCCAAGAACTGCTGGTAGCGATGATAGAGGGCTAAATTTTTTACGTTGGCATCGTGGCCGTCTTGAAAGTCAGGCTGAATCCCGATTCCATAGAGAGCCTTCTTAATGTGTGCTTCTTGATATTCGTTGTCGGTCCAGCCGGCTGTTACCAGAACCACCTTGCCGGCGCTCGCCACCGAAGGGTCCGAGTGGCGCGAACTTTTGAGGGTGAGGGCCGCTCGCTCCACAAAGTCGGCCTCCGCCTGAATGTTCCCGTTAAAAATCACCGCACCGCGCATAGAGGACCCCCGTTCGTCGCCAAAGCAACGCCCCCTGGAAGCAAAAATTTAACATTCCCGGGGCCTTTGTAGTACTTTGGCAGCAATCGATCGCCTATGGTCAGGTTATCAACCGAGACGAAAGAGGACGAGACGATGAACAACCAGCAGCAGCAGCAGAATCTTCAATGGATCTGGAGCATCATTGACGCTTCCAGCTCCGAATTCGCTCCGGCTTGAGTTCGATATAGGCGATTCCGGGAGCCACCGTGGTCGGACGTTGCTCCCCCCGCAAATCGGCCAGGCGGGACTTAATTTCCAGCAATTCGGCCGCATCTTCGATGACTCGCCCCATTCCTTGAAAGACCACTCCCCGCACTTCTTCGCGATGGTCGAGCATCAGCGAGATTTTTGGGTTGGCCGCGATGTTTCGGCACTTATGAGTGCCTGCCCGGCAACCGCAGTAAAGAGTTCCCTCGAGGCGGAAGTAGCCAATGGCCACCGTGTGGGGGAACCCGTCCGCGTCCAGGCTGGTCAGCGCCGCCCAACCCGGCTTGGAATCGCAAAAATCCCAGATCTCCTGGGTCGACATTTTTTCCATTAGAAGTGAACCTCCAGCGTGGCCTCGAGCTTGTCTTGCACCGTGCCTTCCAGTTTTGTGCGGCTGCCGCTGGTGGAAAAGCTGGTCCCGCGCGCCAGATTCCATTGATAGCGGGCCAGCCACCGGCGCTGCAGGTGATCCTTTTCCAGCACTGCCGTCTCCACCTGGAGCTGTCCGCGTCCGATTCGCTTGCACAGACGAGCCAGATAGCCGCGGCTTTCGCTGGTCGTGGTCAACTCGCCCCGAGCCGACCAGCCCGACAGCTCTGGGGTGGCCACCCAGCCGCGTAGCTGTGGAGTGGACCACTGCTCTCCCGCGTAATCCCAGCGACTGGTCAGGCCAGTGGCCCAGCCGTGATAGTCAGGGATGCTCACCGTGACCTGGGCTCGCCTTTGCTCCAGTTCCGTTTGCCAGCTCTGCTCCAGGTCGACCTCGGCTTGAAGGGGACCAACGAAGTCGCGATGGGCTGACAGTTCCACTTTCTTGTCATCCAGGCGTGCCCGCCAATAATTATCTTCCTGGCTGGCTTCTTGATAACAGGCTTCCACGCGGGCGCGCTGCTCATCCATCGGCTGGGCGTCGATCGTCCAATCTCCCGAAACAATCGGGTCGGCGGCGGACGGATACACCAGCAGACCTAGCAGCAACAGGCGTTTCATAGTCGGAATTTATTCAATGGTCCCTGAAAAACCCCTGAAAACACAACAGGCACCCGAAGGTGCCTGCCGGCCGGAGGCCAAAAAAGTAAGGGTCAATTGACCTTTACTTGCCCACTCCTCCGGAAGTGGGATGCTTACTCGAACTAGGAATGGCACCCACCTCCTCTCCATCGCGATCGTCGCGACTTCAGCCCGCCGAAGCGAGCCAACCGGCCGCCTTCCGAGGAAGGCTTCCGGCAACTTTTAAACGGTATCAGAGGATTCGAAATCCGTCAATTTTTTGGGCCACAAAACTGAATCGCCCTCTTTGTCGCGAAAAACCTCCATCTTGACTTGAAAAATTCTCTCAAACTGGCTGCTGGCGAAGACCTCATCGGGAGTTCCTCGAGCCAGCACGCGACCGGAATCCATGACCCAGACCTGAGAGCACACTCGCCGGGCCAGGTTCAGATCGTGCAGCACTAAGAGCAAACTCTTACCCTGCTCGCGTAGTTCCCGAAATAGCTCCAGCAATTCCAATTGCTGATGCAAGTCCATGGCCGAGGTGGGCTCATCCAGCAGCCAGGCCCGGGCATCCTGGGCCAGGGCCTGAGCCAGCCGCACGCGCTGCAGTTCGCCCCCGGACAAGCGGGTCACCGCTCGGTCGGCCAGATGGCCTGCTCCCACCCGCTGCAGGCACTCTTGGACCAGGTCTTGGGAGCCGCCGCCGCCCCAGCGGTCGAGTCGATGAAACTGGCCCATCATCACCACTTCGGCGGCGCTAAAAGGCTGCTCGAAGCCCAGTTGCTGAGGCAGGTAGCTCAGCCGTGAGGCGCGCCAGGCTCCCGTTTGTTCCGAGAGTTCCTGGTGGTCGAACTGGATGGAGCCGGCATAGGGCAGCAGGCCGGCCAGAACTCGCAGCAAGGTGGATTTGCCCGAGCCGTTAGGACCCAGCAGCCCCAGGATTTCTCCCGTTTGCCAGCTGCCTTCAACTTGGCGGAGTATCTCCGGGCCCCCAGGGTAGGCAAAGGACAATTCTCGAATTTCTAGCATTTTCGCTCTCGCTGCAGCTGCCAGAGAAACCATGGAGCGCCCACCAGAGCGGTGATCACCCCCACCGGTAGTTCCTGGGGAGCTAACCGGGTCAACCAATCGCACCCCAGCAGGAAAACGCCGCCCCAGACCAGCGCCAGGGGCAACAGCTTGCGCATATCCGGGCCCACCCAGAGCCGGCACAGATGAGGAATCACCAGGCCTACAAAGCCCACCAGCCCGGAGGACGCCACCGCTGAGGCCGTCAGCAAGGTGGCCGCCAGTAGAACCTGGAGCTTGACCTTCTCCACGGGCACCCCGGCGGGCGCCGCCAGGTCCTCGCCCAGGCTGAGCAAGTTCAGAGGATAGGCGTTCCACACCAGCAATCCCACCCCCAGCAGGAAGGGAGGCACGCACCAGCCCAGCAGTGGCCAGTTGCTGCCCGAAAGATTGCCCAACAGGAAGAACACCAGTCGGCCCAACTCGCGTCCCGCCAACACCATCAGCAGGCTGACCAGGCTTCCCAGCAGCGTGCTGACCATGACTCCGGCCAGCAGAAAATCTTCCAGACGCACGCCCTGTCGGATGCGGGCCAGTCGGGTTACGAACAGCACCGCACCCAGGGCGCCGGCGAAGGCACACACCGGATAAAGGCCATAGGCCAGGCCCAGCACGACGGCGAGGGCCGTGCCCAAGGAGGCGCCGGCCGAAGTGCCGGTCAGGTAAGGGTCGGCCAGCGGACTGCGCAACAGCGACTGGAAGGCCGCACCGGCCGTGCTCAGGCAGGCGCCCACCAATATCGCCTGGAGCAGACGGGGCAGGCGCAATTGCCAGACCACCACGTTTTCGGGGCCTCCCCCCGGTCCTTGCAGCAGAATGCTCCACACCTGGCCGAGCGTGAGCGGGTAGGCTCCCGAGCACAATCCCAGGGTCACCAGCGTCAGCAGGGCGAGCAAGCCCAGCAACAGCCAGCTACGCACGGGGAACGGGCTGGCGAAGCTCCAACCAATCTTGCAGGCGATGCAGAGCCTCGATGACTCGCGGTCCGGGACGAACCAGCAGGTCTTCGGAGACCTCCAATACGCGCTGATTCTGTACGGCCTTCAATCGTTTCCATCCAGGAGTCTGAGGCAAAGAATGGGTTAACACCAGGACCTCGGGATCCAGGCGCTGCAGTTCTTCCAGGTCGACCGTCGGATAACCGGGCCGGGTGACGACATTGTGGAAGCCGGCCAGTTCCAGGACCTCGGTGCAGTAGGAGCCCTGCCCGGCCGTGACCAGAGGGTCATTCCAAATTTCCACCAGGGCCTTGGGCCGATAGCTCATTTTGTCGCGGCGCTTTCTGCACAGATCCAATTCCTCCCGGAGCTTGGCCACCAGCCGGGTGGCCTGGTCCGGCTTGCCGACTTTGACGCCGAGGCGAGCGATGGAATCGAGCATCTCTGGCAAAGTCTGAGTGGACAGAGGTTCCAGATGGAGTCCTAGCTTCTGGAGTTGAGCCAGATGTTGGCGATTGAGCGAGGGATCGTAGACCACCAGGTCAGGGTGCAGTTGTAGCAGAGCCTCGTAGTTCAGTTGCATATCGCCGATTTTGGGGAGGCGGTCCACTTCCGGAGGAAAGTGGTCGTTGCCGGTCACGCCGACCACCTGGGGACCGGCCTCCAAGGCAAAGAGAATCTCGGTGAGATTGGGGGTCAGGCTAACCACTCGCGGCTGCGCCACGGGGGTGGCCGGCTTTTCAGGAGCAGTCTGGCAGCCGGACAGTCCCACACTGAGGATCAGCGCGCCAAGGGTTGTTTTCAAAGCCTCAAGAGCTTCTGCCCTCCGTTAGACGGCTCCTACGCGAAAAGTTCGCCCTGTTCTCGACCCAGTTCCATGTCCAGCATGCGGCGTTTGCTGTCCACCCCTCCCGGCGCGGAAAAGCCCGTCATCTGACCATTCGCCCCGATGACCCGATGGCAAGGGACCAGGGGTGGCCAGGGGTTGCTCCCCAGCACCTGACCAACCCACTGGGCAGCCCCGGGTTTGCCGCAAAGGGCCGCGATTTCCCCATAAGTGCGCGTTTTCCCCGGGGGGATGGCGATCGTGTGCTGATAGACCTCCCAGTCCGCCTCTCTGCAGGCAACCGGCCGGAAGTCGATGTCAGGGGGTTTGAGCCCGGCAAAAAAAGAGCGCATCCACTCCGCGACCGGCACCAACCAGTCAGGCAGGGGGGCAGGTTGCCCTGCCGGAGTCGATGGACCGGGCAACCTGCTGCGCAGCAGGCCCTGATCGTTCCATTCCAGCACTACCCATCCCCACCCGGTCTCGACCGCGTGGTGGAAGGTCAAACCGCGGTTTCGGTCGGCGGAGCGATGGCCAGGAAGTCATAGCCCAATTGATTGAGGTAGCGCTCGACCAACTGGTCGCGCCGTTCGGCCGTCTGGCTGTTGACGATGAGGCCGGCGTGATGGTTCTTTTTCAGCTTCCAGACCACGTCCGCGTCGTCGTAGTAAGACAGATCGGGCTCGGCCTGCTTGGACAGGCACAACATCAGGCCGGCATGTCCGAAGGCCCGTTTGGGGGGCTTGTAGGGCTGGCCGTGGAAGTTGGCCAGCTCCAGTTTCACCCACTCGGCCCACAGGTTCACTCCGGTGGCTTTGTCAACCAGGACGTCGATGTTGGCCCCGCCGACACGGGCGGCCATCTCGAGATAGTAAAGTTTGCCGTCGCCTCCGCGAATGAATTCCGCGTGGGTGACGCCGCGCACCAGACCCATGGCCCGAATCACCTGGTCATTGACGGCCAGCAGGCCACCGAGTTCCGGAGCTTCCTTGTCCAGGCTCTTGGTGCTGAACACGCCGCCGTGGTTCCACACGTTGAAGGGCGGCATGCCGTAGCGGTGGGCTTGTGAGAACAAAATCTTGCGGTCGTAGACGATGGAGTCGACATGGTAGACGTCGCCGGCTACATACTGCTCCATTAAGTAATAGGACTGAAGGTCACCCAGGCCCTCGATGGCATCCCAGACTTCCTGGGCGTGGTGTAATTTCTTGATGCCTACCGAGCCTGCTTCCGAGCGCGGTTTGAGCACCCAGGGGCCGGGGCAGCGCTTCATGAATGCGTCGACCTGGCCATGGTTGAGCACGTGCACGAAATCCGGCACGGGCACTCCCTCGTCGCGCGCCTGGACACGCATGGCCAGCTTGTCACGGAAATGACGGGCGGTGGTATCGCCCATGCCGGGCAGGCGCAGATGTTCGCGCAGCCGCGCCGCCGTTTCCACATCGTAGTCGTCCAGGGGGATGATTCGGTCGATCTGGTTATGCCTGGCCAGGTAGCTTACGGCCCGGGTGATGTCCGGATATTTGTTCAGTTCCGGCATGTAGAAGATATCGTCGAGGGCGTGGTGAGGCCACGGCTCGCCTTTGAGCTTTTCGACGGTCAGCAGTAAGACGCGGCATCCCTGCCGCTTGGCTTCTTCCATAAAGGCCACGCCCTTGTAGTAGCTGGCCAGGCATAAAAAGGTGATAGACATAGGGGGAGGTCCATTCCAGGCATGCCCAAAGTACCCTGCGGAGGTGCCATGCAGGTCAAGTTTGGAATGTGTATCGTTGCTCATGCTCCACTTCCGGAGCAGCTCAATCTTTCGGTTCTCTGCGAACGGCTTGGTTATGACACGCTGTGGTTTCCGGATCATCTGACCTTTCTGGACCAGGCCGAGGCGGTGGACGCCTGGACGGTGATGGCCGCGGTGGCAACCCGGACTCGCAAGATTAAGCTGGGCACGGCCGTATCGGACCCGCATCGCATTCATCCGGCCCTTTTTGCCCAGCGCGCGGCCACGCTCGACCAGCTGAGCAAAGGTCGCCTGATTGTCGGCCTGGGCAGTGGCGAGTCGATGAATCTGGACGCTTTTGGAATCCCCTGGAAAGATCGCAAAGTCGGCCGCGTCCGAGAGTTCGTGCAAGTTTTTCATGGGCTGCTGCAGGGGCACGCCGTCGACCACGAGGGCCCCCTCTACCAACTCAAGGGTGCCCGACTTAGCGTAAGGCCCTACCGGGGGCGCAAAATTCCCATTCACCTGGCCAGCCTGGGTCCGCAAATGCAACGTCTGGCCGGACAGGTGGCCGATGGCTGGAAGCCGGTGGTCATCCCTCCCAGCCACTATGACGAATACTTCTCTGGCATTCGTCGTGCGGCGCTTGAGGCAGGGCGCAATCCCAATGACATCGACCGGGGCGTGCCGTTCGCTTTTGCCCTCTTTGATGGAGACAAGCAGCCCACTTCCCAACAATTGGCCGCCGCCGTCCGCCCCTATGCGGGAGCGCTGGTGTGGGAACCAGCCATTCAGCAAATGGGCATGGAATGGAATCCTCCTGAGCATTTGCGCGGTGTGGGTTATCATACGGTGAACCCGGCCGACCCGGAGTCGTTGCGTCTTTACGAGGAGTATTGTCGCTGGCTGCCCGATGAGATGCTCAACCAGTTCGTGGTGGCCGGACCAGGTCAGTTGATACGCGAGCAGGTTCGCAAATACGTCAACGCTGGTGTCACCCACTTTGAAATCACCAATGCCAGCCCGGACGTCATCTCCTCGATCGTCTGGTTTGCCTGCGAGGTGATGCCGGAGTTTACCGGGCGACCGCCGACGGCGTTTGCCCGAGCCTTGAATGTTTTGATTCAACCCCTGCGCAGGATGGGCCTGATGCGCCGCCTTCTGCCCAAGGATCTGGATATTTGGAAGAAAGTAGGACTCTAAGATGAAAAACGATGATTTATTGACCAGCAACCTGTTCGGACACCTGGCCACCGTGGGCGAGGATGGCTCGGTGCAATCCACTCCGGTGTGGTTCCGCTATGTGAACGGCAAGCTGGAGGTCAATTCCGCCAAAGGCCGTTTGAAAGATCGCAACATGCGCGCCAATCCCAAGGTGGCCCTTTCGGTTGTTGATCCCAAGAACGGCTACCGCTATCTGGAAGTGCGTGGCACCGTGGTCGAATACGAAGAGGGACCGAACGCCGAGAAGATGATCGACGAACTGGCCAAGGCTTATATGAACGTGGATACCTATCCCTACCGAAAGCCGGACGAGCACCGAGTCCGCTACGTGATTGAGATCGACAAAACCACCAGCATGTGAGTTGGAGTCCGAATGTGAGCTGGAATACAGCCGTGAGTCTGAGCGACGGGATAGGTTCCTCCTATGACAGATGAACTACCTTCAAACCCTGACTGGTTGGGCCCGGTCCGCTTGAGCACCAGCCGGCCTAAGCACTGGCTCGGGCCGGTGCGCTTAGCGGAAGGACCGGCGCTCGGCGCCCGGCCGCAACGGCCACAGGAACAGAAACGATTGCAAGCCGATGCTGGCAAGCGAGCCGGCTAATACCAGGTAGCCTGGCAGCCCGAACGGGTTGACCAGCAGCAATCCGACCCAGAGCGGCACTGCCAGCGTCAACCAGGCCACACCGCCCGTGCGATACTCCTGATAGACCACATAGAGACCCGCCCCTCCGAGCACGTGGGAGAGCCACCACAGCGGGCCCACCACCCAGGCCCAGGAGAGCCACTGGTTGGGGTCATTGGGATGGAGAGTCACCAGCACGGTGGCGACGACCAACGTAAGGAAGCGCAGCCGCGCCGCCCAGGAGAAAAAGCGCCGGGCTTCAGTACTCGATAGCGCGCACATCGAATAAAACAGGCTAAAATTGGCCTGGAGCAGCAGCAGGCACAGGCCGAACCTGACATCCCAGCAGAACCCCACCAGCGACATGGCCAGGGAGGCAAAATAGCAGAAGGCGATACCCAGCAAGCCCCGGCGCAACACGGTCGGAATGGTTTTCTCAATCATACCAACCGCTTCTTGCCCCCGGCTCGCCTTCCTCTGGAAGTTACTTGATCTTCAACTCACTGACGTCGAAGGCCGCTTTAGGGAACTGGGGAGAAAGATCTTCCAAGTGCTTTCGCAGGATGGTGGCCACCACCAGATCACGTCGTTTCTTGTTATTGGATGGAATGATGTACCAGGGCGCGTGATCGGCGCTGGTGACAGCCAGCATCTCTTCGTAGGCTTTCTGATATTCATCCCAGTGATCGCGCTCTTTCAGGTCAGCCAGGTCGAATTTCCAGTGCTTCTCCGGGTTTTCTTGACGCGCCAGAAGGCGTTTTTTTTGCTCGTCTTTGTCGATGTTCAGGAAGAACTTGATGATGCACACGCCCTCATCGGCCAGCATTTCTTCGAAGTGGAGCAGGTGGCGCAGCCGTTTCTCCAGCCGCTTTTCATCAAAAATCTTGTGTACGCGCGGGACCAGGTAGTCTTCATAGTGACTGCGATTGAAGATGGCAACCTGGCCTTTGCCGGGCACGTGGGGATGAATGCGCCAGAGGGGATCGTGGTCGTATTCGATGGTGCTGGGAGCTTTGAAGCTGGTAACGCGCAACCCGGCCGGGTCCATACCGCTGGCCAGTCGCCGGACACAGCCATCTTTGCCGCCCGTGTCAGTGGCCTGGAAGACCAACAGCACTTTGTGCTTGTGCTCCGCGTGCAGGCGCATTTGGAGTTCTTCAATACGCACAATTTCGCGGGCCGTTTGATCGATCACGAGGTGGGTTTCCGGCGGCAGACCCACCCGGTCATTGGCGTCCCAGTCCCTGATACGGAATTTCTTATTTTGCTCTACACGGTAACGCTTGCGCGTAATGACTTCGGTGGTAATCATGGCAGCTCTCCTCACAAAGAAAAAGGACCTCAAGGGAGGCCCTTTTTCTCGTTGTCGGCGCTACGCCCTGTTTTTTAACGGCGCGAACGCAAGAGCACGCTCAGGATGATCTGGAACAGGTTGAACAGGCCGGCAAACAGGGCCAGAGCACCGTAGGCCGGGTCGTCAAACTCAGGGTCGTGCAGCACCGACGAGGTGGCCCAAAGGAGCTGCAGGGTGCCCAGAATGCCGACGCCGGCAAGAATCAGCATTTGAAGACCGCCGCTCATCGGGAACCAGAAGCTCATTCCGATGCCCGCGAAAAGCGTCCAGGCCAGACCCACCCCAAAGCCTTTGCCGTAATTGAAGTTGGTGCCGCTCTGGTAAATGTAGCCCGAGATGCCCAAGAAAACGGCCGCGGTGATGACCAGGGCCGATTGCACGAGGTTGGGCGCGTTGCTACCCGCGCCGGAGAGAAGCATGGCCATAAAGATCAGGGGACTTAAGCAGACGCCCGCAAAAGCGCCGTGGCCGGCCAAAAGCATAGCGGCGTTCCTGGGGTGCTTCCGGGCGGCGTTCAGGGCCATACCTGGAACCATGTTCAGCCCCAACATCGCCAAGATCCAACCGGGCCCGCTGGCCATAAATTGGACGACCGGCAAAAACCGGCAGGCCAGCCAGGCCGCGCCCATGGCGCAGAAGACGCCGATCGCCAGGAGTCTGTAGGTTTCGCGGATTACTTCCGCCTTCTGGTTGGTGTCCATGACTCGCATGTGAGAGCTGGGCACAAAAACTTGTTCCGCGCCTACCGCGCGCTCGGTATAGCCAGAAGCCACGTAGTCGCGGTCTTCTTGGACGCGAGGGTCTATCATCCATTCCTCCTCTAACCCGATCAGGGTATCAACCTTGGTAACTTCTCGCGCCGAGCTCTGGTTCCTGGCTAGCAAAAAATTGCCCCCAGCCAGCGGTCGGTCGCTCGCAAGCGAGCTCCGCTCCCGCGAGCTGTTAGTGGGGCAATTTTTTGCACAATCATGTGGGCGCTAGCGCCCTGCGGGCACTAGCCAATTGCCCCCAGCCAGCGGTCGGTCGCTCGCAAGCGAGCTCCGCTCCCGCGAGCTGTTAGTGGGGCAATTTTTTGCACAATCATGTGGGCGCTAGCGCCCTGCGGGCACTAGCCAATTG
>JALHOV010000237.1 GCA_022842865.1 Vulcanimicrobiota bacterium | reverse complement strand
AAGCGCGCCCGAATTGCTCGAATGGGCGGTGCGGCCCCTGGAAGGTTCAACTGGACCCCCGCTTCTGTTGAACGGACTTGGCTGGCTATTCAGGCTAGAATTGCGTCAATCAGGCCAAATTGAATGGCTTCCTGAGCGGATAAATGTCGTGGTTGTTTGATGGCAGCGATCGCTTCGGCGCTCTGGCCGGTATGGTGGGCCAGCATCTTATTGAAAGTTTCGCATACACTTCGCACACGCTGCAGGTAAGCTTGAAAATCCATCGCGGCTCCGTCCACTTCAGGCGGTCCGACCACAAAGTGGGCGGCGGGGGCTGCACAGCGGGCCCCCGGCTCGCCGGCCGCGACCAGTAAGGCCGCCCATCCTTCTACTCGGCCCATGGCGATGGTGCGCAGGGCATAGCTGGTACCGCGCATGGCTTCGTAGATGGCCATAACAGCCGAGGTGGGGCCGCCTTTGCCGGTAAGGTACAGGGTGGCGGGGGAGGGGTCGTGTTCCAGGGCTTTCAACTGCATGGACACGAGCAGTGCCACTTCCTCCGTGAGCGGGTCGGCCACGTAGACGATGCGCTCCTTGAGCAGTTTGGCCATCATTTGTTGGACTGGTTCAGACATGCCCGGGTTTTCGCCGACGAAATAAAAAAGCCCGCCGCCGGCGGGTCGCCAAGTCCGCCCATTCAGCCTCCGGTCGGGGCGGAGCCCACTCCACTGCGGCAACGGTTGGTAGCGGTCTTGCCTCCACGATCAAAATAAAAAAGCCCGCCGCCGGCGGGCCTTTGACACCTAGGCCTTCCTGGGTCTTGTTAAGCTTGGCTACCTACGGCGCGCTTTGCTCGGCGGACTTTGGGTTTTTGATCGCGGATCGTCTTCACGTATGCGTTCAGCATCTCCGCGACCTTTCGCTGCTCACCAGCGGTCAGGTTGAACAATTCTCGGATGGCTGTGCGTAGTTCTTTTTCTAAGCACTTGTCAGCCTTGAAGTTCTCGATGCGTTCTAGTAGATCTCGCACCGGGATCCGTTCGGGAGCGTAGCCCGCCACCAACAAAGTGTGGTCGACGTCCGCCTGAATGGCTCGCGCGATTTCCAACACCTTGTCTTTTCGGGGTACGTATCCGTCACGCTCGATCAAAGTTACATAACTCGGATCGATGTTCGCCAACTCGGCGAGTTTACGGCGGGTTAACTGGCGAGCCTTACGGCGGTCGCGCACGTAGTTTGCCCAGGCCTGGTTCCTCATAATTTTACTGGACCTCCTCTTGAGAGCGTTGCCAAGCATATCTGTCTGTAATTGCTCGAATGAATTCCAACGGTTCTTGGAAGTACATTCATTCCCTCCCATTTGGTGAAATTTTCAAACAAGTGTTCGGGTAGTACCTTCATAGTTCGGTCCGACTTCCTATGAATAAGATTCTGTTTTTTCGCCATTAACCTTCTGGCTCCCCGATTTTTTTTATAGTTTACCATGAAGTAAGGCAGGATTCTCGTTCCAGGCAAAGCGCGTTCAGTACTGGTTTCCCTCGGTATCCTGGGGTCAGTCTTCCTGGAGTGGCCTGTTGATTTGACTTGGTGCTGAGAAACAGCTTGAGAAGCCGTCAATCCTGGAAAAATGCTCACTCTCGGCGGTGCATCCCAGCTTCAATAACATTCAAAGCCTTGAATGACCTTCCAGCTGCAAGGGACTGGGAGAGCGGGGTAAAAAGTTCCTGGCATGAAAACATTTCTTCTCTGGCTCGGCCTGGTTGCGGCAGTAGTAGCGGACCCATCCAGGACGGTTGGCGATGCCTGGAAGGCCGGTCTGACCAAATTGCCGGGTGGTTCGGGAATGAGTTCTTCCCTTTGTGTTGTGGATGATCAAGGGCAGCTCGTACTTGAATGGGATAGCCAGCGGTTGCTGGTGCCGGCTTCGACCTTAAAGCTGGCAACCGCTACGGGCATTCTGCAGCAGGGCGGGCAGACACAGCAATTGGTGACTCGCCTGCAAATGGTTGGTCAGCGTGTGCGCCTGGTGGGCGACTACGACCCGGAATTGACCTCGGGCGACATTGAGAATTTGGCTCTGGAGCTGATTCCCAGGATTAAAGGTCCGATTCAACTTGAGGTGACCCCACCGGACCCGGAGCCCTATCCGCCCGGCTGGTCGTGGGATGACCTTTCCTCCAGTTTCGCTCCACCTTTGAGCGCTCTGGTGTTTGATCATGGGCTTGTACCTCTCAAGCTGAACGCCCAGGGTGGTCAGTTGCAGGTGAAGGGTCCTCCCTGGGCGCCGTCAACCGGTATGAACCTTCTGCCTCGACTGGGCGAGTTCGAGATGCTGGTGATTCCCGGCTGGGATAACTGGGTGATGGCTGGACAACTGACCGCCGGCACGGAGGAAGCCGTGACCGTACCCATGTTACGTCCCGAGTTGGCAGCGGCCCGCTTGCTGACGGAGGTCTTCAAGCGCAACGGCGTACCTGTGGAGGTCATCGGGCCCGGGCCGGGTCAGGGTGGGGCAGCCATCGAGGCCAGTCATCGCAGTCGGGCTGTGCAGCAAATGCTGGTGCAGGGGCTGGCGGAGAGCGATAATCTGGTAATGGAGTGTCTCTACCGTCGCTTCCGCCGTTCCCTGCCCAGGGCCTGGGCCGGGCAGACCTTGCGCGTGGTTGATGGCTGCGGGCTTTCGCGCTACAACCTGGTAAGCACAGGCCAGCTAGTCCAGCTATTCCAAAGTGAGCCCACTTTGGTGGATTACCTTCCCAAAGCCGGAGTGGACGGGACCATGAAGAGACGGGCCGCCGAAGGGCAGGTACGTGCCAAGACCGGGACCATGAGTGGAGTCAGCGGGTTGGTGGGCGAGTTTACCGGAGTGAGCGGCAAGCGCTATCGTTTTGCTCTTTTGCTCAACGGATTCGTGGGTCCGGCAGCGCCATTCAAGAGGGCTGAGGACGAACTGGTGGGGCTTCTGGTCAAAAACCTGTAGGCTGTTCAGTACCTTTTCAGGACGCCGAGGTATTCTGAGCCCACGATGAAGAGAGTCTACAACCACAGCGGCTTTCAAAAGCCCAGCATTCACTGGCGACGTCGGGGGGAAAGTGCCTTTCAGGTCAGCCTGATGCAGGGTGAGGGAGCCGGGCGCAACCCTCAGGAGCACCTGTGGACCTGCGCACTGGCCGTGGATGCCTTGGATGTGGTCGAGTTTTATATCGCGGATGGCGCTCGTCGCGACCCTTCCAACCGTTGGTATGAGAGCCGCACCAGCCTCACTTTCTTGCAGGACGGCGAACTCTTCACCTACCGCCCCGCCGCCCGGGTGGAAGAGCCCCGCCGTGCTTACAGCACCGATGCTCCGCCCAGCCTCTACTCGCACAATCTCGGAGAGAGCCGTAGCTTCCGGGTCTACCTTCCCCGTGGCTACCGCCAGCATCTGTCGCGCCGCTATCCAGTGATTTACTTGCAGGACGGGCAGAACATTTTCGAGTCAGGCTCGTTTGGCAGCTGGCAGGCCCAGCGCTCCCTGGACCGCGGCATCCGTCGCGGAGAAGTGGAGGAGGTCATCGTGGTGGCCGTCGACCACACCGCCGGCCGTTGGGATGACTACGTGCCCGCCGAAGATGGTGGTGCCAATGAACGCTATGCGCGCTTCCTCAGTCAGGAACTCAAGCCTCACATCGACCGCACCTTCCGCACCCGTACTGGACCCCAAGATTGCGCTCTGCTAGGTTCCAGCCTGGGCGGCGTGGCTGCCTTGAGCATCGCCTGGGACCATTTCCACCAGTTCGGCAAGGTGGCCTCACTTTCGGGTTCCTGGTGGCTGAAGAAGTTCCAACAGCGAATGCTGGGTCAGACCCGCCGCCCCCTGAAAATCTATGTCGACTCGGGCAACTCCGGCCCCTACAACGATTGCATCCACCACACCGTGGCCCTGCGTGAACAACTGGAGTCCAGGTTGGGCTACCAGATGGGTCGCGACCTGTGCCACGTGGTCGGCGACCAGCAAGCCCACACTGAGGGTGCCTGGGGCCAGCGCCTCATCCACGCCCTGCGCTTCCTCTTCCCGGCCGAAGGCGCCCCCGAAGAACGCGCCGAGCTGCCCCTGATGCTGCGCAAAGCTGCTTAGGGCGCGTCTTCGGCCCTCAAAAAAATGCGCTCGACGTGGCCCCGATGGGACAAGATCTCAATCGACAGACCGGGGAATTTCCAGGTGCTGCGCAGCCCGGTCTCGTCGGTCTGCCTGTTCAACAGCGGAGCAAACCCGGAACTTAAAGGACTACCCAGAAAGGACGCGGCTTGCAGGGGCTGAGCCTGCTCCAGAGCAAAGTCGTCGTTTCCCAGGGATAGCCTCTCGCCCTCAACCGAAAACACCCGCTGCTTCTCGAATAGAACCTGCAGAATGGCGATATGGTAGGTCGTGTGGATTCTCCAGCGACACTCGGTTATATCGTCCCGCCCTTTGGGGAATCGATGCTCGACGTAGTCTGGTTTGCCCAGCGCGCGAAACACCTGCGCCTGGCTGGCCCCAAGGAACACCCTGTGCACACTGCAGTTGGCGCGGGTCGGGAGAAGCAGCGGGAGCCGGGCGCTTTGGGTCCAGGTCCACAGCGAGGCCGCCAGCAGAACCAGCAGGAGCGGGGCGAGCTTCTTCACCCGGATACCATTCCGTGGGTTGGACCACAAGCCTTCACTTAGTTGCTGGTGATGTGTCCGGCCATGACCTGGCGTTGCTGCCCGTTCTCGAGCACGCCCATGTCGGCGACGTAGTGGTCGAAGGCGTCTTCGTTGCCCTGGCTATAGAAAATCTGCGGCTGGTTGGTCTTGACGGCCGGGTCGTAAACGTAGGATTTGCCGTCCTTGTCTTTGCCTATCACCACGAAATGGTCGAGTTGCTGGCCGTCCCCTTTGTGAGCGACAAACTTGACGAAGCTCTGGCCGGGCTTGAGGTTGTCGATCCGGTTATAAATCTGTTCGCCGTCTTCTTCGACCTGGTTTCCGTTCTTGGTCACCTTGCGCCCGTTGATTTCCGAAAGGGGTGAGTTTTCCTCGACCTTGCCCGAGAGCTCGCGCTGCATCTTGGAAAGGGCTTCGGCCGACAGTCCGGGTTTGTCGCCGGTGTGGTAGGTCTCATACATCATGTGTTGGAGTTTGCTCAGGTCCTCGTGGGTCGCCTGACTTGGCTGGGCGTTCAAACGCTGCCGAATCCCGTCGAGGTCGTCCTTGAACTTGGGGTTGGCGGTGGCCAGTTTGCCGGCCAACTTGTCGGTGGCCTGCGAGCCGCTCATCACCGCCTGGCCCAGAACGGCCGCGGGACCGCAGCGATTTTGTTGCTCCATCTGGCTGCCCGGGCCGCCGTACTGGCTTTGACCCTTAAGGATTTTGGCGCCGTCCCATTTGCCGTCGCCACCGACCAGCTTGTCCGAGCCGTTCGTCACACGGGGATTCTCCGCGTAGGTGGGCCTGGTGGGCAGAGGCGGCGCCTGTGGTTGGGGGGCGGCCTGAGGTTGGGGAGTTACTGGTGGGGCGTCCGTCTTCGGACCCAGTGCGGCGGTGGCTTTCTCGGCCACCCACTTGCTCATCACCACGGGAGCGGTGATGGGATTGGACAATCCGGCTACCGTTGCTACTTTGCCTGCCCAGCTTGGAACTTCCATTGCACACACCCTCGCTCTCTTGGAGCTAAGGTATCTCTCAAACGTTAATCGGGCCTTGTCGGGCCCGATGAACTGTGAACAATTGGTTAACTTTTGGCTGCGGCCGTCTCGGATTCCTTATCCTTTTGCTTGCGCACGCGGTTGCGGTCGTGAGGGGAAAGAAGAGCCTTGCGCATGCGAACCTTGGTGGGGGTGATTTCTACCAGTTCGTCGTCGGCGATGTATTCCAGGGCCTGTTCCATGCTCATTTTGCGAGGCACGTTTAACTTAACGGTTTCCTCGGCGTTCGAGGTGCGGATGTTGTTGACCGCTTTCTTCTTACAGGCATTGACTTCCAGGTCGCCAGGTCGGCAATTTTCGCCGATGATCTGGCCCATGTAGACCTCCTCGCCGGGCTCCACGAAGAACACGCCCCGGTCCTGCAAGTTGAGCAGTGCGTAGGCCGTGACCGGCCCCGCTTCGGAAGCGATGAGCACACCGCGGTTGCGCGGGGCCAGTTCGCCTTTGTAGGGACCGTAGCCCGCGGAAAGATGGCTCATGATACCGTAGCCGCGAGTCTGAGTGAGCAGTTCCGAGCGGAAGCCGATCAGCCCGCGCATGGGAATCAAGAATTCCAGGCGGATTCGGCCGGTGCCGCTTCCCGTCATGTTCTGCATCTCGGCACGACGCTCGCCCATTCGTTCCATCACGGAGCCCACCGAGTCCTCGGGGACGTCCAGGGTCAGCTGCTCCATCGGCTCTTGAAGTTCTCCATCTACCCGGCGCATCAATACGCGCGGAGAAGAGACGGCCAGTTCGTAGCCTTCGCGGCGCATGGTTTCCAGCAAGATGGACAGATGCAGCTCGCCGCGGCCGCACACTTCAAAGGTGTCGGTGGTGTCGCCCGGAGTGAGGCGCATCGAGGCGTTGCGTTCGCCTTCTTTGCGCAGACGATCGCCTAACTGGCGAGAAGTCACATATTTGCCTTCTTTGCCGGCATTGGGGCTATCGGATACCTGGAAAGTCATGGCCAGAGTCGGCTCATCAATGGTCAGACCGGGGAGCATCATGGGATTGTCTTTGTCGGTGATGGTGTCGCCCAGACTGATTTGGGGTATCCCGGCCAGGCACAGGATGTCGCCTACCGAGGCCAGGTCAGACTGAGTGCGTTTCAGGCCTTCGAAGCGGAAAAGATGGCTGATGCGGCCCGATTTCAGGGTTTCCAGCGACGAACCGAAGGCGATCTGGCCAGCGCTCCGCAATGTCCCCTGCTTAATGCGACCGATGGCCAGACGACCGATATAGTCGTCGTAGTCGAGACTGGTGACCATGATCTGGAGGGGCGCGTCGGGGTCGCCCTTGGGGGCGGGCACGTGCTTCACGACGGTTTCAAAGACCGGTTGCATGTTTTTCATGTCGTCGGTCAATTTGTGTCCGGCCACCCCGGAGCGGGCCGAAGCATACACAATGGGAAAATCGATTTGCTGATCGTTAGCGCCCAGCTCGATAAAGAGTTCCAGCACTTCATCGACGACCTGCTCGGCGCGGGCATCGGGACGGTCAATTTTGTTGATCACCAGGATGGGAACCAGTCCATAGTGGAGGGCCTTTTGCACCACAAAGCGAGTTTGAGCCATGGGACCTTCGGCCGCATCCACCAGGAGCAGAGCTCCATCCACCATGTCCAGGATGCGCTCCACCTCCCCCGAAAAATCGGCGTGGCCAGGGGTGTCCACGATGTTGATGGTGTGCTCGCCAAATTGAATGGAGGTGTTCTTCGAAAGAATGGTGATGCCACGCTCGCGCTCCAGGTCATTGGAGTCCATCACTCGCTCGGTCATTTCCTGATTGAGACGGAAAACGCCCGACTGACGGAGGAGAGCGTCCACCAGGGTCGTCTTACCGTGGTCGATGTGGGCGATGATGGCGATGTTGCGGAGATGTTGTGACATGAGGTCCTAACTTTGGTGCCTGCGCACGACTTGTTGATTTTGCTTATGTTTGATGACACTATGCGCCGGATAGTAGCCGGCCAAACTTGATAGCGCGTAGGCCAGCGAATGTTTCCCCACCAACGTGCCTGGATTGGTCACGCTATTGCAGCCGAGACTGACCCGATCTCCTAAGATGGCGCCAAATTTGCGCAGTCCACTATCGTGAATGGTGCTGTCGATTTTGATCTTCACACTGGTCTTGCCCATGTCTACGCGGACGTTGGCAAGCTTGGTGCCGGCCCCCAGGTTGACTCCACGGCCGAGAATGGAGTCGCCCAGATAGGCGAAGTGGGCGGCCTTGGCGCCCGGCAAGAGCAGCGAGTGCTTGACCTCGGTGTCGTGTCCGATGAGCGAGTTTTCGGCGGCGAAAACGTCGCCACGCACGTAGGCTCCAAAACGGAGTTCCGCGCCTGCCAGAATCACGCTGGGACCGGCGATGAAAACGCCGGGCTCGATCTTGGCCCCATCCTGGATATGGACGTCGCCTTGCAGGATGACGCCTTCTGGCAAATCGGCGGGGCGATGGGTGCCATGCTCGGCCAGATAGGCGCGCACAAAGGCTTTCAGGCCGTGAAGCGGTTCCCAAGGAAGAGTCGAGCCCTCTAGCAACCGATAGGCGGACTCATCCCCAAGGTCAAAAAAATCTGCAAGCAAGAACGGGGGCCTTTCTGGGCAAAATAAAACAGCCTGCAGGGTAGAGCCCAGGGGAGCTTCTGTCAAGCCCGCACAGGAAGTTAAAAAGCGACCGCCAAGCCAGCCGGATGAATGACCGAGCGCAGCGCAATGTACTGCTCTGGCTCGCCCTTTGTTTGTCCATCAGCTCCGTATCCTTTTCGGGGTTTGGGCGCGTCTACCCCCGGATTCCACAGGGGTTTGACTTCATGCAGTTCTACGCGGGAGTCACCGCCCTTGGTTTGGGAATGCGGGACATCTGGTTGGGAGCGGATTACCACGCCCTCGCGACGGAACTCAGTTCCGGGCGCTGGCGGGTGCCCAACGCGTACTTCCCGGGCTTTTTTGTCTTGATGCTACCTTTTGGCGCCCTGACATTCGACAATGCTTTTCTGGTTTTCACCACTTTGACGCTTGGCTTTTACCTGCTGGTCACGTCCTGGCTGGGCCAGCGATGCTTTGTTCAGCGACCTGCTGGCACTTTGTTTGGCGCACTGCTGGCGGTCTTCACCGTCTTTACCGGTTCCGGTATCGACTGTTTGTGCCTGGGCCAAGTCGGGTTCCTGATCGCCGGCCTGATTTCTTTGACCTACTTGCTGGGCGAGCTTCGCTACCCGATGTTGGCCGGGGTCAGCCTGGGCCTGGCTTCCCTGATCAAGGCCTGGCCCGCCCTTCTCTTGCTTCACTTCCTGTTGCGCCGCCAATGGAGAGGGCTTTGGGGTTTCGCCCTGGGCTACGGGGTGCCCAGCCTTGTGGGCGTCTATCTGTGGGGAGTGGACCTGTATTTTTATCTCTACCGGGGGTTGAAGTCCTTCGGCTATCAGCCCAGCCCGGTCAATCAGTCGCTCACGGGTTGGCTAACCTATTCGTGTGGCCTCAGCCATGTCGCGGCGATTCCCCTACATCTTGTAGCGGCAATGCTTTTGGTGGCCGGCATGGCCTGGTTGCAGAGTTCCAAACCAAAGTTTCCCCGCTCGCTTTTTTATAGCTTACTGGTCCTTTTTGCCTGCTTGTTGGCTCCCTGGAGCTGGCCGCACCATCGTCTGGCCCTCGTTTTTCCCCTGCTGGTGATGCTGGAACGAACCACTCGCCGAGAGCAGGCCTGGAACTGGCTGGGGGTGGCCGCCCTGAGCGCCCTTTTCTGTTTGGATGGGGAGATCGTCATCCATCCGCTGGCGGCCTACCTGCACCAGGTTGCCGCCGAATCGGGCTTGATTTTTTTGCTGATGGTCAGCGCGATCGTTTGTATCCTCTTTGCCGGGTGGAATGAAAAAGAAGATGAGGTTGTTCATGCGTAAACTGATGCTTTCCCTGGTTCTAATTGCCTCCGGAATGGTCGCGGCTCAGCCTGCTCCCGATCCCGAAGGTGCCTCGAAACTGGTCGAACTGAAAAGGGTGGTTCCGACCATCCAGCTGGAGGTGCGCTACGCGACCTCGAACAACTTCATGAAAAAGGTGCTCTACCCGCAGGCGCGCATTTTCGTGCGCCAGGAGGTGGCTGAATCGCTCAAACGAGTGCAGGCCCGGCTGGCCAGGCACGGTCTGTCGCTGCTGGTCTTCGACGGATACCGACCCTGGCGCATTACCAAGAAAATGTGGGACGACACGCCTCCGGAAAATCACAAGTTCGTGGCCAATCCGGCCAAAGGCTCAAAGCACAATCGAGGCGGCGCGGTCGATCTCACTCTCATGAACGTAAAAACCGGCAAGCCGTTGGAAATGACCTCAGCCTACGACGAGTTCTCGGCGCGTGCCGCTTTCAACTATCCCGGTGGTTCGGCTCAGTCCCACAAGAACCGTGATCTTCTACGTCAGGTCATGGAAGC
The DNA here is from genome assembly GCA_022842865.1 of Vulcanimicrobiota bacterium. GTDB lineage: Bacteria > Vulcanimicrobiota > Xenobia > Xenobiales > JADMJV01 > JADMJV01. The sequence continues at coordinate 1,573 of JALHOV010000237.1, read as the reverse complement.
CGAGGGCTTTCAGGTGTTGCCTCACGAGTGGTGGCACTTTGACTACAAAGGTTGGAAGGACTTTCCTCTGCTCGACTATTCGTTCGACGAGCTGGACGCTTTGCAAAAATAGCCGAGGGTCTACTTTTTTGTAACACCACGCCTTTCAGGTTTCTTTAAACTGTAGTCACTACAGATTGGGGAAATCCAACAATGGCTATCAGCACCCTCGCCGCAAACAGCGCTCGCTCTCTCAACCGTCCTTCCCGTCCCGCCGCCGCCAAAGAACAACAGGCTCCGGCTCCTCAGGACACCTTCGTTCATCCGGACTCGACCGGCAAGATTGAGCACCTGGTGCTGCAACTCGACGGTAATGCCACCCCGCAGATCCGCAAAGAGGTGGAAGGCGCCTGGACCAAGCTTTTCAAGAACATGGACTCCGACGTAAATTTCACCATCACTCTGGAGAGCGAAAAGGACCGCAAGGGTGTGCGAAACTTGTTGGAGCGTGAGAACATCCCCAATCCCGAACGCTTCAATTTGCTGCTGGCCGACGACCTGAATATCACCATGTGGGCCCGCGACCAGATGGTCGGCCTGGGCAATGTGAGCGGCGGCAATACGCTGCTAGGACAGACCACGATGCGTCCCCACGGCGACGACGAGTTGCTGCCTCCGCGCATTGCTGAAAGCATTCCCGGGCTGGGATTTGACGGCGACAAGAGCTTGCAGACCGACGGTGGTGATGAAGTCTCCAATCCAAAGGAAACCTTCCTGGGCTACGCCAGTCTCTATCTCACGGCCAAGCGCCTCTACGAAACCGACCAGGCCGAGCAGGGCAAAAAGTCTCCGCTGACTCCCTTCGACAAGAGCCTGCGGCTCGATTACGCCGACGGGAACGTGAACAGCCCGGACTTCAAGTTTCAGACCAATGTGTTCAAGAGCGGCGGCGACGACTTGCCGCAGCAGGAGCTCTATCTGTCGCGTGCCCTCGATCTTTTCGAGAAAAAGTATGGCACCAAGGTGACTATCCTGGGTGACGACGATCCCAACACCCCTATCGTGGAGAAGCCGGCCACGTTCCACACCGATATGGGACTCACGCCTATCGATTCCGACAAGATTCTCGTGGGCGACCCCTCCATCGCGGTGGCCGCCGTCAACAACATGACCGCCGAAGAGCGAGCCGACCACAATGCCCGCCTCAATAAGGCCCTGGGCCTGCCGGCTAACAACGACACGCTGGGCGAGCTGGTGCACGAGAGCACGGTCAACGAGCCCGACCTGCAGCACAACTTTGACGACAATGCCAAAGTCGTGGCCGACCGTGGCTACATGATTGACCGTCTGCCCTATCTGCAGGGTCCTCCCGGCCGTAGCTGGGTGACCTACAACAACTGCCTGATGGAGTCGTACACTCGGGACGATGGCAGCAAAGTGCGTCGCGTTTTCCTGCCCACCTACGACCTGCCCATCCTGGACGGCATCGCCAAGGAAACCTATGAAAAGCAGGGCTTCGAAGTGATTCCGCTCAACCTGGCCGCTCTCACCAGCTGGCGCGGAGCCATCCGCTGCATCAGCAACGTGCTCGACC
>JALHOV010000236.1 GCA_022842865.1 Vulcanimicrobiota bacterium | reverse complement strand
ACTGCCACCTCAGTTGTGTCACGCGCGCCCTTGCTCAGGACCCAAGGTCCAAAGTGCCGAACCGACAATCAGGGCCGGTTCGACCAGGGGATAGGGGCCTTTGGCACCGTAGGTTGAGCCAGAGGGCATTGGCAAATCAGAGACCGTCTCGTTTTTGCGATGAAGTTGAGCTACAGGCTTTTTAGAACGCCTTTTCGATGCGGGTCCAATCGATACGAAAGAGAGAGCTGCTGGTCATGGGAACCGCGCAGGTGCCCTCAAAATGGGGCGGTAGAGTTTGCGGCGGCTTGCCTCCCTAACCTATGGCCGGGCTTCAGCAACCCGGTAAAGTTGTAAAGATTTCGCCAGCATCACCAGCCTCTTCGGGAATGCGGACCTTGAAGTAGGCAGCCAGGCGGCCGTAACCCATTACAGCAAAGCCTCGCCGCGCTGCGGCATCGAGCTAACCAAAATCAGCGTCATCTCTTGGTATGTCGGTATTCGAAGTGCCCGGATCCAAGCCAGCAGTCGACAAAGTTCTAGTGAACACTTGCTTAGCAGGCTGCCCGTCACCTTGTTGTTCTGCCCGCAAAGTCCAGGTCGGGGAGAAACTCAAGAAGGCCAGCCCGGACCAGGCTGCCGCCGTGGCGCTCTCCATTCGCGTAGCGTGCCCGCCGCCAGGAGTATTCAGACCCCGCAAAGGTCTAGAGACGGTGGCGGTAGACCCAACCAGCGCCGGCCGCTGCTAACCTTGCGAAAAGCAACACGGGAGCTGCCTCCTGCACCAGGAAAGCCGAACTGCCACCACCCAAAAGCGTCGCTCTAACAGCTCGCACATAGTGGCAGAAGGGAAGGATGCTACCAAGCGTTTGTGCCCAGCTCGGCATGTTCGCATGCGCTCAGGTATTCAGGTCTGTCCGGTCCCAGGACACTCCGGGAGAGAGGACCCAGGTCAGGGAATGCCGGCGTTCGTGGATACATCCGCCTTCCGACACGGGATCGTAGTCCGGAGGCAGAGTAGCTCCTCCCAGTTGAGCGCTCCGGACCGCATTGTGGGCGCAATACATTAGGTCTTCTAGCTGGCACACCTCCCGGGTCGGTCGAAGGGTAAAGGCTTTTTGAAAACTCTGCTGGGATAGCCGGCCTGGACCCGGAAGCCACTCGAATACCAAGCGGCGTAAATCCGGACCTTCAAACTGACCGCGCAGATCGGGCTTGAGGTCAAAGCCGCCCACCCAGGCCAGCGCCCAGAGATTCTCCAGCCGCCACCCGATTTGAGGCAAATACTTTTCGTGGGCGGTCGACCGCGGCAACGCAAGAATAGACCGGTCGTCTGCCGTGAGCGCGGAACTCAGGCCCTGTCCTTGAAGATAGTCACGAATCTGCTGATCGCTCCAGCGATTCGATGGCGAAGCGACCCATAAGCACACCGCGTGCAAAGCCAACATCCGGCGATAGATTTCCGCCTCGGGCCGAAGCGGTCGAAGCGACCGAAGCGGCAGACTGACGGATGGCCGAAAGCCTTTTTGTTGCAGTAGTTCCAGGTGTTGGCGGCGATCTGGCGGTTGCGCAAGCGCACCCGAGCAAAGACAGATTGAGCAAAAAAAAGAGGCTCCAACTTTTCCTCACGACAGCGATCCCAGTTCCTCTCGAACAGGCCTTTCATTCTGGTTACCGACGGCCTACTCTTTCCGGACGTCCGCCTTGACCGGCCACTCGCGGAAGATACAGTCCGGGCCAGTGGCCCTCCTTGCTAGAAGAGTCGTTATGGCAGACTCCGCAAGCGTAAACTTTGTCCCGGAGGGGTTGGGGATCTCGCGCTCGACGATTTCCAAGTATCCACCCGCTTTGGTTACCTGAGCCGCTCGCACGGTCGCCATTCGGAACTCCATAGCGTTTTCTGACGCTCCTGGCTTTCCTTCAAGCGAAGCCCTCCTTCGTCAGCTAATACCGGAGGTGCTTGCCTGACGTGTGGCTAAATGGCCCGCTATGAAGCGAGTGGCGGTGGTCCTGGGCCTGAGCGTCGCGGTCTGGGCCCAACTGCCCGATAACGAACTGCTGCGCGCGGGCCAGGCGGAAACCGTCCTGGCCGGGCAACCCGGCCCCCTCGACTGGGCCGAGGCGATGCTCGAGCTAGACCCGCACTACCTGCAGCGCCAGCTGGTGCTTCAGCAACTGCAGGGACTGCCTGACTCCCCGGAGGTACTGCTGGTTCGTGGTCGTCTGCATTGGGGAACAGCCGAGGGCGCCCAAGAGCTGCTGCGAGCCTACCAGCTCGCGAGCGGGGTCACGCGCCTGCGGGCGGCCGCCGCCCTGGCCATGAGCGAGGCCAAAGCCGGCCGCAAGAACGAGGCGATGCAATTGCTTTCCGAGGCCCTCCACGGAGCTCAGAAAGTCGACCAATCCTGGCTGGATTTCGAAGTGGCCCTGGCCAGCAGTCAGGTGCACAGCCACAACACTCCCGACCAACCGGAATGGGGCAGCTTGCTCCAGGTGCGCCAGCGCTGCCGGCTTCGCCAGGACTGGTTCTGGGCGGCACGCGCCGGCATGGCCATCTTCGAGCAACTGCGCACCCTTCCCGACTGGGAGCGCACCGTGGAGTATGCTATGGGCGCCTTCGATGATGCCGAAAAGGCAGGTTCTCGCCTTTACCTCTGGTCGGCGGTGCAGAAGTTCGCCACCGGCATAGGTCTGGCTCCCAAAGAAAAAATAGCGCCGCTGCTGGCGGACCGGGCCCAAGCCAGCCCCCAACCTTTCGCTTACCTGAGCGGAATACACTGGTTCCGCTGGGAGGATCCGAACTCCTGGGATGCGCCGGTAGCAGCCGCCGGGACCGACTGGGAACGCTACGAAGCCCGCCGTAACCGGATCCGTTTTCGTCCCCAAAAAGAAGATCTGCTGGCCGTCCACGACTATGAAGTAGCCCACCAGAGCGATCGTACCTTTACCGCCTTTGGTAGCCATTTGTCGGAATCCAGTTATTACCAGCGCCTGGCCGATTTGGAATCCGCGCCCGAGGTCAAAGCCTCTCTCCTCTGGGATGCCCTGCGGGCGTCGGCGAATTTGCAGCCGCTAACCCGTTACAACTTGCTGTTGGAGATCTCCCGTAAATTTGAGAGGGATGGCCGACTGGTCGACCTGCTGCGAGCCAAACTTCTGCACTATCAGCATGTCCTGTCAGAGCCCAATCCTTTGCATTATGCTGCTATTCTTTACGGCTCGGGCCTGTCCGGCGCTGCCGCGCTCAGTAGCGACTGGACCTCGTTCTGGGCCGAGTCGGTGCGCCTGGAGCTGGCTTCCGAGTTTGATTCCTTAGAGCAAGAAATTTTCGAAAAACTGGAACAACCGGAGGGATTGCGAGCCAAAGCCTGGCAATTTGCCCGCCTGGACGATCTCTACGCTTTTCAGAAACGGACTTTGGAGTCGCTGGAAGCGGCGCGCTCCGAGGTCGAGTCCTCGCCGGAACAGGCCTTTCGTCATCGCGACCTGGCACGAGCCTTGATCCGGGTCGGCCAGGATGAAGAGGCGCTACGGGAGCTGCAAGCGGCCCTGGACCTGGAGGCTCAGGGTCAAGGTTTCGAGGAAGAGGTCCATTACCTCTGCATGCAGGCCGGTTGCCTGACCCGGCTGGGTAACTTGCCGGCGGCTGAAGAGGCATTAACCCGGGCCGATTTGCTGGCCTCACAGCGCAAATGGGGCCAGGAAGTCATTGATGCCCAGCGCTCCAACCTGCTACGCGCCCAAAAGCGTTGGCGGGACCTGGAGAATTTGTATCAACGGAGAATCGCCGGCGCTCTGCCTTTGGCGCGCTTCCGCCTGCTGCTCGGCCTGGGGGAATTGCAGATCGAGCAGCACGAAGAGTCGTCCGCCATGGCCACTTTTGTCGCTGCCGACAAGCTGGCGGATGAGCTGGGCGGAGGAGCATCCGCCCGGCTCTGGCTGGCCTGGGCCGACCATTTAGAGCCTGAGCCCCGCCGCCAGTTGTTGGAGAAGGCTCAGAGTCGACTTCAGCAACTGGCCCTGATGCTACCGGAGAAAGACCGGTCCCGCTTCCTGCACCAGCCGGCGGTAGCGGCGGTCCTTAGCGGCCGACCCTTTCACGAGGAAAAACCCGCGCCGGCTTCACCGGCTTTCAACAAACAAGACTTCTTGACGGCCACTGCCATCCTGCGCCAGCGCTTTCCTGAATGGGAGCAACTTTCGCCCGTTTCCGTCCCCGCACTTTTGGAGGTCCAGCCCCGCCTGTCCGGGCAGGAAGTCTTTCTCTGCTTTACCGCGCTCCCTCACCAGGTGGTCGTTATGGGCTGCGACCGAAACAAATTCTACCTGCACCGCGGCTTCTTCGAACGCAGCAGCCTGGAGTCACAAATGCAGCAACTTCAGCGCGGACTTTCCCGACCGGGCGGGAGCTACCGTTCCAGCGCCCGGCGTCTCTATGACAATCTGCTGGCCCCCCTCCAGGCAGCCACCGAGGGCCGGCAGGTCTGGCTGGCCTGCCAGGGGCAGCTCTTGAACCTGCCCTGGCCGGCTCTGCAAGACCAGCAAGGAAAATTTGTCTTGGAGCACTGGGCCAGCCACCGGCTCTGGTGGGGACTGAGCCAGAAGCCACGTGTCCAAGACGGGGTGAAGCAAGCTCTGCTGGTGGCGGCGCCGGGCAAAAACCGCCTGGAGGGCGTAGTGCCCGAAGTGCGCAGCATCCTACGATTGCTCCCGGACAGCCGAACCCTGATCGGAAGCCAGGCAACCCGCGCCAATGTGGCCCGCTGGTTGCCCGACTACAGCTGGCTGCATCTAGCCGCCCATTCCAGCCTCGATCGCAACGCGCTTCAAAATAGCTATGTGGAACTGAGCGATGGCCCGCTGCCCCTGAACCAGCTCTATGCACTGAAGCTACGTCCGCAAACGACGGTTGTGCTCAGCAGCTGTCAGACCGCCCTGGGTCAGGTCCTGCCTGGGAAGGACGTGCTCAGTATCGGATCTGGCTTCCGCGTCACAGGAGCCGGTCAGGTACTTGCCACCCTCTGGCCAGTGGACGATGAGGCCAGCGTCGAATTCTTCAGCCGGCTCTACCCTCGCCTGCGCTACCAAACTCCTTTGGCCCCAGCGCTCTATGCAACCAGCCGCGAGTTTCTCAAAAGCAAACTGCGAAATCATCCCTATTACTGGGCGCCCTACCAACTCGAAGGAGAAATGTTTCGTTAGCAAAAATTGGCCGAAGATGGGGCCGCGCAAGCGGTTTCAGTTAGATACGCGACTGGATCGTCAGATCGGGCGGGTAGTTCACCGCGTCCTCACTCGCTGGATGGCCAAGCAACTTGGATGCCATCGCAGTCGCCGCGAAGAGCGCGAGCAGGCACGACCCGGAATCATCATGTCGGTCCCTTAGGAAGGGAGAGAGGACAGCGACGCACTGAATGACCTGCTCACCTCACGAATACTCCGCCCGCAAACTCCCAAAGGGAGTATCATGAGAATACCGGTCATCGCAAGCAGCAAAGACGCTGCCGTGGACCCGAGAGTTCCCGCGTTTGTCATCAGCAACAGAGTCACTAAAGCAAGCAAGGCCAGGCTGAGGACGGCATTGCGAAAATGTTGGCAAGAGGGAGTTTTGAGGTCATAAGCGAGCGATACCAGTGGAAGCAGGAACGGATAGACCAAGAAACTCACAAAGACAGTAAAAAACGCGATGAGGCGGGTCCGAAAACTTACCCCGGGCGAGCCCGGCCATAGTATGTTTAAGAACGTCAGGCAGGAAAACAGAAAAACTGGGAAGGCCAGCAGAACCGTGGTGAAGGCAATGCCGCTTGCCAACTCTGCAAGGAGCCGGCCCAGGACGGCAACAGTGCTGGCCGGGTCAAGCTTTAGATCGCAGGCCTTCCAGAGAAAGATCACAACTGCGATGCTTACGAAAGCTCTTAGCAGAACGCTCAGAGCATAGTAGCCCCAGGATATTAGACGGAGATATAGACTGATCTCGTAGGGAATGTTTCGGCGCCTGAACATCACTTGATTATAGTGGCGGACCCTAAGGCGCTCCAGTCTAAAAAGTGGTAAGAGATTGTAGCTCCTGGCGCGGGAGGGGCCGAGAGCGTTGCGGTCTATCGACTGGACGACTTCGGAGTTGGCATCGCCAACCACAAGGTGCGTTTTGACAAGATCTCCGTCGCGCCCCAGAGTTTGAGTCCATTCCCAGGCCATACTTTTGGCCTCTTTGGTCGAGACTTTATGAGTCGTTGGGAAAGCCTCACCCTCAACTTTCCCTCGATGACTCTCCGCGTCGAGCCCGCCTCCGACCCCTAGCCGGTTGGTCCTCGCAGGCGGCGCGCTCGGGTTCAGTCGGTTGGGGGTCACCTCGGAACACTTTCCCCCCATTTGATGTTCTACCGATCTGCCAGTACCTGCGATAGGCAGCGACAGTTTCCCTCCGCCTTCAAGGCTCGCTAAGGGCCAAATGCATCAGGGACAATGCTTCGTCCGCGCCGCAGACCATCCGCTCATCCAACTCGTCCGTTCGCTGCGCATGGGTCTCGAGCTCTCGCTGGATCTGAGCCCACACTCGATCGAGCTGAAGATTGGTGGAATCGAGCTCTGCCAGACCAAGGGGGAGCTGGGCATCTCTGACTGGCGATGGCTCGCAGCCGGTGCTATCGGGTCTCAAAGTTGGCACATTTCCTTTTCTCGCAGGTCTGCTTCTCTCCACAGAAGCCTCCGAAGGAGGAGGGGACCGATGGCTCTATCTGTGAAGATCAATTCATGAATTTCAGATTGAATCGTGGCAGAAGCCCTGCGCTCTGTCAAGTGGGTTGGACACCTTCTCGAACACGGCCAAGCCTGGCTGTGCGGGTTCGACCAGCCCGAGTATTCTAGTACTATGTATTTTGATTCATGTATTGTGTATCATGTGAAAGACCCCAGAGGGACAACTTTATCGATTGAGGATCAATCTATGCCAGGCCGGGGAAAACTCTCGCACGATTTGAGCGCTGGCCGTTTTGGAGGGTATGCTGTGAAGAATCTTTTCCTATCCATCGCACTGCTTTTCAATCTGGGCTTGCCGGCCACCGCGGACCTGTACACCGCGCAGAATTGGAGCTTCAAGCACGATTACCATACCAATCAAAAGAGGGCCTGGAACGACCATCTGCTTTCCAGCTTTAGCGATGGGCTGCACCCCCGCCGGGGAGAGCTCCACTTGCATCGCTCGGGTCCGGTGGTGCCAAACAGCCGGGATCGAACGCCGAAAACAAGGCGTCTTTTGCAGGCTGGGAACTAGGCGGCCCTCTCTGCCCGCCAGGTTTCGGGGATGGACTTCGAAGGCACTTGTGCTGGCCGCGCTGGTGGGTCTGATCGCGGCTGACAACAGAAATCCGCAAGATGTAACCAGCACCCTGATGTATGGAGTTTTGGTTTGGTCGGTTGGTTATCGCGTAGGCCTTCGCTACTCGCTGGCTCTTGCCGTGGTCGCCTGTGTTGCCCATATCGTCAACAATTGCTTGTCGGACGATCATCCCCAGACGCCCGCCCAATTATTAGAGGAAGCCAGTGAAGCGCTGCTCCTCATCTTGCTGGCGCTCGAGGGGAACCGTTTGCGCGTGGTCTACCACGAATTGGAGTCAACCCGCTCCGAGGCCACCCGGCTACACGGGCAACTCAAAGAACTGCTGCGCCAGGGAAGAAAGGCCCAACTGGCTCTTCAAGGTGTAGTCCCGGCAACCGTTCCCGGAGCCAGGTTGTGCGCGCGCAACCTGGTGGCTCAGGAGCTGGGCGGGGACTTTTTCTTTTTTCATCAACTGCAGGCCAAAACTCTGATGGTGGTGGCCGATGTCTCGGGCAAAGGCCCTTCGGCTGCCATGATCGCCGCGACGGCTCGAGGAATCTGCCACGAACTAGCAGACGACACCTTGGGTCAGCCCGGGTTGCTTCTGGCTCGTCTGGAGGGTCGCCTGGCGGGAATCTTGCCGGAAGAAATGTTTATCACCGCCCTCGCCTGCAGCTACGACGGCAGCGATGGCTCGCTCAGACTGGCGGGTGCGGGTCACGAACCGGCTTACGTGTACTCTGATGATGCCATCCGCGAAATTCTCAGTCCAAACCTTCCCTTGGGCCCTTTCGCTCCCCAAGAGTTTCAAGAGATTTATCTAGACCTTGGCGCAGGAGGTTCACTGCTACTCATCTCTGACGGTTTGACGGAGTCGCTTCAGGAGGACGGACAGCGCCTGGGCTCACAACCGCTTTTAGACCTGCTCAGACTTCTCTGGGATCACCCAGCGGAACTGGTTCAAAAGCTAGAGGCATTGCTGCCCGCTCAGCTCACCGACGATGTCACGATCGTCGCCCTGTGTGCCGAAAGCGCCGAAAGACTCTGGGACCTTACGCCGTCCGCTCCCTCTTCACTTGCCGGCAAATAAGCAAACCGCGGACGCACTTTCGCGTCCGCGGTCAGATCCTTGAGTTCGGTTTTGGGAAGCCGCGCCGCGCTGGATTCCCTGGCTGCCTTACAGCGCTTCCGCCAGCGCAAAGGCCAGAAAGGTCAATCCCGCCAGCACAGCAGCGCCCTGGGTAACTTGCTCCATCACCAATTTGCTTGTTTTCATACTGGGTAACCTCCTTTCTTCAGGAAATCTAGAGAAAGTGAACGGCCAGGAAGGCCAGCAAGCCGAGGCCGATCAAGGCAAGGTCGGTGGTATTGTAAAGCGAAACGGATGGCTTGGAAGTGTCCTGCTGATAGTTCATAAACCTCCTCCTCCAGTAAGGCGTCGTCCGCCCGATGCACTCTATAACGGTGAAGTTTCTTTCATGGTTCCCGTTTCTGTAAAAATTTTTTCCCATCACGGCGAGCCAAGGTTGGATTTCATAAAGCCTTCATCTAGATGACGCTTGCTCTTCACCCGGCCCGATTACATTGCTGATGGAATCGAGGATACATCTTTATGTTGTTTGTTCAAGAAGCGCTCCAAAGGCTCTTTGGCTTGCCGGTCTGCCAATCCATAACCGTGGAGAATCTCTCCCATGCGGGCGAGCTTGCCCTTCCCGGAGATTGTCTGCGAATCACCAGTGGCAGCTTGTGCATGACCGGTCTCTTTTGCGACGAAGAGCAGGCCTTCGAAGTGAGTTCGTGGACGCGCTGCTGCTTGCCGCCCCGCAGTGAATCCGGGAAAAGAGCCAGGCGATGAGCAGGTTCTGTTGGTCGCCTCGGCTTCGGCCCAACAGGCCATCATCAACCTGCCTTCGGCCGACATCACGCCGTTATACCTAAGATGTGGGCGACGACAACGAGTTCCGGCAGGCCTACGGTATGCGAACAACGGTTGACCGGCGCTTTCGCGAACCGAACACCATCCTCACCAGGTCACCCAGGCTCCGATGAGCCTCCACGTGGTGGCGCAGCGGCCTGTCCAAAAGGAGCTGGTATCGGTTTTGGCGGCCCACCCGCTCCCGCCCTACATAACCCGAATCGACCAGATCGTTGAGAATGCTTTGCACCGCTCGTTCAGTAATACCCACTTCGAGCGAAAGACCTCGGATGGTCATTTCCGGGTTGGCGGCCAGCGTGAGAACCACGTGGGCGTGGTTCGTGAGAAAGGTCCAGGTCACGTCCTGCGACATCCAGACCGGCTTCCAGGCATCGGCCGAATTTTCCTTGATGAAACTTACAGGCTCTGGTCTCCTCTCTTGCCTGGTATGAATGGAAGGGCAAAAAATTGCTGGCGGCAACGCCCCAGGTTCTGCATGCCCGCCGAAGAACAAAAGGTTCGGAGACCATCCACCATACAAAAGCTTTGCCAGGAGGCACATTTGGTTCAAGGAAAAATTCACTCGTTCGCCTTGCTGGTTCTGGTTGGTTGCGGCCAGCCGGCACCGCCGTCCCCATCCGCCACCGCCACTTCCAGACCCGAAGCCAGGCAGGTTCTTCTCAGTCAGGACTTTCGCTCGCAACTGCCGGTCAGCGCTCGGGCCGGAGCAAGCAAAGAGAAATCCGTCGAGTTGCCTCTGGGGGGGGCGGATGACCCGATTCTTCGAGTGGGCATGACGGTCCTCGGCTCCCAGTTCATTGAGTCGGTGCAAGTGGAGGTTCAAACCAACCCTCGGGCTCATCGCGTCCAGGCCGAACTGGGCCAACCCATCAATTCGGGCAGCCAGAAAGTGCCGGAAATGTCCGTGCCACTGAAAGTAACCTGGAGTGGAGCTACTGCTTTTGGGAAGACCAGTCGCACGGACCTGTGGGTTCTTTCCGCCGCCCGCGGGTGCGTAAAGTCGACGCCCTGAGTCTGCGTTTTCGGCCGGACGAGGAAGTGGGGGAGGGCGGCTGGTGCGCTTGACCCTTGGCCAGGCCGGTTGATCAGGTCTTGCGCCGAGTTCCCACTGTTTGCCGGGTTCGTGACGCCAGGCCGGCCAACAGGGTGGTGGGGGAATGGCTACCTTTAAATCCTGGCCTGGCGACGGGCACGCTGAAGCCGACGACTCCTCGAGACGAGGAAGACCGAGCACCTTGGCGGAACCAGCGCCTATGAGAAAGCTCCTCTTGCTGATGGCCCTGCTCAGCGGCGTCTGCCAGGCCCAGCAACGCCTGGTAATGGTCGGGGGCGGCCAACACCCGCCGGAGGCCATGAAGGCCTTCTACGACTGGACCGGTCGCGAAGACCCGCGCATCCTGGTCATCGGCTGGGCCTCCTCCGTGCCAGACGAAAACCTGCGCATCGTGCTGGAGGATTACGCCCAATACGCGCACCCTCCCCAGCTCGAGCTGGCCGCCCGCGATCGGGACACCGTTCTGAAGCAACTGGAGCGCTCCGACGGCGTCTGGTTCACCGGCGGCGACCAGACCAAAGTGATGCAAGTCCTGAAAGACCGCCCACTACTCCAGGCGCTGCGCAAAAAATACCAGGAAGGCACGGTCTTCGGCGGCACAAGCGCTGGCACCGCCATCATGTCGCTGAAAATGCTTACCGGCAACGCCGACCTGACCGTCATCGACCCGGCCAAAGTGGAAATCTCCGAGGGCCTGGGCCTGCTGCCCGAAAACATCATCGTCGACCAGCATTTCCTGCGCCGCCAACGCGAAAACCGGCTCTTCGGCGCTCTGCTCGGCAACCCGGGAAGCACGGGCATCGGCATCGACGAGGATACCGCCCTCCTGCTGAGCAACGGCTCTCAGGCCCAGGTGGTCGGCCGCGCCCAAATCATGCTGGTGACTCCCGAGTCCAACAGTCTTAGAATTCGCCTGATTCAGCCGGGCGAGCGCTTCCTGCTTCAGCCCTAGACTCAGCTGATCTTCACGTCCGCCCTCAGATCAAGGTCCCACTCGTCTTGCTTGCCTTGCACCCAGAAGTGCAAAAAACCGCCACCCGTGGAAAACTCGCGCACCATCTTCAGGATCGGCTTGCCACCCGCGCTCACTGGCTTGATAGGAGAACGCAGGTTCAGCCCGTCCAGATCCTTCAGAGCAGCCGTCTTGCCTGTAAAGCTGTCTTTTAAATAAAAGGTCAGCCCGCCCAGCCACTCGTCTTTGTCGTCAAAACAGTCGACATGGTAGCCATTGATGCCCTTCTGGGCGTCGGACCACTCCACTTTATAACGTTTGACCGCTTTGGAGCGCAGGGTGTGCCAGGGGTCAACCGCCCCCGACCCGCAAACCACCCAGAGAATAAGCAACCATCGCAACATCTGCATCGCTCCGACCCTTTCAGCCACACCCGCTCACCCCCTGCCTCACCCCCCAAACCGTGCGCCCCAAACGTGCGCCCACTCGCGCACATGCGAGCACCATCTCGCGCACCCCCCCAACCGTGCGCCCACCCGCGCACATGCGAGCCCCCCC
>JALHOV010000235.1 GCA_022842865.1 Vulcanimicrobiota bacterium | reverse complement strand
CGTCAGTTGCCGGCCGGGGTGGATGAAGTCATCTTGAAACTGCTGGAAAAACAACCGGAGCAGCGCTACGCCGACCTGGCGGAAGCCTCGCTGGCTTTGCAAGGAGCGCTGCTTGGCTGATCCTTATCGCGAAGCCCTCAATAGCCTGGTCGGGCTGGGGGCGGATCGGGTGCTGGTGCTGCAAGGCCCGGCTCCCATGCAGGCCCGACTGAGCCACGGATTTGATGAGGCCAGCAATTGGTCGGATCAGATCAGCCTGGGGGTTCTGGAGCGATCGCTGCAGGGAGAACCGCTGCTATTGGCCGATGTCAGCCAGAGTTCCCTGGCCAACCGTTGGAGCGTTCAAATCAGCGGGATTTGCTCGGTGGTGTGCGTGCCCTTCTGGAGCCCTTCCAGCCGAATATTAGGATTGCTCTACGCCGACACGCGCACCATGCAAAGAGCCTTTTCGCGAGAAACCATCTCGGCCATGCAAGCTTGCGCCCGACGGCTGGAACAGGCGCTTTATGGCGGAACTTTTCGACCCTTGCTAAAAGCGGCGCCCATCGCGCAGGAGCAGACGGGCATTCGGCTGGGATTAAAACGCCCGCACACTCCCTCGGCGGGGCAGCCTCCGGGGCCGCAGGGGAAGCAGCCCGCAGCCCACTCGCTGGCTGTCTTCTTGCGTTGCCTGGCCACCATGGTGGGAGCCGGGCTTCCCCTGGAACGGGCGCTTTCGGTGCTGGGAATGCATCAGACGGACTCGGCGCTGGAACAAGCCTGCGGGAGAATCCATCAAAGCCTGTGCGCCGGCATTTCACTCTCCTGCGCGATGCGCCAGCAGCGAATCTTCCCGTCTTTTGAATGCACTCTTGTAGAAGTGGGCGAACGCACGGGCTGCCTGCACGAGGTGCTGGCCCAACTGGCTGCTCTAGGAGAAAAGAAGCTGGAGTCCCAACTGCGGCTGCAAAACAGTCTGGTCTACCCGGCACTTCTCTCCTTGTTCAGTCTGGCCGCGGTATTCCTGGCGCCCCCTCTGGTTTTGCGTGGCCAGTTTGAGCTGATCCGCCAAAGTGGCCAAAAGCCACCCTGGCTGACGCAGCTTCTAATGGGCCTATCGGAAGCGCTGTTTTCACCGCTCGGCCTCGTCCTGGCCGGTGGGCTGACCCTGCTGATGGCCGGTCTACTGAGAGAGTTTCGTCGCCGTCCAAACTGGCGGGAGAAAGCCTGGGAGAGGCTCTTTCGGGCACCGGTTCTGGGCAAGCTGATTTTGCATTCTGGCTGCGCGCGCTTTGCCCGGGCCCTGGCCATCACCTATCGAGTAGGACTGGCGGTCCCGCAGGGCTTAGAGCTGGCCAGTCGGGTCTCAGCCCTACCACACCAGGCGCGCGATCTTCCGCTGTGCCTGGCGGCGTTAAACGAAGGGCAAAGTATGTCGCGCACACTGGCCCAAATGGCCTGCTTGCCGCGCGGTTTGATCCAGTTGGTGGCCGCCGGCGAGGAGTGCGGCAAACTGGATAGCACGCTGGAGTGGGTAGCTCGCTTCTATGAGGCCGAATTTGAGACCAATCTGGATTGCTTGCTATCGCTGCTGCAACCCCTGCTGATCCTGATCATGGGACTGCTGGTGGGTTGCCTGTTGTTGGCCACCCTTTTGCCCATGGTGAATCTGGTGCAGCAACTATGAAACGCGCCTTTACGCTGTTGGAAGTGATGGTGGCCGGGGCGCTCAGTTTCATGCTGTTGGTGGTGCTGACCCAGGCTCTGATCCCTCTGATGCGCCACACCAGCCAGTCCATGGAACATCTGGAACTGTCCCAGCTTACTCACAAGATCAGTCAGCGGCTGCTGGAAGACCTGCAATCGGCACCCCCCTCGGCCATCCACTTTGGCCCCGAAGAGTGGGCCGTGCAGCCCCTGGAGAGAATCACGGCAACGGGTCGACCCGTCTATGAGGACGGACTCATCGTGTATTCGCTGCGCCTCGAGCAAGGCCAGCTGTGGCGGAAACGGTGCAACCCAGACGACCTCTCGCTGGACCACCCAACCCGTTTCACGCCAGCCCAGCTGGACAATTTTTTTCAGGCCTCGGCGCAACCGGCTCGCACTCTGGTCTCCGAGGTTTTGCGCGAGTTCTCGCTGGCCCCCCTGCCCCAGCGCCCTCAAATGGTTCAGCTTAGCTTCTTGCTGCGCGGCCACTCCAAGCAATACCGGTTCGACGAGGTGGTTGCCCTGCGCAACGGCGAGCGATGAGGAAGGGCTTTACGCTGGCAGAGATAGCCGTCAGTTTAGGGATCGTCAGTTTGCTACTCCTCTTTGTCCTCAACCTGTTCCCCAGCGCACTGGTGGCTCAAAAAGGGGCGGAGGAGCGTTTGCAGGCCGGCAGCCTGGCCCGCTCGCTGCTAGAACAACAACTGGATGTACCCTTCGGGCAGCTGCCGGTGGGGCTGCGCCGCTCGCTCCCAGCCGTGAATCGGGATGGAGTGCTTTATCAGGTCCAGTTGCAGGTGGATGCAAGTCAAGGCGTCGATGCACGCTTCCTGAGAGTTCTCCGAGTCATGGTCCGCTGGCAATCGCGCGGACAGCAGCGCTCCCTGCAAAGGGAGCTGCACAAACATCGGCTGGCTCATCAACAGTAGAAGCTGCTGGCGGCGCGGAGTAAGGCTAAATCCAGTCGCCAGAGCTGTTGTAGCTTTTGTTGCCGATCAGAGCGCCTACCGCCCCGCCGACAACCAGTCCGGCCACGCCTCCGCCTACGCCACCCAGCGCGCCACCCCAGTAGTGGACGCCCGCGATGGTGCCTCCGATAGCACCGGTAACGCCGCCGACACCGCCGCCGAACACGGTCGCAATCGAGCGGCCCAGTCCCATTTCGCGACGAGAGGCGCCGATTTCCACCAGATCCTGCTGCGGAGCTTCTTGGGCTGCGCTGGACTGCTGAGGGCGCAGACTGTTGCTGGTGGGAAGAGCGTTCAAACGCTGAACTTGCATGATGGTTCGTCTCCTTGGTATTGCTACAAAGCTTTTCGATAGGATAGTTGGGAAGGTTGAAAAGAATCTGAATCGCCTGCGACGAAGAGGTCAGCTTATGGAAATCGCCCAGCCTCGCCGAAATTGGACCTTCCTTTTTTACCTGAACGGCGACAACAACTTGCGAGAACACACCAGCCTTGATTTTGTTCGCCTGAAACAAGGGGGATGCCCTCAAGATAGCGCCGTCGTCGCCCAGGTTTACCGCGGGGAGGAAAGATGGAGCTGGAAAAATCTTGGCCAGAAACTATCCGAGCTGAGCCGGCCTGAGCTCCCTTCTGCATTTCAAGAGGACTGGCGTGGTTGCAAGCGATTTGTATTGGACCGCGACGGTTGCCGAGAAATTGAGGGTCCGATTGAGGCGAGTGCCTCGCGACCCGAGTGCTTGCAGGAATTTCTCGAGCGAGGCATTCGCGAATTTCCTGCTGACAATTATGCTTTGATTGTCTCGACTCACGGGTCGGGCGAAGCCGGCCTGTTGCGCGACGGCGACGGGCGACAGATGAAGTTGATCGATTTCCGCGACAGCCTGCTGGAGGTCCAAAAGAACTCGGGCGTTCGCTTCCAGCTGTTGGCTCTGCAGGCTTGCCTGATGGGCCAGCCAGCCGCGCTCAGCGTCCTGAAAGGCTGCGCCGAAAATCTCCTGGCTTCCCCCCAGGAGATTCCAGCCGGCCAGGCTCGATACGATCAGTTAATGGACGCAATCGATTCTCCCTCAGCCCAATCGAAAGAGTGCGTCGCCGACCAATTTCGGCAAACCTTCCAAGCCAGTATGCCAGGGTTCGTTCTACACCGCGAGCCCGGCTCGTCTTCCAGCACCTCCACTTAAGTGGTCTGGGAGGGGCAAACCCTTTGATGTGGTTGACGCTGACGATCATTTTGTGCGCCTGCTGCTTGTTGGGCCTGCTCGTCTTCTTAGGCGTGCCCGACATGCTCTTGCGCCCACCTGTTGTGGAAACCTACGCGCCCGCCCCTACGGCCGCCATAAGCGTCAGCCCCAAGCAAGCTCCCGTTGCCCCACCTGTGGTCAGGATCTCCGAATTCGCTACCATTGACCGATACGCATTGGACTGTCCGCCCAGCTTGGAAAACAAGGTTCCAGACCTGTCCCGCTATCTCAAAGGGGCCACGCGCAACGACCGCGAGATGATTCGGGCGATCTATCGCTGGGTTTGCGATCGAATCGCTTACGACGGGCCGGCCTATCGCGACCATCTATTTCCCGATACGGACGGCAACTTCACCCTCAAGCGCAAAAGGCCATCTGTGGTGGCTATGCACAACTGGTCTATGAGCTTGGTAAGTCGGCCGGGCTGAACATTGAAGTGGTGGGCGGAGTGGCCCGCGGTGGCAGTCTTTCTCGCGGCGGCAAAACAGAGGGCCATGCCTGGAACGCGGTCCGCCTCGATTCTGAATGGTATCTTCTGGACGCCACCTGGGGAAGTGGTTCGGTGGATGACGAGTTTGTCTTTGAAAAGGACTTTCGCGAGACCTATTTCCTGATACCACCTGAGCAACTGCGCTACTCGCATTTTCCTGACCAAACCCGTTGGCAGCTCAGTCCCAAACCCCTGACAAAGGCGCAATTCAACCAACTGCCGGCTCTAACCCCGGCCTTTTTTCAGCTTGGACTGAGCTGGAAAAAACTTCCCCCTCGGAAATTGCGCGACCCCCAAATGCTCGACTTGAAACTTACGCACAAAACCGACATTCAGGCCGGCTTGCTTCCTTTTGGCAGCGAAGAAATTGAAGGAGCTACTCTGGTTACCTACCGGGAGAACATCGCCCAAATCCACATCGCGCCTCCGTCCCCCGGTCGTTATCGACTTTCTCTGCTGGCGGCTGACTGGGATAACGATTCCAGCGATTCTATTGCTGAGTTCGAGGTCATCGCCACACGCGCGCGGCCCCACGGCTTCCCGCTACAAGAGGCAGGTTACGTCCGCCATCACGCCAACCTGTTGCAGCCATTGAGTGGACGACTGGCTCCGGGGACTCATTTTTTCCGCATGCAGGTGCCAGAAGCTCGCGCAGTGACCTGCGGCGGGAAGGAACTCTCGAAAATCGGAGACATTTTTTCCGGGAATGTGGCCGTTTACAACGGACATCTCACGGTCCGCGCCCAGTTCGAGGGAGAGGAACTCGAGACATTGCTGACTTACCGGGTTGGCCAGTGATGGGACGTTGCTCAGTAGGCGCTGTGAGACCAGTAGCCTACCCGGAGACCGTCGGGCGTCTCGCACACGATCAGCCATAGTTCCGTGAAGCAGTCAAAGCCCAGCTCGTCCATCTGCTCCTCCGAGCACTGAAGCTGAAGAGTCATCCACTGGCGGAAGTTCTCTGGCGTGACTTCGGGCGCGATCGAACGGGGCGCCTGCATCCAGTCCTTTTTTTCGCGCAGGAATTCCAGGTCGGAAGAGTTACCGCTTACGTAGGGCACTTCGGGGTAGTGCGACCCCTCCACGTCGTTGGCCTGAAGCGTCTCACGGTAGTCCGATTCGAAAAACTCTCGCACTCCGTCTGTGCTAAGCCCGAGCCAGGGAGCGAGCAGAGAGTGCACCCCTTCCCAGTCGCGGTCCAGGGCTTTCTGCGCCAAAGTCGTGCCAAACTGTTGAACAGATTCTTGCATCAGGGAGACTTCGGCCAGCGGATGGAACCCCCCTTCCAACCCGCCGCATTTACCTGAGCGAGCAGCTGTCCGTGAATGTCATATGCCAGGATTCTCTGCCTCGGCAAAGAAACGCCACGCTATGATACGCTGTCTAATGCTCTTCCTCGTTTTTTGCAGCTAGCCCCTCTTGGCGGCCGCTTCGACCGAAATCTACATCTACAACACCACCAATGAGCGGCTGACTTATACCCAATCCTTTTCCAACGGAGACAACAAAACGGGAGAGATCAAGGAAAGTTCGAATGGTCCTTCGAGCGTCAGGCTCTGGACTCAAAACAGCGGGGTGCTGACGTGCCGCATCACCAGCGAGTCGGGAAAGTCGACCTTTGAACTCAAAGGGACCGATTCGCAGGTCTTTCTGCTCGTCTTGAAGGACGGTGCCATGAGCGTGGTCAGCGGAGCCTGGACGGGCACCAATGGTCAAACCCAAAAACGGGAGATTCGCTTCCTGAACGTGACCGGCAAGCCGCTCAACTTCGACATCATTGATGAAAAGGAAATCCGCAAAGTCTCCGTTAAGGAGGGATATGCCGAGACTTTTTCCGCTAAAAACCCCCTCATGACTTTGCGCTTTGAGAACGGCCAGCGCGAGGAAAACCAGTTCCGGCCTGGGGAGTTCTGGCTCCTCTACACGGACAGTTATAAGCCTGACAAAATTCAGTTTAAAAATATGGGCTACACCACCCCACCCATCCGTCGCTAAGCCCTCTGGGTGGGAGCCGCGCGAACGCTTCTTTTGGCGAGTTTCTGACAATTTTCAGTCGGCTCTTGTATCGTTTGGGGAGAACAAGCGATGAGGGGCAAATCCAGTGAAGATCCAGACATCTACGGGCGCGACAGCGCAAGACCGCTTCAGGCAGGATGCGTAGCATGAAGATTCTCGCTTCCGCCACCCCCGTCCCATCCTCTCGCGCTGCTCATGTCCCTGTGCGTCAGGGACCCGGTCCGGCCACGCCCAAGGATGCTTTTTCGGCCGCTCTGCCGGCCTTGCTGGCTCAAATTCCGCAGTTGGCCGCTGCCAAGGGGCCGGCCCACACTCAGCTGATCGCTTCCCAACTGGGGCCGCTGCTAGAGCAGGCGCTAAGCGACCCGGCGGCCGAAGCCAGGATGCTCAAGATCCTGGCCGACCTGAATGCGACCGGTCAGCTCAGGCCAGTCCTTCATGAGGTCGCCGATCAGGCTGCCGCATCGGGTTCCCTGCCCCCACTGCCGGAAGCCAAACGAAAGGCGATGGTCAACCAGTTGGCGGGCATGATCGACGCCCAATTTCAGGCCCACGGCATGACGCCAGGAACGCAAGGGCAGGTTTATGAATCTTGGGACAAGCTGGCGGCAGAGAATCTGGCCAAGGTGCGCAATTCTCAGATTGCTCCGCGAGGCCCTGGCGAGCTGAGTTGCTTCACCGAGCCGGCCTTCTTGGCCGAGATGGAAAGTTTACAGGGGGCCAAATTCCAGGGCGGAAATCGAATCACGCCTTTGATCGATGGACCCGCGTCCTTTGCCAAGCGCAACGAGTTGATCGATGGGGCCAAAAAATCGATTCATCTGATGAGCTGGGCTTTTTACGACGATGAGACGGGCTGGGAAACGGCACACAAACTGGTCGAGAAAAAGGGCCAGGGGTTAGAAGTGCGAGTGGTGGTGGACGGACAGATCGCGGCCGGTCCGGGACACAACGCCACTTTGGATCATATGGAAAAAATGGGCGTAGAAGTGGTCCGCTGGCGTAGCTCGGACCGTCCCTACGACGGCCAACACCGGAAGGTGATGATCGTGGACGGCCAGCAAGCGGTGGCCGGTGGATTGAATGTGGGCAACGTTTACAGTCATCAAGGCGAGGGTCCCAAGTGGCGTGACACGGATGTGCTGATCGAGGGTCCGGCGGTGGTGGAGTGCGAGAAACTGTTTACCCAGGTCTTTGGCAAGGGAGAAGCCAGTCCCGCCCCGGTGGCCCCGGTCGGTTCGGCGCGCTGCGCGGTGGTGAATCACGTGCCCGGCCCGGACAGCGAGGGCCACATTCTGCTGGCCACCCTGAAGGCCATCCAGGGCGCCTCAGAGTCGATCGATATCGAGAATGCCTATGTGATCACCACTCCGGATATTCGCCAATGCATCCTGGATGCGCTGGAGCGGGGCGTCAAAGTTCGCATTCTGACCAACTCGGCGGAAAGCGTCGACGAACCCATCGTGTCGGCTCCGATTTTGAACAGTTTGCCCGACCTGGTCTCGGCGGGCGCCGAGGTCTACCTTAAGCAAGGCGACACGCTGCACAGCAAATTTATGGTGGTGGACGGTCTCTACTCCAGCGTGGGGAGCTACAATCTGCACCCGCGTTCCCACCGCTACGAGGGCGAGATGACCGTCAATACGCTGGATACACAGGAAGCCGCGAAGTTGACGAGTGCTTTTGAAAAGGACATTCAGGCAGCCAAAAGGGTCGTCTCAGCGGACGAGATTCAGGTCCCAGAAAACATCTTTACGCAACTGGCCTCCCGCTACTTCTTCGACCACCTGTAGTCCGCCTGATACACCGGCAAAGTGGTTCTTAAGGTTTTTTTTTCATCGCTCGGATAGACTGGTTTTGTGCAAATCAATTCTCTAAGGCATCGTTCCCCGTTGGCGGCGAAAAGTCCATCCCCAGCGCCGGCTGTGCCCCGCAGCGTCGATGAGTTTCGGGCACAAGGGGCCGGGCACGACTGGCTTCGCTTGATTCCCGCCACGGTGCTGTTGGCGGTGGGCACGCTGGGGGCCACTCAAGCTGCCCTGGCTCAGGATGCGACCTCCAAATTGCTGGCGGGGGTCGAAGATATGCGCTCGGGGCGAGTCCCCACGCCCACCTATCTGGGCGGGGCGCACCCGGACTGGGAAGACGACAACGACCACTGTTATTCGATCTACTTTCGCATCGCCATCGGCCAGGGCGTGCTGTCCAAAAGCGAAGCCGAGGATCTGATGGCTCGTATGCATGGTCCCGCTCCCAACGCCTTCGTGGACAACCTGTTTCCTCACGGGGCGGAAGTTCTGGCCTTGCGGGGCAGCCAGGTGCTGGCTGGAGTCATCCCCGCCGGCCAGCTCATCTCAATGGACGGGAGCGACCACGTCATGATGAGCACCGGACGGCTCACCGAAGCGGGAGAGCACGAGGTTTACTCGTTTAAGGGTGGAGGACCGGAAACTCCGGTTTGGGGAGATTCCCTCGGTTACCATCCGGGAGCCAAGATTCACAAGACCACCGTCGAGTCGGAGCTGCGCGCCTTAGAGCAAGACGACCAGCCCATCGACAAAGTGGTCGTGGTGACCGGACGCTCCGCTCTGCAGCGATGAATTGCCACAAAGGGCACAAATAAATTAACTTTGTTCGCTTTGCGGCAACAACATTTCGTGGTTTTGTGCAGCCCCTTATGCCAAAGTGGGAGGATGATACACAACTTATCGGCCCAAAACCCGCGCATTCTCGATCGAGGGAATTCACCCAAAGCTGCCCCACCCTCGCCGCAGGAGACCCCGCCGCCGCAAGATGAAGTGGCCCCGGGAGTCATGGCCCGCGTGGTGGGAACCCTTGCTGGGGCCGGAGCCGGCACGGCCGGGCTGGTTTATGGGGGAGGCAAAGGCGTCTATCAGGGAGCCCGTCAGTTCCCCGGCGTGGTGGCTCAGGGGGGCAAGTTGGGAACCAGGCTGGCCGAGCCCCTGACGCGCACCCTGGGAGCTGCCGCCGCCATTGGCCTGACCGGGGTTGCAGGAGTGGCCGTGGCCAGCAGCCTGGTGCTCGGGCCGGTGGCCGCCATGGCGGTGGGCACGGTGCAAGGAGCTTCGGCCAAGGGCCTCTCTTTGGTCCGGGGTGGGGCGCGCACCGCCGCCGAGGCCGGAGTGAAGATCGGCAGCGCCGTGCTGGGAGCGGTGGGCGGAACGCTGGGGGCTCTGGTGGGCCTGTGTACTTTACCGACTTTGCTTTACCCACCGTTGGGTTTGAGAGTTGTGCCTCAGGCCGTACGCGGCGGCGCCGCCGCAGGTTTTAAAGCCGGCACCACCGCCGGTCGTTATGCGGGAGGCGCCGTAGGCGGAACCCTGGGTGGAATCGGAGGAGCGTTGGCTACTCTGGCCTCGGGTGTTCCTCAGGGCTTGCAGCAAGCCAGGCTGGCCGCTCAGCAGACAGGCCCCCTGCTCAAATCGCTGCCCGGGACGGCCAAACAACTTTGGGCGGCTGGACAATCCGGCGGCACGCTGGTGGCCCAGGCCACAGGCGGAGCGCTCGGCGTGGTGGCTGGCGTTGCAGCGGGGGCCTTGAACACCGGTCTGGAAGGGCTGGCGGGGGGCGTTCAGACCGCCGCCCAGTGGGCCCATACCGGTTACCAGGCGGCGGCAGGTCCTAAAGCCGGCGACGGAACTTAATCAGGACCAGGCGGACCCCGCGGAACCCGCTCCAGCCTTCACTGCCTTCCGCTTGTTGTGCATCAAGGGATGTCGTTACCGTCCACTTCGTAGTCCACCACGCGCCCGTTTTGCACCTCATAGGTCACCGACCACCAGAAGACGTTTTCTCCGACTTTTTGCTGCATTTGGGTGGGGCCGTTGTTGACGACGTGTAGGATGTCCTCCACGCGCTGTTGAGAGTAGGTGAGGTAGCGATAGCCATTGCGTTCGTAAAATCCGTTGGGTTCGCCCTGACTGTTGACCAGTTCACGCTCGGACACGCCGATCCAACTGGTCAAACGGGCATGGAGAGCCGAACCGGCCGCGCGCAGAGCCTGGCGCTCTTTGCGCTTGGCTCGCAGGTCCTTCTCGATGGCTCCGGCCAGCCGGTTGGCGGCTTGAATCTTGGTCTCCATCCTCGCCAAATACTCCCTGCTTTTGGCCGCCGTCAGTTCTGAGGCCGCGTTCTGGGGCGGGCTGGCGTCGGTCCAGAGATAGCGGAACAAAACCTGGGTCGGGTCTCCCGCCGAAGCTTGCACATACTCGTAGCCAAACTGGGACAGCTCGCTCTGTTCCTTCAGCGGCTCCTGGCGGGCACGCTCCAGCATCCTCCGCAGAGCCTCGCGCCAGCCCTCTTCGTTCTTCAGCAGCTCATAACAACGCTGCGAGGCCCCGGCACGCACCGGCATCCAATCCAAATTGGGAAGATTTTCGTAGCGGCCATCGCGCTGCCACACGGTGGTGCGGGCCGGATAGTAATTGCCCTGAAACATGTCAAAGGCAAATTCACTCACGCGCGACTCAGGGCCGTTCTGGGCCTCATAGATCTCCAGCGCTTCCACTTTACGATAGCGTTCTTCCGCCGTCTGGAGGGCTTTAAAGTCGTCGTCGCTCTTGGCCTGGAGAATTTTCTGGGCCATCTCCAATTTGTCGATGGCGGTGTCGATCGACAGCAGATCGACAAACAGCGCCGTTCGATTGGGTTTGCTGCCGGTTGTGCCCAAATACATCCAGTCCGCCCAGGCTGCTCCCCCACACAACCACAGGGCCAGGCTCCATCCCAAAATCCGCTCCACGTGCCATACCTCCTGAAAGTCCCCGACCCGTCGCGGCCCGGCCAACCTTATTTCCAACGCTCAAATCGAGCCGCCGCGAGGAAACGGCTTAGCGGAAGCGGCCAGGAGGGGGCGAGGGGTAGCCATTCGAATTGGGTTTTCCGTGAATCAGTTCATCCTCGGCGAGATGATGCTTTTCGCTGGTAGTTATGTGGTCGAAGGTTGGCTGGCCTGCGACGGGGCCAGCTACCCGATCACCAACTTCCAGGACCTTTTCGACCTCATCGGCTTCAGCTACGGGGGCAACGGCACTTCCACCTTTGCCGTGCCCGATCTGCGCGGCAAGTCCCCGCTGGGCTCCGACGGTGGCTATCAAATCTGCACATCTGGCGTGGATCTCCGCTCCAGCGAGGGCACCATGGGCGAGCTTCGCTTATTGGCCTACCCACCGTCCGCTGAGGCAAGCTACTGGCTCCCCTGTGACGGCCAGTTCCAGCCCGTCAACAGCAGACAGGCACTCTTTTCTCTCTTAGGTACTAGTGGTCCGTCAAAGCTAAATTTTTCCTTCGAGCCCAGGTACCGGCGGCTTCAACGTCGTACCTGCTCCTCGGAGGTGCGCCATGAAAAAGTTCATTGTTCGACTGACTGAAGAA
>JALHOV010000234.1 GCA_022842865.1 Vulcanimicrobiota bacterium | reverse complement strand
GAATGCCCAGCAACCGGGGATACAGGTAGGTGCGAATCAGGGCTGACTGGCTGCCGTCGTCGGCGATGCTCTGCAGGGCCTTGTTGAAAACCTCCACGGTTTCCGGCTTGACGGTGCTGCGATTGAACATCAGGCAGGTCGGTTCCGGGCTACAGTCGAGCTCTTGATAGCCGATGAGGTCGTTCCAATGATGGCTGCGCACCAGCGAGAACCCGACCAATTCATCCAGAAAGGCGACTTCGACTTCGCCGTCGGCCAGATTCTGAAAATTGTCTTCCGGCCGTTCGACCGTTACCAGACGGCCCTCACTTTGGGCTTGCTTCAGGATGGGCGACAGTTGCAGCGGAAGAAGAAAGCCTCGGGTCAAACCAATGCGCACATGCTTCTGCTGGCAGAACTTGATCAGTGAGGCTGTATCTTCCGGCGGTTCCTCCAGGTGGGGCAAAGAGTAGAAGGTGGCCATTTTGAAGTTCGCGTAAGGCTGGGAGAAGTAGGCGGTCTGCGCGCGTTCGGGGCTGGGAGCGGCCAACATGATGACATCCAGTTTGCCGGTTTTGAAAGCGTCCAGTTGCTCCTGCCAGGTCATTTCTATGAATTCGGGACTGAAGCCGGCTCGGTGAAAGGCAGCCTCGCCCAGCTTCAGGCCGAGTCCGTCCTTTTTTTCCAGTCCGTTGCTTTGGGTGGTGAACTGGTAGGGATAATATTCCATCCAGCCCACTCGCAGGCTGCCCGTGATGGGTGTACTGTCGGGCTTGGGGGTGAGGCTCAAGGTCGAGAGATACCAGCTGAGCCCCAGAATCAGGCTGCTGATCAAGATCATTCGCAGAAAGGAACGCATACGGCCCGGCCATTCGTAATCCAGGGGGGGCTGCGCCTCCCCCTGGTACCCCCCGCTTTCCGATGATCCAGGGGGGGCTGCGCCTCCCCCTGGGGACCCCCGCTTTTTGGCAACGCCTCTGCAACGGCCTTCCGTTAGACTGACTTTATTATGAACGTCAAACCAGAGCGCGTGGCGCTATTCAACAAGGTGGTCACCGGTAATATCCAGGTGGAAATCGGCACTTCTCCGCGCGAGTTAATCTACCAGCGCGATCAACTATGTCTCTATCGGTATTTGAGCAAGGAGCCGGCCCGTTACAAGACGCCGATTCTGCTCATCTATTCGCTGGTCAATCGCCCGTCCGTGCTGGATCTTCAGCCGGGCCGCAGCGTGATTGAGCATCTGGTGCAGGCGGGTCATGACGTGTATCTGCTGGATTGGGGTCGTCCTGATCCGCTCGATCAGCACAATGACCTGAACGACTACGTCAGCATGTTCATTCGCACGGCCGTGCGCCGGGTTTGTGAGTTTGCCGAAGTGCCGCAAGTTCACTTGCTGGGCTACTGTATGGGGGGCTGTCTGGCCGCCATGTATACGGCTCTCTACCCGGACAAGGTGAAAACGCTGACTTTGCTGGGGACGCCCCTGAATTTTCGATCCGAGCAATTGCTCTACAAGTGGGGCACACACCCGGACCGCTTCGACAGCCGCAAGATCGTGGAGGCCTGGGGAATGGCGCCGGCCTGGTCGTTTGACGGCTACTCACTCTTGATCGCAGACAAGAAGCCCAAGGTGATGAAGCACCTGTATGACAATTTAGAGGACCCCGAGTTCCTGGAGAACTACCTGGCCATGGACCAGTGGGTGAACGACGCGGTGTCGATGCCCGGAGCCTGTTATGCTGAGTTCTGCCACACTTGCTTTAAGGAAAACCGCTTGATTGAGGGTCGTCTGGAGTTAGGCGGCCGTAAAGTCGATTTGAGTAGCATTGAATGCCCGGTGCAGTTGATTGCCGGCAAGTCCGACCATCTGGTTCCGCCCGAAACGACCTGCGTCGAAAATGGGCCGTTCCGCGATGTGAGCGTGATTCTGGCCGATAGCGGCCACATTGGCCTTTCGGTAAGCCGCGGTTCGCTGAAAAAGGTCTGGCCCGTGGCTTGCCAATGGTTTGCCAAGCATTCATAGAAAGAGAGTTGATCAGTATCATGGAGGCAACAGTGTCTGAAGGAATCGATTTGGAAGCCATGACCCGGCAGTGGCAGGAAATGATGATGGACGGCTGGAGTAAGGCGACCAAACAAGTGGTGGGCTCCGATAGTTTCGCGGCCGCGTCCTCGTCCTATATGGACTGGGCTTTGAACTGGCAAAAGCAAATGCGCAATAACACCGGCCAGTTCTTGGATTCGCTGGAGTTCCCTAAGCGCAGCGATATCGCCCGTATCTCCAAGCAGGTGACGGCGGTCGAGATGCGCATCGCCGATTTGGAAGACCGACTGGACAAGATGACCGGTCTGCTGGGAGCCATGAGCACGGCCATGCAGAAGATGGTCGAGCACAGCATTTCTGCGCAGGCCCCTGCCAAGACGGCCCCCGCCCCCGCTCCGGTCGAGCGTTCCGAAAAGAATGTGGAAGCCGCTCCGGTTAAGAAAGTCATCAAGAAGGCGCCGGCTCGCAAAGCCAAAGCCTAGTTTTCAGCACAATTTGAGGCGCTTCGTGCTAAACTAGTTTCTGTGAAACTAAACGCCATCGCCTCCTTTCTGCTAACCAAAGCACAGCCGCGTTCGGCTCCACCGAAGGCGGCTGTTGTCGTTTCCGACCAGGTCAGTCTCTCTGGACGTGGGGGAATGTTAGAGGCGCCGCCTTCCAAGAACCCCGATGTGGAAGTAGTGGGGCGTTTCCCTGCTAAAAAGTGGGCCTGGACCGAGCGTTTATTTGACTCTGACCCCCATTTGAAGCAAGCCAATTTTGGTCCACGGGGCCGCCAGCGGGCCTCTGAGATCGTGGAAGCCTTTGGCAGCGATACGCCTCATTCGGGCAATGTGTTATTGCATTACGCCGGACCGCCCCCGGCCGGGGTGGCTCGTCAGAAACATCCGGTGGTGCTGGTCCACGGGGCCAATAAGACCGGCGAGTTCTGGTGGGACCCGCACGAGGACGGCTCCGACAAGGGGCTTCCTCAAAAGCTGCGGGCCGAGGGCCATGAAGTCTATTTTGTCTCGTTCGCCCATCCCCATGACGACAATTTTGTGTGGGCCGAGCAGCTGGCCAACAGTATCGAGAGGGTCAAGCAACTGACCGGGGCCGAGCAGGTGGATGTGGTAGCCCATTCCAAGGGTGGGGCGCCGGCTCGCGCTTATGTCTCCGACATGCGCGAGGATTGGATGACGCCCTATCGGGGTGATGTGCGCCGCCTGTTGCTGGTGGGCGCGGCCAATGGCGGCCTGGACACGACCTTCCGCCACGCGTCCTCCAATCTGGCTCTGTTGAGTCAAAGCGATAGCCCGTTTCTCAACGCCCCCACTTCCTGGGAGAGCACCAAATTTATGGGCGTATTCCCCATCGATATCGCCGCCGCCAGCTATTCAAACAAGGCCGGGGATTGTTGGCCGGGTCAAGACCAGTTGTTGGCCCGCTGGGACAGCAAGTATCCGATCGCCCACTGGGAGCAGGATTCGCACACCACCTATCACGGCGGCGAAGGGTTCGTGAGCACCTCCAAGGGGATCGATCATTACATCGCCCAGGGTGGACACTATATCGATCGGTTGAACTCCGCCCAGATCGATCCTCGGGTCGAGGTGGCCCTGCTGGCCGGAGACAACCCGAATATTGCCGGAATCATGAATGAGAATACCGGTCCGAGCGATGGACTGCTGTTTGTGGATTCGGCTCTGCATATGCCCAGCACTTCTAATATTAGGGCCAAATCGGTGCTGCATCTGAATCACAAGGCACTGGTATCCGACCCCGAGGGCCAGCAGTGGATCGGCTCCACCCTACGCGGCTAGCAACTGCTGCACCGGGTTGCCTTCTTTGATCTCCTTTTCCGTGATGCGAACCTCACTCATTGCGATTTGCTCACGACGAAAAGCGTCCTTAGTGAAATTGTGCCCCTGCCCGTCTAACTCCAAGACGACCCAGCGCCGGTTTTCGCCTTCTACGACCAGAAGCAGTGCGTCCACTCGATAGGCGATGTCTTTGGGGCGGAGGTTGACCTGCGGCCAGATCCAGATCTTCTTGTTCCAGCTTTCCAGATAGAGCCCCGGCAGGCATCTCTCTCCCAGGCAGAACCCCTGGGAGTCTACGATGGGGTGGAGTCGAAATCCCATCGAGTGTGGGTTGGTCAGGAGTACTTCGGCCTTCGCGGCCGCCAGCAGCATCCAAAAGAGCGCTTCCAGGGCGGAGTCGACCCTTATAAGCAGGCGCATCCAGGCCAGCTTTCTGGGGTCGAGTCTGAGCCGGTAGATACGCGAGCTCCAGGCCTTAAGAGCCACTTTCCAGCGCTCCGGGTTGTGCACCTCGAGTTCATAGGCCCGGTGCTTGGGGACCTTTTGGGTCTCCCGGTCGTGCAGCAGGTCCCCGGAGCACGGAACTCCTCCAAGTCCCAGTTCCTTTGCCAGCACCTCGCTCTGCGCTTTGGTGGGTAGGACCAGTCCTTTCTCGATTTTGCAAATGCGCTGTCTGCTGATGCCGGTTTTATCGGCCAGTTGGCCCTGGTTGAGGTTTCTGTCTTCTCTTGCTTGTCGTAGCCAGTTCATAGGTCTGAGTTTGCCGGGGGGCGTACTACGAAAGTACTCCCGGCTGCGACAGAATTGGCTGGGACGGCAAAAGTTTGGCAAACATGTTGCCGCCAGGGTTGGCAAAAGTTGCTGCCGGGAGCGGCAACTCCGGCGGTTGTCACCAGGGTTGGCAAAAGTTGCTGCCAGGGTCGGCAACTCCGGCGGTTGTCGCCAGGGTTGGCAAAAGTTGCTCCCAGGGTTGGCAACTCCGGCGGTTGCCGCCAGGGTCGGCAAAAGTTGCTCCCAGGGTCGGCAACCCCGGGGTTAGCCAAGGCGTTGGACCAGGACCTGATCGAGAGTCAGGGTGATTTCGCCGGAGGTGGAGACGAAGCGTTCCAGCGAGTCCTCGGGAAAGTGGAGCAGGTCCACGGGGGCACGGCGCTTTTCCGGGCGAGTGATTTTGCGCAGGAGTTCGGCCCAGGGGCCGGCGTTGCCCCATTTGGCAACGGCGAAGTGAGTGGCCGGGAATTGGCGGAAGAGGGTCTCCAGTTTTTGCTGGGCCACCTGGCCCGCTTCGGCCCAGAAAAGGGGAGGCTGGGCCGGATAGTGGTGCCAGCTTTCGGCAAAGGCCACCACGTCGGGCTTGAAGCGGTGGCCGATCTCTTTCTCGACCTGGGCTTCCGGATAGTCGGGGAGATAGAGATACCAGAGAAAGCCTTTCAGCCAGACGTGGCTGGCCTTTTCGTGGGCTCGCTTGGGAAGCACTACACTGCGGCCGTAAGCCTGAATGCGCCACTTACCCTCGAGATGAAGGGGATGCAATCAGGCGTCTGGGTAAAGGAAAGTGACCGGCTTATCGACCTCAGGTAAGAGGCTGCGGTGCACGGGGCAGGTCAGGGCGGCTCGCTCTAATTTGGCCTTCTGCTCCGCGCTGAGACCGGCCGGCATGTGAATTTTCACGGGAATGGAGCCGATCTGACGAGGGCTGGTTTGCATGTGCTTTTCACACTCGAAGGCCAGGGCACTGGTGTCGAGACCGTCCCGTTCGGCCACCATGGCCACGATGGTCAGCATGCAGGCGCCCAGGGCGGCCGCCACCAGATCGGTCGGCGAGAACGAACTCCCGTCGCCCTGGTTGTCTACGGGGGCGGCCGTGTTAAGGCGCATTCCCGAAGGGTCGTGATGAAGTTCTACTTTGAGTTGACCGGCGTAGCGGCCCGACATCTTAACAGCCATCACGGACCGTTCGTCCGCTCTAAGATCCAGACCTTTCGAGCAGTTCGATCTGTCGTTGCAGGGCCGCGATTTGCTGGTTGAGGCCGGCGACCTGCAGTTGATGTTGGATGCGTAGCGTTTCCAGGCTCATCCGGGTGGCGCTGGAGATCATTTGGCGAATGTGTTCTTCCGTCATAACTTCTTTAGATTACTCCGACAGGGTTGCAAGCCCGTTGCCGCCAAGATTTCCGCTATCAAGCAGGATGTGTATATGACTTGGCAAAGGTCCCGTCGCTCTCGGTGGCCTACCCTCTGGAATGTGAGCCGCCAAATACGATATCAGGGGGCTTGAAAGAATATGAAATTGAAAACTGCTCACATTTTTCTGGCCGCCGCCTCGCTGGCGACCTTAACAGCACTCGCTGGTTGCGGCACCAACAACGGCAATCAGCTCACCAGCCCCGGCTACGATGTCAATGAACTGGTCAGCGTCCCTGGCGTGGTCTCGCTGGCCATTACCCCTCAGGTGGCCAGCGGCCACGTGGGCCAGGCAGTGCAGTTGCAAGCGACCGCCACTCTCACCAACGGCCAGCAGGCCGACGTCACTCAGTTCGTCACCTGGTCCAGCAACGACCCGTCTCTGGCCAGCGTCAGCGCCACCGGCCTGGTCAACGCCAGGCTGCCCGGAACCGTGACCATCTCGGCCACCAGCGGAGCGGCCAACAGTAGTATTCAATTCACGGTGAACCCCTTTATCACCCGCGTCTTTATTTCCAACAAGGCCCCCAGCAATTCGATTCAGGTCTTTGATCTCAATGCCAACGGAGCCGTCAATCCGGTGCACTTCATCGGTGGAGCCGCCACGGGCTTGAACTCGCCTGGACAAATGGTGGTGGTAGGCCAGGAGCTTTTCGTCGCCAACACGGGCGCCAACGAAGTGGATGTCTTCTATCTGCAGGCTCAGGGCAACGTCGCCCCTCTGCGTAAAATCAAGAGCGCCGGCATGACCGCACCCACCGGTATCGCAATCAATACCACCACCAACGAGTTGTTCGTGCTCGGCGGGACCAGCATCAACGTGTTCAACACCAACGACAGCGGTGAGTTGGTCATCCCCAAGCGCACCATCACGGGCGGTCTGACCGGCCTGGTGGCGACGGAGGATGCACAAATCGCACTGACCGGCGCGGCCAGCAGCTTTCCCAACGCCATTCTGGTGCCCAACAAACTGAATGTGCGGGCCTTCAACCAGGCGGCCGAAGGGGATGTGGCGCCGACCAAGATTTTGACCGGGCCGGCCGCCTTGTTGACGAATGCGACGACCGTCGCGGTGAATACGGTCACGGACAATATGTTCGTGAGCGACCCGAGCGCAGGCACCCCGGCGATTCGCCGCTGGCCGGTCCTTGCCAATACCGTGGATGCTCCGAACTTTAGCTTCACCGATGTTGGTTTGCTTATCAGACCACTAGGATTGCTGCCGGTAACCGGCAACGGCAGCCTGTGGGTGGTCGACGGCAGTCCCACCCCCAGTGTGCGACTCTACCCGGCGGCGGGCGCGCCGGCGACCCGAGCTTTCACCAGTGCTGCGCTTGTCAGCCCCAGTGGAATCGTGATTACCGGCTCCTTCTAAAGAGCCCTCGGATGTGAAAAAGGCCACCCTTGGGTGGCCTTTTTCGTTAGACAGAGTAAACTTGCACCGGTTGTGTTCGTCCTTTGACTTCGTGGCGGCCCTGGTCTTCGAAGTCAAATTGACCCTTCAAGCGTTGCTGGATTTCGTGGCTGACCAGGATGGGCTGGCCGAGTTGCTTGCATAAGCCCTGGATCCGCGCAGCCACGTTGGCCTCGTCACCGATGGCCGTATATTCGCGCTTCTGATCGTTGCCTAAGACGGCCAGCAGCAACGAACCACAGTGTATGGCGATTTTGACTCGGTGAAAGCCGTGCAGCTGAACCATTCGGGCCTGCACGGCCAGTGCTGCTTTTACGGCCTGGCGCTCAGGTTCGGCCAGGCTTCTGGGGCTGCCGAAAAGCACCATGAACTGGTCGCCTACAAAGCGGATGACGGTGCCCTGATGGGCAAAGAAGATGCGGGTGAGCTCCTGGTAGTGCTCGTTGAGCCAGGCGGCGATTTGTTCCGGGCTTTCGCGCTCACAGTGAGCGGAAAAGTCGTCGATGTCCGAAAAAAGGATGGTCACTTCGCGTCGCTGGTTGAGGGAGCGCAGCCACTGAGCCGGCTCAGCCAGCATTTCCTGGAGAATCTCCGGGGCTACGTAGCCGGACAGGACCTGCAGCAGGCGCTTTTCGCAGTGCCCGCGCCAGGCGGTCGTCAGGCCGCAGCCCAGCGGAAGAGCCAGCAAAGCGGGGGCCTGAGTTAGCAGGCGGTCGTGAGCCACCAGCAGGTAGAGGGATGCGGCCAGCCAGCCGCTGAGGAGCAGGATCAGAAAGAGCCCCACCAGGCTCAGGCGGGACAGGCGGGCGGCGGCCAGCACCATTGCGCTCAGGCACAGGCACAGCAGCAGGCGGCCGTCAAAGGGGCGCAGGGGGCGGCCTTGCAGCAGCGTGTTGAGAAGCTGGGCTTGATAGTCGACCCCGAACATGGAGCTCCCCTGGGGACCAATGACCAGGTCCTGGTCCAGGCGGGTGCGGCTACCGATGAGCACCAGCGAGTCCTTCAGGTCCTGAGGACCGCGCAGGAGGTCGTGAAAGGAAATGCGTCGCGGAGAGGCAGAGCTGTAGTTGATCCAGACCCGGGAGGGCTGCTGGTGGCTCAAGGAGGAGGCCAGGAAGTTCCAGTCCTGCCGGCCATAGAGGGCCGCAGTGCGCAGAGGATCCAGTTGCTGAAAACGCGCCACCCCGTCCTGGTCCAGGCTCAGGTTGGCCAGGGCCAGGTTGTGCACGCCCAGTGGCAGGATCAGTTCGGGTGGGGGAGCTTGAATGGTCTTCTGCTGGGCGTCCCAGAAGGCGATCAGCTTGATTCGGTCCGGGAAGTCTGTAGCCACGCGGGCAAACTGGCGGGCCGCTCCGGGGTCGACGTAGGTTGGCAGAAAGTCCAGGCCCACCTGGATTGCTCCTGCCTGGAGAGCGCGCTCCATCGCTTGCGCGTAAAGATCCAGCCAGAAAACCGGATGCTTGGGGATGGCTGTGTAGGTTTCCGGCTCGACTCCCACCACCACAATGCGCTGGTCCATGCCGATGCGTTTGGGAAACCAGCGGTTGGCCAGGCGCAGGCGCGCGTCATAGAGTAGTTGCTCCAGGCGCGGAACCTCCAGGAAGCAGCCCAACAGGCAGGTCAGGGCGATGGCCAGCAGCAGGGCGCGACGGCTCACGGAGGCCGGTTCGACGGGTGGTCGAATGGCACCCGCATGCAGCACCGACTGGCCGACGTGCCACTATTTCAAGGACTGGATCTGCCCGCTCTGGAGTATCTGGGCCAACGCCTTCACTCTCGCGCGTTTCGTAGTGGCGAGGATTTATTCGGCCAGGGAGATCAAGGCGACGGTCTGTTTTTGATTGATCAGGGCGTGGTGCGGGTTTACCGGGTCACGGCCGCCGGCAAGGAGATCACGCTGGCCCTGCGCGGAGTGGGCGAGTTCGTGGGCGACATGTCTTTGATCGACGGTTTGCCTCGATCTGCCAGTGCTTGTGCTCAGGGCGGCGAGTGTCACTGCAGTTTTCTTCACAAGGATGACCTCCATCAGTTGCTGCGCCAGCAACCCGAGGCCGCGTTGACCATGCTCAAGGTGCTGTCGCGGCGCCTGCGTGAGGCCGGGGATAATCTGGAAGAGCTGGCCTTTTCCACCATCCAGCAGCGTCTGGCCTCGTTGCTTTTGCGTCTGTGCCGGGTGGAGGGCCAACAAGAAGGGCAGGAAACGGTGCTGCCGGGGTGGGTCAGCTATCAGAGTCTGTCCACTATGCTGGGCACGGCCCGCGAGTGCGTCAACCGGGTGGCCGTTTCGCTGGTGGAATGCGGTGCCTTGAGTCGGCGCGGGCGCCGTCTGGTGGTGCCCAACGCGGAAATATTAGAAGCTGTTCACTTGGGATTAGGGCAGGCTGGGTAACGGGCCCAAGATTCCCCACACGGCCGTAATCAGCTCGGTGGGCGTGAAGGGCATGGTCAGGTGGGGCCGGTTGGCATTGGCGCCCGAGATGAGCAAAAAGGGCAATCCGGGCCGAACCCCTTGGAAATAGTCGAGCAGCACTTCGACGTTTTTGTCGGGCAGGCGACAGTCGGCTACCACAAAGTCCACCGATTGACGGAGAAAGATTTCCAGAGCCTGAGCATGAGATTCGGCCTGGAGGACGTGAAAGCCGGCCTGAGTCAGCACATGACCTACGTAGTTGCGCACGAGCTCTTCGTCCTCGACGAGAAGGGCGGTGAGTCCGCTGGCGCAATGCATTTCAGCCGGTTCCGTTGTGCTGGCGTTAATCCTCTTCGGCCCAGGGAGTGTCCACTTTCGTCCCGCCCGACCGCCCGCAGGCCAGATCGAGTTTGGCCAGCGCCAGGAAATAGTCGTAGAAGGCTTGCACTTCGGCCTGCTGGGCCTCGAAAAGGTCGGTCTGAGCCTGGCGCACTGGATACACGTTGACCAGGCCCGCCCGATACTGAGCCTGAGCGATGCGCAGCGCGTCCTGAGCCTGCGTTACGCGCAGTTCTTCGGACCGATGGGTCTCGACGCCGAGCTGTAAGTCGCGGTAGGCGTCGCGCACTTCCAGTTCCACCAGGCGCCGCTTGTCTTCCAGCAAGGCATAATTCTTGTCGCGCACCGCTCGTCCGACATCTCCCAGGTGAGCGGCCCGGCCACCGTCGGCAAAGAACCAGTTGACCTCGAAGCCGCCGCGATACTGAGCGGCGCCGATCACTTGATTGCCCTGTGAAATGCCGGCGATGCCCAGCAAAAGGTTGATCTGGGGGGCGTTGTCGGCTTCGCCCGCCCGGATTTGTTTCATGCTGGCCACCAACTGCTCGGTCAAGGACCATAGAATAGGGCGCTGGTCCAGGGCTTCCTTGACGCAGACTTCGACGTCCGGCAAGGGGGCTTCAGGGACTTTCGGGGCTTCCAGCTCCAGGGGCGTGGTCAGCGCCAGGCCCATCAGTTGATTGAGCTCTTGCAGGCTCTTTTGGTAGGAGGCCAGTCTTTTGGCCACCGTGACCTGAGCTTGGGAAACCGGCAACCTGGCCGAAAGCACGTCGCCCCGCGGAGCTTTGCCGACTTGGAAGCGGATTTCCGACTGGCGGAGCTGTTGTTGAGTCAGTTCCACCTGTTGTTCGGCCAGCCGCATATCACCCTGGCGGGCCAGCGTGTTGAGGTAGGCCTTGCGCACCCGGTAGTAGAGATCTTGCCAGTCCGATTGGGCTTGCCAGGCCTGGGAGCGGGCCAGGTGCTTGCCCTGCTCGACGGCGAAGCGGATCTTGCCACCTTCGAAGATGAGTTGGCGTAGCTCGAGGCTCACCGGCGAGAGAACGTAGTCGTTGCGGAAACTGCCGTTGGAAGGGGCGATGGGCGGACCCTGCAGGCCTAACTTGCCTTGAAAGCCCAGGGCCGAATTGGTGACTTCGGCCTTGGCCATAAATTCGCGAACGGAGGCGATGCCGGCCGTGACGGTGGGATTTTTGGCCAGCGCGATGAGCGGAGCGTTTTCGTAAGTCAACTGCACCTTTTCCACGGCCGTCGCTTGGACGGCGGGCGGATTGGGGAGGACGCGTGGGGTCGCTGGCGCCATCAGAGCCGGGGGCGCGATGGGGTTGTGCGAGTCCAGATTGGCTGGCTCGGGAATGGCCCAGGCCGTCCCGGCCAGAAGCAAAGGTAGCAGGCGCTTCATCTGAGCTGTTCCACCGACAGGGGGTTTTCGTTGCGCTCGTCCTTGACAATGCCGCCGTCGGCCATGCGAATCACGCGAGTGGCCACGGGGGTGTAATCCAGATTGTGGGTGACCATGAGCACGGTCTTGCCGCGCTTGTTGGCTTGAGCGAAGAGGTTGAGCACTTGCTTGCCGGTGCGGGCGTCCAGGTTGCCGGTGGGCTCATCGCCCAGCAGAATGGGCGGATCTTTGACCATAGCGCGCGCGATGGCCACACGTGCTGTTCGCCTGGCGCTGA
>JALHOV010000233.1 GCA_022842865.1 Vulcanimicrobiota bacterium | reverse complement strand
AACTGGCCGTGCGAGTGTTCTCGGCACTAAAGTTGGATCAGCGTGGCCAGGAACTGGAGAACTGCGGCGCGTTGCTATTGGCCGGCCCTCCCGAGACCGTCCGAGCCGTCCGTCACGGGCTGGAGCGTCTCCGCGACCTGCTGGGCACCCGGCCCGGCTGCGGCCGCCTCAGTCCTGATTGGGTTCTGCGCCCTGACGACGGCCACGCCGAGGCGGTGCTGGAAAACAATGCCTGGCTGGCCGCCCGCCTGCAGGCCGGAGGTCTGCTGCAACGCGTGGTCTATCCGCCCAGCCTGGGGTCGCCCTTCGTGGTGCTGCACTGCGAGCATCCCCAGTATATCGCCGCCGCCCTGGAGCGCGAGAGCCGGCGACGCGCCCTACCGTTCGCTCGCGGGGCCAGCTTTGGCTTTGTGTCCCATCGCCACGAATACATCATCCCCGTGCTGCGCGAGCAACGCATTCTCTACAAGGTGGCCATGGGCAGTTCGCCCGGCCCGTCCCGTCAAGGAGTGCTGGAGTTGCTTCAAGAGGTCTTCGGCCAACCCGACCTGAGAGCGCTCCAACGCGCCTTCCCAGGACTGCGGCCGGCCCCGCCCGCCCGCGACTGGTCCGCCCCCACCGAGAGGTTGCTGAACTTTCTGGAGGGTTCTGTTTAATCTCTGGCCAACCAGCCCGAATGGACGCACGCGGGGTGGTGGCATTGGTGGAAAACCTGGTGGAACGGGCCGAGGCCGGCGCGCTGCCGGACCAGGTTCAAGTCCAGGTCAATCTTCGCTTCATTCTGGAGAGCCTGGAGGGCGTTCAGGGACGCCACCGGGCGCCAAAAAGCCTGCCCCAGGACGAAGAATTGCGCCTGTTGTTCGTGCAACATCTGAACGCGCTCTACCTTGGTTTAGAAGAACTCGACCAGGGTCTGACTGCCCAGGATATCGAGCGACTACGCCTCTCCGTGGAGCAAGTTCGCGAAGCGGCCGCAGGCCTGCAAGCTCTGGGCGAGCGGATTGAAAACGAGACGGAAGGTTCCCACGAAACCTTGTAGGCCTGACCTATTTAGGCTATTCTGGAAAGAACATTTCCTCAGGAGGTTTCCCTTGGCAACTATCGGCTACGGTTTTCAGTCCCCGCAGATGTTCGGCACTTCCCCCTACCAAGGGATAGGCCAGGCCAACGCGCTCTCCTTCAGTCCAGCCGGCCCCACCGGCATGGGCTACGGTTCCCAGATGATGGCTGAACTCGAGACCATTATGGCCCTGATGCAGCTACTCGCCCCCGGAACGGCCGCCCCTTGCGGACACACCCAGGGCGGAATGAACCCCGTCAGCCTCAACGCGGCCGCCGGCAAAGGCGGCCAGGCTCTCCGCCAGGCCCCCGCCAAAGGCGCCCCCGCCCTTAAGGCTGCAGGCGGCAAAGGCGTCGCCCTGAAAAAAGCCGGCGGAAAATAACTTCCTTTCGACCCGGCTAAAACGGCACGTCGGGGTCCCAGAACTGCTCGGCCAAGCGCTCGATGCTCTTAGGTGAACAGCCTTCGGCCTTGTTGTTGACCACCGTCACGATCTGGGATTTTTGCTCCAGAGCCCGTCGCCAGATTTCGATAATGGCGGAGCGACTGCTCAGGTCTTCATCCACCAGGCGGTCGAAAGGTTGGTAGCGGCGCACCGCCTGCTCATAATCGGATAAGCCCAACATCCAGCGAATGACGGTAAGTGGCTGCGCACCCACCGCCGCAAATTGCTGCGCAATGGGGGGCATGGACGGGTGCACCACCAGCGAATGGCTCACTCCCAGGCGCTCCAGCACCTGTAGATAAGCCTGTCCGAACAACTCCCGATTGCGAATCTCCACCGCCAGCGGCAGCCCCTCCGGCAACTGTTCCAAAAGGCGGTGTAAAGCCACCGCGAAACCCGAGGGTCCGCCCACCACGTGCGCGGAGGTGGGCGGAAACTGCAGCAAGAGGCAACCCAGCTTGCGGCCCAGGCCCTGACGGGCCGGCTCGATCCATTCCTGCAACGCCAGGTCTAGCGAAAGGAACTCCGGATTGGGCTCCCCCGCCAGGGCTCCGTATCGCGCATGTCTAGAGAACCGGGCGGTCGTCAAACGCTCCGGCGCCTTCACCAGGAAACGAAAATCGTCGGGCACCTGCTCGGCGTATTTGCGGTAGTCGGCCAACCCAACCGGGGCATAAAAGCTACGGTCGATGCCTACCGCGCACAGCAGTGGATGCCGAGAGTAGGCCCGCAGTCCCGTCTGAGCCAGCTTCGAGTCGCTATATTTGCGGTCGTAGACGATTCCGGCCCAGCCCGGAAAGCTCCAAGAACTGGTGCCCACCCAAATTCCGCCGGGCCAGGCGGGCCAATTGGACACGGCCGCTGCCGGCTGCAGGGGTAAGTCAGCGCCTCCCCCCGGTCCCCAGTCTTCCGGAAAAAGGGACAACTGACCCTCGATGGAAGTGCGTTTAGCCATACCCTGAGCTTAAAAACCCGATCGGAAGAACCCTGCGTTGGACGAACCTTACATAAAATTGGACCAATTTTTGAAATGGGTGGGCGTTGCCGACACGGGTGGTCACGCCAAAGTCATCGTCCAGGCGGGCCAGGTCCAGGTAAACGGCGAGACCGAAACCCGCCGAGGCCGCAAGCTGCGCAAAGGCGACAAAGTGCAACTCGAAAAACAATCTTGGACAGTGGACCCGGAACAAAGATGAAGCATTACCAAGTTCTCATCCTGGGCGCCGGCGTCAATGGCGCTGGCATCGCGCGCGACCTGGCTATGCGTGGCCTGAGCTGCGCCCTCATCGACAAGGCCGACCTGTGCAACGGCACAAGCGCCTGGTCCACTCGCTTGATCCACGGCGGCCTGCGCTACCTGGAATACTACGAAGTGGACCTGGTGCGCGAATCGCTGCGTGAACGCGAACTATTGCTGCGCAACGCTCCCCATCTGGTGCGCCCGTTGCCGCTGATGATCCCGATCTACAAAGGCGCCCGTCGCGGCCCCCTGCTGATCTGGGCGGGAATGCTGGCCTACGATATCCTTTCCTTTGACAAAACTGTTCCCTGGCATCGAATGATGTTGCCCGGTGCGGTCAAGAAAAGCACCCCTGGCTTGCGCAAAGAAGGTCTGCGGGGCGCCGCCGTATACTACGACTGCCAGGTGGAATACGCCGAACGCCTGGTGGTGGAAAACGCCCTGGACGCCCGCCGTTACGGCTGCGATCTGTACCTTTACCGGGAAGTGGTCGAGCTCGGACCTCAGGGCGTGCGCGTAAAGAACGAAGACGGCGAGGTGGAGCTGCTCACGGCCGACCTGGTCATCAATGTCACCGGACCCTGGGTGGACCAGTTGCTGCAGCGCTGTGGGCCCAGCTTCCCGCGCCAGATGGGCGGAACCAAAGGCAGCCACATCATTGTCGACAGCTTCCCCGGTCTGCCCCAGGAAGCGCTTTACGTGGAAGCCTCCGCCGATGGCCGCCCCTACTTTATCGTCCCCTGGAACGACCAGTTGCTGATCGGCACCACCGACCTGCGCAGTGACGAAGACCTGGATACAGTCAGGGCCAGCCGCGCCGAATGCCAGTATCTGATCGACGAAACCAACAAGCTTTATCCCCAGGCCAACTTGACGCTGGACAAAATCCATTTCACCTATTCGGGTATCCGGCCCCTACCGCATACCCCGGACGGTAAAACCGCCGCCATCACTCGGCGCCACCAGGTGGTGGACCATCCCGAAGCGGGCTTCCCATTGCTCTCGGTGGTGGGGGGTAAACTCACCACTTTCCGCAGCCTGGCCGAGGAAGCGGTGAATAAGATCTTTAAAAAACTTCGCCTGCCCAAGCAGAAGTGCCGCACCGGCCAGCGCCCACTACCGGGGTTCTCGCTGCTGCACGAGGCCAACTTCAGCAAACTCTTTGCCGAGCGCCACGGCCTCTCGGTTCCCAGCGCACGCCACCTGGCCCGCACCTATGGAGCCTGGGCAGAAGACATCGCCGTATTGGCCAACCAGCAGCCAGAACTCAAGGAGACCATTTGCGCCCGTACTGGCGCACTGGCCGCTGAAGTCGTCTGGAGTTGTCAGCGCGAGGAAGTCACCCATCTGGAAGACTTCATGCTGCGGCGCAGCCTGATCGCCTGGCAAAACGGCCAAGGACGGGAGGCGGTCGACGCCGTCCTGCGTCTTATGGCTCCCCTCAAGGGCTGGGACGCAGTTCGCTGCGCTCAGGAAAAGGAGCGCTTTCTGAGAAGATTGGAGCGCTTCCGGGTCCCCGATTAGTGGACGAACTCCAACCCAGGTTCTGGCTCAAATTCTTGCTGGACAAAGTGTTGGCCCTCCTGGCTTTGCCTTTTCTGATGGTAGCCGGCCTGCTCACCTGGCTGAGCATGCAGCTGGAAGCTGGCTACGAGCCCCGCTCGCGGGGCCCCCTGTTCTACAAAGAAACCCGCTGGACCCAGGGCCGCTGCTTTGAAATCTTCAAATTCCGCACCACCTACCCGGGCAGCCAGGACCCGGGAACGGTCGGAGAAGTGACGCGCACCGGTCTTTGGCTCAAGAAATGGTATGTAGATGAACTGCCTCAGTTGCTGAACATCTTGCGAGGAGACATGACCTGGGTGGGTCCTCGCCCCACACATCCCGAACGCGCTCGCCAGGAAATCGAGGAGGAGGGAATGCGCAGTAAACTGGTATTGCGAGCGGGGCTGACCGGTATCGTGCAGGTGCAGAAGGTGGAAGCTCGAGACCGAAGTGTCTATCGCAACCTGGAAGAAGAGTACCTCAGCACCATCAGCCGACTCGGTCCGCTCCAGATCGTTCTTCACGACCTGAATCTGCTCTTCAGGACCGTGCCCACCATCTTGAAGGGCGAGGGCCTATAGCGAGAGCTGCTGGCCGTACATCAGCTTGCCGCGCATTTCGGAGCTAAAGCGGTTTCTGGCGAAGAGCGCATCCAGACGAGCCGACTCCTCGTCGGCGTCCACGCCGCAGTCGAACTCAAAAACGTACTTCCAGCGCCCGCCCACGTATTCATAGATCGCGA
This sequence comes from Vulcanimicrobiota bacterium, assembly GCA_022842865.1. Taxonomy (GTDB): domain Bacteria; phylum Vulcanimicrobiota; class Xenobia; order Xenobiales; family JADMJV01; genus JADMJV01. The sequence goes on along the minus strand of JALHOV010000233.1, from coordinate 6,829 downwards.
AATGGGTTTTCTTGCCGGTGCTGTTGCGCGTCTCCGAGTCGACATTGTAAACCGAAGCGAAATACAGGTTTTTGTAGGGTACGATGGTTGCGTAAGGCATGCGCTGGCCAAAGCGTTGGGAGACGGCCATCTCGAGTTGGTCGCGGACGCGATCCGCCCAGGCCCAGGAACAAGTCAACAAAATCAGCAGCAGAAGCTTCTTCACAGTAATTCCTCCACGGGGCGATCAAAGCCCACAAACTCGGGCTCGGGATGCAACCACACCCCAAATCTCTCAAAAACCCCGCGCCGCACCGTGGAGGCTACGCGTAACAAGTCGTCTGCTGTGGCCTGACCGCGATTGATCAGCGCTAGCACGTGATTGGAGGAGAGACCGGCCCGGCCATCCCCCCAGCCTTTGGGAAATCCTGAACGCTCGATCAACCAGGCCGCCGACAGTTTGGTGCGATCGGGCCCGGCCGGCCAGGCGGGCATTCCCGGGAACTCGGCCACCAGCTTCTCGGCCGCATGGGCGGCCAGGATCGGATTCACAAAAAAAGAACCGGCGCTGCGATGGTTGGGATCGGCCGGGTCCCAAACCATGGATTTGGAACGGCGAATTTCCAAGACCGTCTGGCGCACCTGGGCCGACGCGAGCTCCCGTCCTTCCATGCGCTGCTGCAACTCCCCGTAACGCAGCTGCGGCACACCCTGAGGTCGTAACTCAAACTCGACCGAAACAACCAGATAGCGGCCTTTCCAATCGCGCTTGAAACGACTATCGCGGTAACCGAAGTCACACTGCGGGCCGGTCAGGCGAACTTCCTCGCCACTCTCCCAGTCCAGCGCCCAGACGGCGCGGATCAAACCGGCCACTTCCTGACCGTAGGCGCCCACGTTCTGAATAGGCGCCGCCCCCACCAGACCGGGAATGCCGCTCAAGCACTCGAGCCCGCTCCAGTGTCGAGCGACCGTCTCAGCCACCCACTCGTCCCAGACCCAGCCCCCTCCGACGCGCGCCACCACCTGCTCTGGGCTTTCCTCCAGAATCTCCAGGCGCCGGTCCTGCCAACGCAACACCAGGCCGTCGAAGCCGGCGTCGCTGACCAACATGTTGCTGCCTCCACCGAGCACCAACACGGGCATGCCTTCAAGACGCGCCTGACGGTAGTGGGAAAGGGCCTGCTCGCAGGAAGTAACGTCTACGAAGCGGCGTGCCTCGCCCCCGACTTCCAGGGTCGTGAGCTGGCGAAAGGATACGGCAGTGGTCATTTTTGAATTTTCCTCAAAAATGGTTCAACTCCTGGTCAGTGCACCCATCGCTTGCTCGACGGGTCCGTCCAGCCGCTCGGCCAGGTCGCCCGGGCGCGGCAAAGCGCCAGCCACGTAATGATAGGCAAGGACCAGATAAATGAACAGAAACATCAAAACGGGCCAGAAAAAGGGCACGACCAAAAGTCCGAGCAGACAACCTGGAGGCGGCAGGTTGAGACCCTTGGCCAAGCCCATCTCGCTTCGCAAAGTGCGGTCACCGGCCAACAACGCCAGCATCAGCGTCAACCAGGGCAGTCCGCCCCAGGCCGCGTTCTGCCCTTCGCAAACGGCCAGCAGACTGAAATTACAGGCAATGAAGAGGCAGATCCAGCGGAAAAGGCCCCCCAGTGGTCCGCTGGCCGTGAGCAGAGAGCCAGCCACTGCCAGGATCAGACTGCCCAGCATCGTGTAGTGAATCACCGGGCCAGCAAGTCCGAAACCTTGAACCACGGGCGCCAGTGCCAGACCGAGCAAGGCCAGGGAGAGCAGTCTCCAGCCGCGCTTTAAGCGCCGGTAAGCCCGGTAGCCGCGAACATCCCGCATATTGGTAATTTGCGACACAGCCGGGCAGGCTCCTACTCCAGAAGCTGGAATCTAACCAAAGAAGCTCGGAAGGAGATCCTTTATGCGACACAATGCTCTGGTGATTCTGACGCTGTTGGCAGCCTGCCTGCCCGCCCCGGCCCGGCCCAAGGCCCCCCCGAAACCCGTGGTTTCGCGCGTGAATGCCGACCAGAACGCCTACACTTATCACAACTACAGGCACTCATCGCAGGCCCAGACAGCCCCGATGAGTGCCCCTGCGACCCCAGGCCAGGCCAGCTACAATCGCAGTTACGCTCACATCATCCCTCCCGACGGATTCGGCCCCATTCCCAATGCCTACAGCCTCGGGCCGGGCTGGGCCAACCGCTGGGGCTCCTACAGCAGCGGAAGCACCGACTTTCCTTTCAATGCCGGCGGCTTCGTCAACAGCGGCTTCATCAACGGCGGATTCTACCCGGGCGGCGTCTACAGCGTCTCGCGTTAATCGGGCCGCGTAACCGGTTGGAGCACGCCGGGCGCCACGTAGCGGCTGCCCTGCTGGAGCTCCACTGGTGCCGAGCTGCCGGCGACCTCAAAACGGATCGGATACGAACGGCGGCGGTGGCCGTCAAAGGCGGAATAGACGCAAAAATGGAGGTGGGGACCGCTGGAGAATCCGGTCGAGCCGGAGTAGCCGATCAGGTCTCCACGGCGCACCCGTTGGCCTTCCTCAACCTCCACGCCATTCAGCCGAAAGTGGTCATACTCGCCAATGGTACCATCCGAGTGGCGGATGCGCACCAGATTGACTCGATTGCGAAAGTAAGCGGTAGCCCCGCCCTGACTGTAGCGCTCCTCGACTGTGGCCACCACACCTTCTCGCGCAGCCAGCACGGGCGTGCCGCTGGGGAAACCAAAATCAAGGGCAAATTCGTCGTCACCGGTGTGACTGAACTTGCCGTGAAATCCCTGAATAATGGACATAGCCTGCCCCGGGGCGTAGGGCAGACTGTAGACCACCGAGTCGTCGTGGCGGGCCTCCAGGCTACCGTAGTTCCAAAAGTAGGAGTAGCGAAATTTCCAGGCCTGCCGTGGGTCCACGCTGGTCACCCGAGTCATGAAGACTTCCTGGTGACCGGGAACCGTCTTACTGCAAGGGATAGGGGGATCGCCCATCACATTCTGGTTTTCGGTGAACTCGATGGTGACCGTCATATCGCAACCCAGTCGGTTGGAAATGTAGATTTCCGTGCCGCCGTTGCGTTCGACCTGCCGATAGCTGACAGGGGCGACAGGCTCAGGGTCAGCCCAGGCTACCGCCACCATCAGCAGCGCGGCAACCAACCACAGCCACAAAATCCTAGCGGACATGCTCGACCTCCAGCAAGTCGCTCAGCTTTTGAATGCGAAAGTGCGGTTGCAGTGGATCAGGCTTGCCGAATCCGTAATCCGCGAAAACCGTGGTAACTCCGCAGTCCAAGCCCATCTGCAGACCCACCTGACTGTCCTCCACGTGCACGACCAGGCCTTCGTGCCCCACTCGCTGCAACAGTTCTCGCAGATATTCCACCTGGGGCTTGTGAAAGCGGGAGTCATCAGGGGTTTGCATGTCCTCAAAAAAGTCGCGCAGGCCGATCTGGCGCAAGGCCCTTTCCTGCAGCGCCCGGTCGCCGGAAGTGCAAGCCACCACCCGATGCCCGCGCTGGCGCAACTGGGTCAAGACGTCGGCAGCCCCCTCCACCGCTCGCGCCAGTCGCGGCAGATTCTTTAGATAATGCGGCTTGACGAAGCCCTCGTAGATCTCACCCACGCGCTCGCTCGGGCACCCTAGCCTCTGCAGCATCTCAGCCGCTGAGAGTCCGATCAAATCAACGACCGCCTCCTCGGCCGGGGTAGGCAGACCGAGCGCCTCCACGCCCCGGGCGAAGGCCTCGTAATTAGCCGCTCGGGAATCGATCAGCACACCATCCAGGTCGAAAACAACCAGCACGGACATGAGATTATTCCTCCTCAGTGGCCTTGGGCGGCAGCGGCGGCCGGGCGCTCTCGCTGTAGACGCCCGCCCGCAGGCGGATGCCCCCCGGCACGACTTCCATGCGCATGTGTGCATCCCGCAGGTGCCCGAACACCTCCGCTTCGGGACGAAAATCGCTGCCCAGGACCAGCAACAGGCCTTTCACAAAAGCATACTCGCGGTCCACCATGTGATGAGCATAGAAAAATTGCTCACCCTGACGGTCCTGCTGAAATAACTGGTAGGAAGGGACGTCCGCCAGGCTGCGTTCGCTTCCACCGTAGGCCTTGAAAATGCGCGGCAACAGACGTTCGGTGTAGCCATTGGCCCAAAACTGGGTGGTGTTACTGCTGGTCCAACCGCAACGACCGTCCTCGCTCAACGTGTAGCTGACCCCCTCGACCTTTCGGCTGCTGGCTCCCGCGCCGAGGCGTTCCTTCAGGCGAGACTGAATACGCCCCGCCAGATCGGCATGAGTGATCTCTAGAACGGCCAACACCGGCACCTTGGAAGGGGAAAACGCCAGAAGTTCGCTCATGTCCGGAGCAGCGGAGCCCATGAATCCTTGCACCATGCGAATCATCTGCTCCAGTGTGTTGGCGTAGGTATCGATCACCTCGCCATAGACGTAAAGTTGCGTCCCGGCGGCCACCGACTCACGGGCCAGCGAAAATCCCAGACGCTTCTCCAATTCGGTCCAGCCCTTGGCAATCAGTTCTCGGGAGCCGCTGAACTCCCCGCTCACCCGATCCAGAATACGAACCCAGCCGGCCACGTCAAACCAATACATCGTCTCGGTAGCAGGCGGCACATGCCGGGCCAGTTGCGTGGCCGCCGGCGGCCCTAGCGTCACGTTCTGAACGCCGTCCCATTGCACGAAGCCCCGGGTTTGTAACTCCAGTTGACCAGCACCATCAAGATGGCCACCCGAGGCAATCCCGATCGAACGCAGCAAGATTTGCTCCCCGGACCAGCCTGCTTTGACGCATAACTGAGGACTGCTGCGCAGCACGTCCTGCACGTCCGCGAACACCCACATCTCCGTATCGTTGGCCTGCAACTGACGAAACTGCTCAGCAAAGCGAGGATTGCCGGTCAAGTTCTCGGCCATGGGCGTGGCCGCTAGCAAAGGCGTCACCAGCGATGCCTGATTGCTGAAATAAACCCAGCCCTGCTGGAAGAAGATCAGGTAATCGGCCCCGTCCACCCGCATTTTCCAATGATCGCCGTCGGGGCTCAGATCTTCGCTTTCCGCGTCCCAGCGCGCCACCCAGTTGTTAAAGCGGCTGCTATCGGGGCAGCCCACTCCCACCACAAAGCCACCCTGGGCGGCCGGCAAGGCCGGCTCGGGCGGCGAAGCGCCGGGAGCGTGCATTTCTAACGTGCGTCCGTCCACTTGCCAACGGCCTACCACCGAAACCGACTTGCCCTGACGTTTCAGCTCCAGGAAGGCGCCCTCGGGAATATCGCTGGAGCTAAAATGCTCTTTGAGGACCAGGTCATCGATGGATTTGGGAAACTTTTTCTGATAGCGCCGGTAAAGATTGACCCCCTCGAAGGCCTGATCGACGGCATAGCGCAGTTGGCGCCGATGGCTGGAGGCCTCTTCGGCCCGGTACATCGTTTCGAAAGGCGAGTAATCTCCCTGGCGCGCCACCGCCAGCATGAAACGCCCATCCCAAAAGGGGAAGGATTGCATCATATCCTGTACCTGGGAGCCTTCGCTGGCGTTGCTCTTGAGAAGATTCATAACCACCCGAAAGAGCGGGCTGCGGCGCAAGCGCTCGGCCAGGGGCGGGCCTTCGCTGTTCAGCACCAGACGCGGCTGATACTCCATGTAAATCTCCGTGGTCGCGGGCAGGCGCCGGGCCGCCCATTGAGGCTCCGGCTGGGGCCAGCCGGGAAGAGCGCAAGCAAGCAAGATGAGACCGGTTGTAATGCGGGAATGTAGAAGAGAGGAGCGAGACATTTGATTCCTTCGGGTGGTCGAGTGGGGGGTCCGAGAGTGAGAATAGCACTCACCACCAGGAATGTCCTGCCCCGTGAAAGAACAGGCGGCGAAATCATGACCGGTCTAGCCTCGCATCCGCGCAGGTCCGAACGGCGGCAAAGGGGTGGCGCAATGGAATGTCCGAAATGCCGGCAACACAATCTGCCCGGTTCGTCCTATTGCGAAAAGTGCGGGTTTCATCTGCGGTCTTTGCAGCGCCAATCTCCATCGAGCTACAGCTCCTACAGCCCTCCCGCGCCCTCAGCCAGACCCGTGCCCGCACCCGCTCCCGTTCCCAACTATCCGGCAGCGGCCGTTCCCACCCCGCCAGCTCCGCCACCGCCACCGGCGGCTCCGGTTCACCGGCCCAGGGTGGCCCAGCCGCCTCCTCCGGTGAAACCTACTCCCCCACCGCCCCCTCCGAAACCAGTGGCGCCGCCCGCTTACGCGCATCTGCGGGAACTGCCCCAGGGACGCCAGTTACCGCTGATTTATGACCGGAGCCTGGTCGGACGGCTGAGCGAAGCCGACGGGGTGAAGCCCGAGGTCGACCTTGCCGCCTTTGGAGAAGGCGGGGTGTCGCGACGTCACGCTCAAATCGTGCGAGCCGAGGGACAGGTCTACCTGGAAGACCTGAGCAGCTCCAATGGAACGTTCCACAATGGGATTCGACTCCAACCGGGGCTGCAAACTCCCCTGAAGCATCAGGACGAGGTGCGGTTCGGCAGTCTTAGATTTCAATACTGGCACAGCCAAGCTTAGAAAGAGAGAGGTCTCATCCAAGTGTCAAATCCGATGGAAACCCATTACAATCCCACTCCGGTGCTCGAGTGGGCCGAGAAGAATCCGGTCTCGACCATTCCCAAGCTCTTTCGCAAAGCCTTTGAGAAGCACAACGCGGCTGGCCGGAATTATCTTGGCTGCAAGGTCAATGGCGTCTATAAATTCGAAACCTACCAACAGATTCGCGACAAGGTGGAGCGCTTCGCGGCCGCCCTCATCGAGGT
>JALHOV010000232.1:3403-11906 GCA_022842865.1 Vulcanimicrobiota bacterium | reverse complement strand
GGACCACGACGGACTTTTCAAGAAACTGCTCACGACCTTCTTCTACGAATTCTTGGACCTCTTTTTCGATGACCTTGCTGCCCTGGTGGACCGGTCCCAGCAGCCTGAGTTTCTCGACAAAGAGACCTACAAAGAATCCACGCGCACGAGGGATTTGGTGGTGCGCCTTCGGTTGCTTCCGCTACTTCACCACGCTCTGGGACCGCTACCATCTGCCGATCTACCCTATCGCCATTTTCTCCTTTCCCGGCCAAAAACTCCAACCCCAGAGCTACTCCATGGAATTTCACGACCTCACGGTGCTGGAGTTTCGCTACAGGACTCTGCAGCTCAATCGCCTGAATTGGTCCGATTACCTGGACAAGCCCAATCCTGTAGCCAGCGCACTGATGGCGCGAATGAAGATTCGCAAGCGTGATAGACCTCTCGTCAAGCTCCAGTGTCTACGGTTGCTGGCCACGCTTCGCCTGGACAAGGAGAAGTCGGGGCTGATTTCCCACTTCGTGAGCAGCTATCTACGACTCGACTTTCAGGAGATGAGGGTTTATGAAGAGAATCTGGAAACTATCTCTGTGCAAGAAAGGCAGGTCGTCATGCAGTACACCAACGAGTGGATCGAGCAGGGCATTGAGCGAGGCATCGAGCAGGGCATTGAGCGGGGCATCGAACGCGGCAGGCGTGAGGGCTCCGAAAGGTCTTCCCGACGCGGACTCAAATGCTTGCTGGATCTCAAGTTCGCCCGGGCCGCCGCACCGCTGATTGCTCGTCTGCCCGATCTGGGCCTGGAAGTCCTGGAACGCTTGCAGGACGCCATTGAGTCGGGTGCCGATCTGCAGCAGTTAGAGCAGCTGGTTCCCTAGCGGCCGCACACAGGATCGAGCTCGGGACTGCGCGACACTGCCATCCAACTCAGGGGAGGTTCGCACTGTGGTGAGTTCGCAAATAAACCGGCAATACGCCCACAGCCTGGGAGAATTGCCAGGAGAAGGCCAGGTGTGGACAGTCACATGGACGACTTCGGGCAATGGCTAGCAAAGAAGCATTTCACGCCCCGGGGACTGCCGAGCTTGAAGGTGGCCGTTGAACTATAGCGCGTGGCCATTCCGACCAGCGAAACGATGCCCGCGAATCTGCCGCCCCCGGTTCACTCCCGGTGGGATTCTTCCGGAAACTCATAGAAATTATCCACAATGCATACCCGTTTACTCGGCCTTGCTTTGATGCTCGCGCTAAATACCGCTCCCGCCCTGGCGCGCCGAATCGACTATAGCGAAGCCGACCGGTATGCCCTGGCCGCCACTCCAAAGGACGAAAAAACACTGGACTCACTGGCGAAGTATCTGGGCGGCGGCAAGCCAGTTTCGGTATGGGATGAGCGTGTGCATTTCTAGGTCAAAAATAGCGCGGGCGACGAGTTCAAGGCCAGGACGCTCTATCGCTGGATCGCAGACCGCATCTCCTTTGCCATCACAATTCCCACAGAAGCCTATAGTCGGCACGAATACTGCGATCCCGGCGGCCGCTACTGGAGTCACTACGAGAACCCGGCCTACACTCTCAAGACCAGGAAAGCATTCTGCCTCACTTATGCGTTAATGTATCTGGAATTGGCCGACAGGATGGGCCTACACTGCAAATACGACGAGGGCGACGCCCAGTCCTCAAATGGCGAATGGGGAGGGCACGCTTGGAACTTGGTAAAAATCGAGGGCCAGTGGCGCGCCGTCGACGCCACCTGGGCGGCCGGCAACGACCTCTCCCTGTCTGCAATCCTGGCCGACCTGCGTTTTGAGCCTATCTAGCCCATCGCCAGCTACTCCTTTCCTGGCCAAAAATTGCAGCGCCAGAGCTACTCCGTGGAATTCAAGACCTCAGAGTGCTGGAATTCCGCTACGTGACCGTGCAATCCGGGCAAGAGACCGGCTCAGCGCAGGTCGACCACCACAGAACACACCCTGCCAGCACGCTCGACCAGAAAGCGCATCGGGGCTGAGCCCATCCTAGCGTAGCCCAGAGCCGGGTTGGACGCAGCCTCGTTCATAGAATGTCCATTCACCGACAGCAGGATATCTCCATTGCGAAACCCGAGCCTGCCGAAAGGATGCATACTTGTTTTAAACTTCAAGCGCAGTCCAAAGGCTTTGCCGTGGCGACGAACTGGCACGACCAGGATATGCTTCACCCAATGGCCTTGGGAATCCAGATCTGCTCTAAGCTCGCGACTGCTCGCATAAGGCTTGGGAAGGGGCCCATCATCTGGATAGCTGAGGGGGCAGGGCGTGTCACAGACGGCGAGAGCGGACTGATTCGCCTCAACCGGGCGCGCTTTGGCGCTCACGACCGGCCGAGCGGCAGGGGTCCTGGCCCAGCCAGCGCGTGCTGGCCGATATGACGGTCAGCATCAGCAAAAGGGCCAGCAAGCTTATGCGCGCGCTCATCCCGAGGCGCCCTGGTGACCGCGACGCACTCGACTCTGCACCTCTTGCCAGGAGAGCCCACTGTCAGGGTTGGCCTGGAACCTGGCGCGCCGACGGTCCAACTCTTCTTGCTGCCAGTCCTCAACCTGCTGAAGTTGCTCTGCGTCCCTTGAGTCAAATTCGGACATAAGAGCTGTTTCGCCAGCCTGAGTCCAGACCTTCCCGGGCCTTCGGTAGCCGGATCCCTACCTGGGAAGCGGCCCCTTCAGCACCCTGCCCACAAACCCACCCGCCGCCTCGCGCGAGAGAATGGTCTGGACCTGGCTCTTTACCTCGACCTCACGGCCCAGACTCTTGCCCAACTTCAGGGCGGCGAAATAGGGCAATATCACATCGGCCCCCGTAATATCGTAGCCGTAGCCTTCCACCAACCAGTGCAGGGAGAGCAGGGCCGAACCCAGGGCGAATTCGGGATTCTTGAATTCAAAATCCGCGGCCGCCCTGTTCAGAGTTTTCGGGTCGCAGACGCTGCGGGCGGCCAGGTCGAGGGCCAGCTCCCAAAGACCGGCGTCTTTGGCGGCGGCGAACCACTTGCCGGCCATTTCCGGATTCAGCGCCACCAAATCCCGCAGAATCTTCTCCGGAGGAATTTCCGGATATTTCTTTCGAATGGCGCGAAAAGTAGCCAGGTTTGTCGACTTCTGGTTGGACACCAGACCAAAACGCTGGTAGGCCTCCTCACTCCGGCCCTGCCTCAAAAGTCCCGCCTCGGAATCGTCATCATTCTGCCCGGACGCCAACAGCGCTTCCATTCGCCAGTGGCCCGGATTCATATAGTCGGGGGCAATCTGGAGCAGCTCCAGTAACTCGGGATAACGGCCGGCTGCCAGCAAACTCGACAGACAGTTGGCACAGCCCTGGTAGTATCCGCTTCTCACCGAACCAAAGCAGGCTCGCGTGCCGGGCAAAAAAACGTCGGCCCAGGCCGAGGCAACTTCCGCCGACCCGCAGGCCACACCCCAGCCGTCGCCCAGGCGCTCGATGTAGGGAATCTCGTCCGATTGCTGTGCCTGCCAGAGCCGATCCATCCATTCAGACCGCAACGCGGGGGGAGCCGGGGCCGCCCCAATGACCTGGCAGAGCTCGGCCACCACCTTGTTCACCGCCGAACCGATGGCTCCCGAGGAACTGTCCACCTGTTCTAAAGCATTCGACACTTTTTCCAGAAAAAGAATGGCCCCCTCGGCGGCCAGAACCGGGTCGGTGCGAGACATTTTTTTGATCTCCGCTACCGCCTCTTTGACCCGTTGGATAGCCGGCTGAGATTTCCAGCCAAAGGCGCCTTTGCGAAATCGCGGGCGGAAAGCCCAGGCATAGGCCTTCTCTTTCATTGCGGCTGCAATCTGGCCATCGAACGTTGTAACGACGATTGCAGCTCACGGCGTAGCCGCAGAGTCAGCGCATAAGTGGGAGGACGGAAAGCGTCGGCGTTCCTTCCAAAGCGGGCCGTGCCTTCTTCCCAAGCCTGCATCCACAACTCGCAGGCCTCGTGGTCCTTGCCAAAGAGGGCCAGTTTCAGCATCACATCGCAGAGTCCCTTAAATTCGGAAAGGTGAAAGCGCCGCCGCTGCAGCAGCGGAGCCAGCGTTTCTTGCGCCTCCTGGAGGCGTTGCTCCCGGAGCATGCCCTCGGCAATGGCCAGGCGCGCGAACAAGTAATCCGGATTGGCCGCAAAGTTCTCGTGCAGAATTCGTTGCGATCCGGCCGGGTCGCCAAGCTCCTCGAGACACGTGGCCAGATTGTTGAGCGCGATCGGATCCTTGGGTTCCGTCTCCAACAGGCGACTATAAATCTCCTTGGCCTGCTCCCAACGTCCCCGCTGCCGATGGCTCAGGGCTTCGTCAAAGAGAACATTGCGCGCTGGATCCGCGTTGACGTGGGGCTCGCCGTGGACCTCAAACTCGGGCAGCTCGGCACCCCAGAGCAAGCCCCAACCGTGCCGCCCCTGAACAAATCTCGCCAGCAGCAGTCCACAACGATGCTCCGGATCGTTGAGGGCGGTATTCAGGGCCATCGACCGTCCCATCGGACCCCCACGCTCCCAGAGAAACGGCAAGCGCCAGAGCAATTCCGGCAAACGATCCAGCGGAGACTCCGGGTGCGACATCAACTGAGCCACCACGGTCATCGGCAGCCACTGCCAGAGCGTGTAGGGCCAGGCGGGCTGCTCGGGGCCCGCCTGCTCCAAATTCTCCCGGGCCACTCGCAGGGATGGGTCTTCTTCGAGAGCCTTCCCCCACTGCTTGCGAGCCTCAGCCCACTGACCGCGGCGACTCAAAGAGACCGCGCCGTAGTGACGCAAGAGTGGAGTGAGAGCCTTCTTGGTGCGCAGCGACTTCCACAGGGCCGCCATTTCCTCATCGCCGGCTATCCACATCAGGAACTCGGCCTGAACCTCCCGATCGGGGGAGCCCGACCAATTGCGCAAACCCTCCACCATAGCGCGTGCTTCCCGGGTCTGACCGATCAGGGTGAGCAACTGAAAGGTGCGAAATCCGGCCAAAAACGAATCCGGCCGCTGCTGCCATAATTTCTGACTGGCGCGCAAAGCCTGCTGGTGCTGCCCCTGCATAAAAGCCGCGAATTGAGCCAGGCTTTCTGGCTCAACCTCCTCGGGAGCCTGCTGCTGCCAATGCGAACACACCTCCAGAACGGCGGCATAATCCCCGCGCCGGTGGGCGAAACGAGCCTGCTCTTGAAAGGCCAAGCGGCTATCGAAGGGGCGCTGCCTCAACAAGGGGTGCTCGCCAAACTCGTGCGCCAGGCTGGCGCTCAGGTTTTCGTGACCCAAAGCTTCATGCACCAGGGCCCAGCACAGCAACACTTCGGGCGCTCCGGGGTAGCAAACCGCGGCGGTGCGCAACACATCCTCGGCATCGTCCAGATCGGAGCGCACCAAGTCAGGAATGACTCGAAGCAAACCTTCTCGACCATCGGTTACGGGGGTTCCGCCGCGCTCGCTCAAGAGTTCTAGCAACTCGCGGTCGGAAGGGGCGGTGAAGTTGCGCTGGGCGCGCTGTTGGCGGCGTCGTTCGGCTCGGTTCATCGGGATGGCTTCCCGAGTGAAAGCCTGCATTCCCCGAGAACAACAGTTCTAGTGAGCAAGTGTCAGACCTCGGGGTCACCCGAGGGCCTCTCCCGTCAGGCCCAAATTCCGCCACTCATCCTGGAGGGCCCGAAGGCCTCGATAGATCTCGGACCAGGGGGCAAGTTAGGCTAACTCGTTCGGAGGCCTCAACCTTGGCCAGTGGTGTTTGACGACAACCTGGTGCACACCGACCCGGGCCGGTTGGAGTTGGCCTGCGACATGCTCGGCCAGGAGCTGTCAGATTCTGCTGCTCAGCTGCCATCCAGAAAGGTTCAGGTCGAAGCTCGCCAAGGCTCAAACGCTGCAGGTTGGCAAGTAGTGCCGCACAACGCGACAAGTTCCGTCGCAATAGGCCGTAGACTGAGTCTCGTGACAGTTCTCTTCAAATGCCTCCTGGTCGGTTGGCTCAGCCTTGCTGCCAGCGCCCAACCCCTGATCCCGGCCCGGGTCAGCTCCGTGACCGACGGGGACACGGTTAAGCTGATCATCGGGAAGGAGTTCGTCAGAGTCCGGCTCGACAGCATCGACGCTCCGGAAAAGCGGCAGACGGGCGGGCGAGAATCTCGTCAGGCCCTGAGGGAACTGCTGCCCAACGGGAGCCCGGTGCAACTGCTGTCCAAAGGGCAAGACCGCTATCATCGGACTCTGGGCCAGCTCTACCTGCCCGATGGCTCCAACGTGAACGTTCTGCAGGTGAAGAACGGGCAGGCCTGGGTTTTTCGACGGTATTGCAAAGACAATGCTTACTGGCTTCCCCTTGAGCTTGAGGCTCAGAAGCACCACCGGGGTCTCTGGGCCCAACCGGGCGCGGTGGCTCCGTGGGATTTTCGACACCCCCAAAAGACACGATAGACATGCATCGTTTACAACACCCGATTCGAGAGGGTCCTTTGTATATTCGCGGCAACCCTCTTCCCTCCGAATGCTCCTTTCATTTCGGATCTATCGCGACAATTCTTGTCGCAATAACAGGTATCATACTCAACAAAAGGTTGGGTCCTCGTGCAACCATCCTCCTCGGACCGGTGCATCGCCCTCCATTTTTCGAACAGATTTTCTGACCAGTTGGCCAAAAGGGATTTTGCCAACGAATCATAGAATCGAATGCAACTGAAAAGCCCTGGGGAGGTAGATGAACGCCAAGCTCTTTGAAGTATTGTTCGAGCGGCTCGCCGAGAGCCAGCTGTCGGGCGATGAGTCCAACCTGGTGCTATCCGCCTGCCAGGGCGAGGAAGCGCTGCGGAGCTGGCTTGTTGAAGGCGTGGCGCCCCATCTTGAGGGCCGGATCGGCCAGCTTAAGACCGGGCCGGGGGCCTATCTCCAGTCAATTCGAGTGCAAGGCTTCCGCGGCATCGGGGAAAATCTATCCATTCGTATGTACTCTTTGGCCGTGCTGCGGGCAGCGGTAGATGGTGGCGGAAACGAAGGTGTGAACCGATGAGTGACATCCGACGATTGGTTGACGAGATCCTTGAAGCACACAAGAGTCGAGAAAAGCTGAAGCTAGCAATTGGCGAAGTAGACGCTCGCATTGCCGAGTTGGACGACAAATTAGCTGAGGCGATGATTTCGTCGGGCGAAAATCAGCTCAACCACGCGGGTATGTGGATCACCCGAAAAGAACGGACGAGTTGGTCATTCCTAAAGGAAGGTCAAGAAGCGGCGTTGGCACTGTGTGAAGTCCACGCGCCGGACGCAGTGAAAAAGACAGTGCACCCGGCGACGCTGACGAAGATGGTGGAATCGGGTGAGTCCTGGACTGCTGAGCTGAAGCCAATGTTGTCGGCGAAAGTCTCAGTATCGGTTTCTGTCACGAAGACGCGACCCAAGGTCTGACGAGGCCACCGCTATGATAGCTGAAACAAAGTTTGGTCAAGTGGCTCACCGGAACTGCGCCGTCAAAGTAGGGAGCGCTAAGGAAAGGGAGGGGATATGCTAAAACTTAAAATCGACCCGTGGTCCTCTGACTACGGTCCCTCCCTGCACCTCGAGGACACCAACGAGACCCCGGAGGTCAAGCTCGACCTGGAAGGTGAGTGGCGGGCTCACACGCCGATGCCGACAGACCCTCTCGAGCAAGTCGCTCTGGTCGACGGTGTGCGCCGCATGGAGTTGAACCTGCGGTTGGAAGACGAGGCGCGCTCGATGAAGGCGGCCATCGGCACGCTGGGCTGCGGGGCCATCGTCATCAAACCCGGGCAGCCGCAGACCCTAACCCAAGCGCTGCGCTACGTGGACATCCAGGCCTACCTCCTCGTCGACGCCCCGGACGGGCCTATGCTGCCCAACCTCACCACCCTGGCCAACGCCAACGACCTGATGATGACGCTGCAGAACAAGATGCGCGAGACCGAAGCCATCATGGCCGACCGGGTCTCAGAAGAAGTCGAGCTGGTGATTGCCGACGGGCCGCTGCAGAACACCCACAGCTTGAAGCACGAGGTGTTGGGCTACATCAAGAGTCAGCATCAGCAGTTGCTGGAGCGCAAGGAAATGGACCTGGTGCGGCAGCTGCTGCCCGGCCAGCGCACGCCCATCTTCAGTTTGGGCCAGGACACGAAATACCATCGCTACAGTTGGTATCTCAGACTCGATTTCCCGGCCCCTGAGGAGACGGTGTTGGCGGGCATCGTGCGTCTGGAAATGGATGCCAAGTATGGCCTGCAACAGGCGCAGAAAAGGGCCAATCAGCTCGGCGTCCTCCTCCCGCAGCTTAAGAACAGCCGCCACCGCGACGCGCGCTCGCCGCAGAACTTGATTCCCATCGCGGTGCTGGAGCGGGCCGTGCGCCATCGCCTGGGCGACCCGGCGCTCCGGCAAAGAAACTACCGACAAACCCTGTTAGGAGGCTTTCCATGATCCCTGTTGGCAGAGTCCTGGGCCGTCGTCCGGCCGCCCCGCTGGAATTCTACGTGCTGGTTTCCGAGGGTCAGGTGCT
>JALHOV010000232.1:0-3393 GCA_022842865.1 Vulcanimicrobiota bacterium | reverse complement strand
CACGGTGAGCTTCTACGGCGTGGTCGAGTCGGTGGAGAAGACGCACGAGGGGCTGAGCTTTGACTCGGACGTGGAGCTGGTGGAGAGCGGCGTGTTGCCGGTCGAAACGGCCTACGTGGGCAAGGTGCTGACCACCCGGGTGGAGCCGGAGCTCTTTGTGCCTCCTCAGCCGGGCACGGCCGTCTACAAGGCCACCGGCAAGGAGCTGGACACGGCTCTTTATTTCGACGTGATGGACCACAAGCTGGCCGCCGGTTTGATGCGCAACGGCGAGGTGGCCTATCTCAACTACGAATTCCTATGCGGCGTCAAAGGCGCCCACATCAACATTTCGGGCATTTCCGGCGTGGCCACCAAGACCAGCTACGCCCTGTTTTTGCTCTACAGCCTCTTTCACAGCCGCAAGATCGAGCAAGAAGTGGCCAATTCTCACGCCGTCATTTTCAACGTCAAGGGCGAGGATTTGCTCTACCTGGACGAGCCCAACAACAAGCTCACGCCCGAGCATCGGCTGGTCTACGAGAAGATGGATTTGCCCTGTCAGCCGTTTCAACAGGTGGCTTTTTATGCACCTCCGCGAGATACCAGCACCCTGATTCCGGACGTCGTGCGCAGCCAGGGAGTGCATTCTTTTGTGTGGAGCCTGCGCGAATTCGCCGAGCAGGGACTGTTTCGGTTTCTCTTTGCCGACGCCGGCCAGGGCGCTTCCCAATTGGAATTTCTGGTGGAGCGCATTGCCCACATTCTGCAGCGCGAGGCTCGGCAGCATCCGGGGGATGAGCTGGTGGTCTTCGGCGAGCGCATTCGCAGCCTGGAACACCTGGCCGACATTCTGGGTGCGGCCGTCGACAACGACGACAATGCCTGGTTCGGACGCGCCGCAGCCGGCACCCAGCAGGCACTGGTGCGCCGAATGCAGGCGGCCGTGCGCTATATCGAACCGCTGGTGCGGGCTCGGGTGGACCATCCCGAAAAGCACCGCTTCGACTACACCACCCGCCAGGTCACGGTGGTGGACATTCATAAACTGCATTCGCGGGCCAAATCGTTCGTGGTGGGCGCGGTGCTCAACACTCTCTTTGAAGCCAAGGAGGCCAAAGCCAGTCCCTTCCCACGCGTCTACGTGGTGCTGGATGAGCTCAACAAATACGCACCGCGCCAGGGCTGGAACCCCATCAAGGACATCCTGCTGGACGTGGCCGAGCGCGGGCGCAGTCTGGGTATCGTTCTGGTGGGCGCCGAGCAGACCGCCAGCGAAGTGGAAGACCGCATCGTCTCCAACGCCGCCTTCCGCGTGACCGGGCGCCTGGACACGGCCGAGAGTCAGAAGCCATCGTATGGCTGGCTGGCCGGCACCTACCGAATGCGCGCCTCCATCATTAAGCCCGGCAGCATGATCGTGCACCAGCCCGAGCTGCCCTCGCCGCTGATGATCAACTTTCCCTTTCCCGCCTGGGCCACCCGCGCCGAGGAAGTGCAGCAGAACCTGGCGGCGGACGAGGTCGAACTCGACGACCTGTTGAGGATTTAGCAGCGGGATTCTATGCCAGAACAGAGAAACACCGAACGGATCCACTCCCTGTGAAAAAGCCAAACCAGAAGCTTATCGTATTGGTCTCCTCTACCGTCTACGGCATCGAAGAGTTGCTAGATCGTGTCTATACGTTACTTACTTTATTTGGCTTTGAAGTCTGGATGTCGCACAAGGGGACCGTGCCTGTTTCCTCTGAGCGAACCGCCTTTGAGGATTGTCTCATTGCCACCGAACGCTGCGACCTCTTCCTGGGCATTATCACACCTCACTATGGCAGTGGGGTAGACCCAAACAACGGGCTATCGATCACCCATCAGGAAATGCGAAGAGCGAAGGAACTGAAGAAACCTCGCTGGATTCTGGCGCACGAAAATGTCGCTTTCGCGTGGTCTTTGCTGAAAGAGCTTGGTTTCGAGGGCAGTGACGGGCGAAAATCTTTAAAACAGTCAAAAAAGAAGGTCCTCGACCTGCGGGTGCTTGACCTCTTCGAAGAGGCAATAGCAAATCATCTCCCACTGGCCGAGCGCCAGGGTAACTGGGTGCAACGCTTTCGAAGCAATGAAGATGCTTCGCTTTTTGTAACGGCCCAATTTTCTCGCTACCAAGAAGTCGAACAGTTTATTGATGAGAATTTCAAGGACCTGAGAATCCCGAGTGAAGATGAGGCCACCCCATGAAGTCGGCAGACATCGAACGCCTCCTCTCCCTTGGCGAAGGCCAACAGGTGGAATTCAAATCCCACGTCCCTGAGCTTAAGGTGCTGGGCCGAATCCTCTGCGCATTCTTGAATACTTCCGGGGGGTTTCTGGTGTGCGGCGTGGACGACCACGGCGAAATCCTGGGGACCGACCTTGACGAGCAGAAACTTCGAAATCTCGAACATCGACTTCACGAGGAAATGTCACCCAAAGCCCTGGTCTCGCTAGAGTTTCAGGAGGTCGACGGCAAGCAAGTTCTGGTCGTCGAGGTACCCCAGGGACAGGACCTTCCCTACGCTTTCCGAGATGTCATTTATCTTCGCGACGGAGCATCGATACGTCCCGCGGACGTGGAAACAATTCGCGATTTGGTGATGCGCAAGCAAACTGAGCCTGAGCGCTGGGAGCGGCGCTTCTCTTATGCAGAGCTGGAATCCGATGTTTCGACTGACGAACTGCGCGCGACCGCCAACGAAATCAGAGTTGCCAGAGGAGTCGAACTCAAGGGCACTTCCTCCACGCAGATGCTGGTCGAGCTCTCTGTCGCCAAGTATGGCCGTTTAACAAATGCGGGAGACGTACTGTTCGGGCGAGTTCCGGCAGCCAGACTTCCTCAGATCAGAGTGCGAGCAGCCTGTTACGCCACTGACAAGGCCGGCTCCCAATACCTCGACCAGAGGTCCTTCGAGGGCCCCCTGGGGGAAATGCTCCAGGAAGTGTATGCCTTTATCGCGCGTAACACGGCCACTCAATCGGTCTTTTCCCCCGAATCAATCCGACGCCAGGACTCCTCACTTTACCCGGCCGAAGCGGTTAGAGAGGCACTGGTGAACGCTTTCGCTCACAGAGACTACAGCAGCCCATCGGGCGGAGTGAAGGTGGAGATATTCCCCAACCGCCTCATCATTTGGAACTCGGGAGCGCTCCCCGAAGGAATCACTCCCGCGAACCTGAGGGAGGGCCAATTATCCGTCCTGAGAAATCCCGACATTGCCCATGTCCTCTACCTGCGGGGCCTGATGGAGAGACTGGGTCGTGGTAGCGTGCTGATTATCAAAACATGCCAGGAACGAGGTCTGCCGACTCCGGTTTGGACATCGGACCAGCAGTTGGGGGTCAGCTTGTCTCTGTTTGCCCCCCAAGTTACCCCTCAAGTTACCC
>JALHOV010000231.1 GCA_022842865.1 Vulcanimicrobiota bacterium | reverse complement strand
TGCCGCTTGCTGGCCTTATCCGTCCCGCCCAGCTCGGCCACCGTTTTTCCGCGAGTTCCCACCAATTCTCCGGCCAATCGCAGCAGGCGCTGGAATTGCTTTTCCTTATCAGCCATCGGACCCCCCGAGGTCGGAACCGGCCTGACCCAGCACATAATCACGAATTTCTCCGCCCCAGTCCGTCACCGCCACAATTTTCAGGTCGAGCTCCACATTGGTCAGATAGTGAAGGCGCAGAATGTCGCCCTTTGCCAATTCCGGGACCGATCCGGCGAACGAAAAGCCCATTCCTTCCAGGAATTTTACACAGGCCGCCACAGCCGGTTCTCCCAAAGGCAATTCCGCATAGATGTAGGGAATACCGTTGGCCAGCAGACGGCGCAACTGAGAATGGAAATGCGTTTCCAGGCCGTGCCCGAAGCGCACCACGCGCAGCGCGGCTTCCCCCCAGGCCTGATCCAAATGCACCTCCAACTGTCCCTCGGACTCCAAGGCCAGGGTTTCGGGCAGGACAACAAACTCACGGTCCAGTCCGACGCGGGCGTAAATCTTCCGCAGCATGATCTCGTGACCAGGGGGCAAAAAGACCTGTCGTTTCGGCTCCGGGTTGAGACGCAAGTAGCACAGCATACAAGACTGCCGGGCCGGCAGGGTGTCTTCAATCCCCTTGAATTTCAAATTCGAGGGTAAATCACCCAGCATCAAACCGGTCTCGATAGCGCCGGAGGCAATGACTGCTTTTTGCGAATAGGGATGAACGGCGACCGCCTCACTGACCATTCCCAACCTTCCCTGAGCCCGGATCTGTTCGATCAAGAACGCTCGCAGGCGATCGAACAAATGCCGCCCTCGATAGCGAGGGTCTACGACCGCGTCAGTGGACTCGCCCACCGCATCCTCGGCCGCATCCAACCAGTAGCAAAGATGGCCAATCACTTCCTGGCTGGAATTGACGGCCACCACCGAAGTAACCAGGCCCGCGTGCCAGAGACTGAGCAACTTCTGCGGCTGGTAGAGATACTCGCTGCCATAGCTGCGTCCGTAACAGCGGTAGACGCATCGAGCGATCGGAATCGCATCCTCGTCTACGGCCAGGCGCAGTGTAATCGGTTCATCCGCCACAGGCATAGCAGAAACCTGCTCGCCCTGCTGCGGCTGCCCGCCCACGCTGGCTTGCAGCGCAAATCGCAATTCCAGACGCTTTCCCTGACGTCCTAGTCGGACCAAACGGACCTCGTCCACCAGTTCACGCAGATGGGAGTGTAGTTGCGAGGCATCGAAAGGAAGGCCCTGATCCACCACCGACACCACCAGAGTGCCGTTTTCCTGCCCGATTTCCACCTGATACTGGACCGGCTCGCCCGGTTCGTAAGCATGGCGAATGACATTACCACAGCAAATTTTCAGTGCTTCGACCAACTTCTCGCGAGCACTCGGACTGAGCCCCAGAGCCAGGGCGCATTCCCCCACATAGCTGGCGGTCGGGGATAACCAGAGAGGGTCGGCGCTGTCGATGTAGAGCTTCATCGGTCGCAGTTCTCCACCGATTCCGCCCCTCCCTGGGACTACTGAATGGTGCCGGAGGCGCCTCCGTTGAAATTCTGTCCGTCGACCTGAATCTGGAAATTCACCGGACCGAAGCTGCTGGTCGTGCTGCAGTTGAAGAAGATCTGCAGCGTTTGGGTCGCGCCCGAAGGGATGGAACCCGACGTAGGTGTGACCGTGAGTTGGAAAGGTACGCCGCTCACGCTGTAGTTGACCGGCAACGGTTTGTCGTTGCGGAGGGTGTAGGTGCCGATCAGTTGCGGGCAACTCGTCACTCCCACCTGATGGACGAACGAAAGGTTGGTGGTAGGAACAACACTTACACTGCCGGGGCTGGAGGAGGGACTGGGGCTGGTGGTGGCGCCGCCGACAACATAACGCACTACGGCATAGCTACCGTCGACGTAGTATAGGAAAGTATCCACCTGACCGGCGCTGGCTGTGGTGGGCACTTCGTATTGGTCGTCGCCTGCCCACCCAAGAAAAGGCTGGACACGGCCAAGCTGATCACCGTCATCAGCCCCAACGCCACTATGCACTCCAGCAAGGAGTAACCTTGTTTCATCGCTCGTGCATCCCCCGCTAATCTAACAGACAACGACCGGTCTGTCTCGCCGACAGTGCGCAGTTTCCGGCTAAAACGCTGAGTTTGCCGGGTCCTTACAGGTCAAAAATCTTTCTGAGGCGGTTCAGTCCTTGAGGAGAAACTTGACCGGGTTGGAGCGAACCAGGATGCCCTGGGCACCGGTAACCTCGGCTTCCAGCGTGTGGTTGCCCTCCTGGGTGAACTTTTCGTAGGGGCGGGGATCCCATTCGATGCGGGAAACGCCGCCGCGCTGAGCCTTCACCAGCTTGCCGTCGAGATAAAGCCGCGCGACCGCCTCCGAGTCGTCGGGGGTCAGGGTGGTCTGAACGACCATCTTGTCCTCTTTTTGCACGGTGGAGTCGGCCGTAGGCGAGGTGATCACCAGAGTTCGGGGGATTTTCAGTTCGGCCGCGCTGACCTTGGCCGCGCCCGGCGAGGCCACCGGACTGTCGCGGTCGACGAAGGCGGTGATCATGGTGCCCTGATTGATGGTGATATCATCGCCTTCCATAAACACGAAGAAAACGGATAACAACACTCCGCCCACGATGACCGCTGTCTCCTGATCGTTTGCCGTCTCGTCGCGAATGGCACGCAAGGGAATTAGCGAACCGTCGGCCGCGTCCACATTGTCGACCGAAATATTGAGCGCCCCGGAGCGGCCAAAAAAACCGCTGCCTTCCGACTTGATCACCTTACCGTAGGCGTTGGCGCCGGCTGCAATCAGCACTCGACCCTGCGCGTCCAGCACGTCGCGCTCCACCTTATACTTGATCTTCGTGCCCTCGGGAATCTCGCCCGAGACCATCTTCTCTTTCGTGGTCAGCACCAGCGGAGTGCCGTCTTTCACCGTGGAGGGGGACGGTTTCGACCAGATCCCCCCAGACATCAATGCGGTAATACCCAAAACCAAGCTCAGCTTTTTCATCTCCCGAAGTTGGCCAAAGTCTCGCCGATTCCCCCCGTGCAGCCAATCTTGAGAGTTTGGAGGGCGAGGAATTCTAGCCCTGCCCGGACCTGGTTTGCGCGGCAGAGCATCCGGTTCGAGCTGACTTCCCAGCTACAGTTCAAATTTTTGGGCGTGGCTCTCATCGTTCAACTGACGCCGGAGGTCCTGGCGTCGCTCAACCATCTCGAGTGCCAGTCGCAGGGCGGCCCGCAGGAACTGATAGTCCCCTGTTTCTAAAAACTGGTCGAACTCGTCGCATAGTTTGTGCAGCAAGTCCCCGATTTCAAAAAGGGGCTCGCGCAGGGGGTCCTCCGCCTCCAGCTCATCGATCTGAAGGTCTTGCTCTTCTACTCGCTGGCGAAGCTGGACCAGAGCTTGCTCGAGTTCCTCCCAGGGGGGCTCCTGATCGGAGTGTTCAAAATGGAGAAGATCACTGAACCAGTGGGAAAGGTCGGTGGCCATTTCAGGGAAATTTGAGCACAAACTGTTAACGCCTCTTTTACATCCCGGAGACGACTTTTCTTGGCGGGATGTTTACACTGAGGCAACACATAAACACAGAGATATAAAAATTGCAGGTTCTAGAGGGAAACCCTTATCGGAGGTTTCCTTGGCAGCATCCTTACCCACGTTCACTCCCCCGAGCTTCCCCGTGTTTCCCCAGCCAGGCGGCATTGGCCCTGGCTTCCCGCCCATTGGCATGGCGCCTCAGCCGTCCATCGGCAATGGGCCGATGGCCCCGTTTGGGACGCCCATGCGACGCGAGAACGTGCTTCGGATTGTCGACAACTTTGTCGCGCCGCCGCTGGGGTTCGGACCGCCCCCGCACGGTCGAATTGTCGACGACGCGATGCGCGCCACTGGCTATCAGGGTCAGGTCGAGCATACCCCGTTTCCGTTTGAGAACATGACGGATGACGTGGCCAGGCTTTCCTTCAATGCGTTGAGTCAACCGGGCATGAGCGCTGAGGACACGCGTGCGGCTCTTTCTCGCTATATGGTGAATCAGAGCAACAGCACCTTGAACGGCGCGGCCCAGGTTCTTAATCAGGACGTGCGTGCTGGAGTGACCAATTCTGTCACGAACCTGTCCTATGGAGCCGGCTCCGCCGTTTCTGCTCAGGGCATCTACCGTATGGCCCGCGAGGGATGGGGTCCTCCTCCGCCCGCCCCTCCCCCCGGCATGGACCCGAGCCTGCCCAACTCGCCGCAAACCCGATTCGAAAATTCGCGCAACATGATGACCAACCTGGCCAGTGCCTGGGGCATTGATCCTGCTGCTCTGAGCAGCGCCGACCCGGCGGTCCACGGCCCGGCCCGCCAACGATTTCAACAGAACCTGCTGGAGCAAGCCGAGACCTCGACTCAGGATCCCAGTGTGCAGGGTGCTCTACGGAATTATCAGCGCGCGGAGCAAGCCTACACTGGCGCGAACAACACGGTGGTCGTATCCGCCGGCAATTGGGGTGGCTTGCTCAATGAAATGCGTCAGGACAACGGCAATCGGCCCTTGCAAGTCGGCGAGAAATTTAACTCCAACCTTCTGGTCGGGGCCAATACGATCAGCGTGGGAGCCCTCGATATCAATCCCCAAACCGGAGCGCCCCGGGTGGCCGCCTACAGCAACACGGACTCGCGCGTCGACCTCTATGCCTATGGCGATATCAAAGGCGCCCAGGGGACTTCTTACGCCGCACCTCGCGTAGCCGCCGTGGCTCAGGCCGTGCGCATGGAAATGCCGAATGCCTCGGCCACTGAGGTTCGCCAGCGAGTCATGCAGATCTTCACCACACAGGGCCCCGGAGCGACCGGAGCGACCCAAACTCAGGAACAGTCCGGCAACGTGGCCAACTACATGGGCCAGGTCCAGTGGCCTCGCCAGACTTACGTCATTCCGGGAATGCCCGCCCTCAACTAGGTTCGCCCTCCGCCAATCGAACTCGACGGTCTGACCGGTGCGCGAGACCAGTCGGATTCCGTCCAGGCGGAAGCTGGCACGGCCGCCGCGACCGCCGGTTTATGATCTGGGTCATTCAATCCTTTCCTGGCGTCGTGCTAGGCTGACTGCATGAAATTGCTTTGCTGGCTCCTGCTGCTCGCCCTGGCACGACCGCCTCACCGGGGGGAGTTGAAGTCTCAAGCCATTCTGGTCTACCTCGGTGGCGTGCCCAGTCTCCGATTCACCTTGGAGTCCCGTGCCCGCCAAACCATCGAGGTCACCATGCCAACCGGCACTCCCCTCCGCGCCGCCGGAGATACGGGTGAACCGGTCTATTTGGTCTCGCCGCTGCTAGTAAAGTTGAAGCCCGGCGAACGCAAGCAGCTCACTTTGCCTGTCGTTTCTGCTCAGAAACCCGGCGAAGGCTCCTATGCACCGGTCGCCGATCGGTCTCTCGAGCCTCAGGTTCGCAGAGTGAATCGAGTGATCGCCGCTGGCGAGAATCAGGAGATGGCTCGATTTGCTTTGCTTGCTCCGGAGCAATTGACCCCCGAGATTCAGTCTCGCCTGGGCGCATTGCAGTTGCCTCCGCTGCCTTT
The DNA here is from genome assembly GCA_022842865.1 of Vulcanimicrobiota bacterium. Classification (GTDB taxonomy): domain Bacteria; phylum Vulcanimicrobiota; class Xenobia; order Xenobiales; family JADMJV01; genus JADMJV01. The sequence continues at coordinate 6,305 of JALHOV010000231.1, read as the reverse complement.
CGGAACCGGCCTGACCCCACTGGAGCTGACAGGCAGCAGTCGCTACACTTTGAACGGGGCCAGGTTCACCCTGGTCACTCCAACCATCCTCTCGAAAGCCGCTCCTGGCTCGCCCAGCGGACCCTTGAGAGTGTGTCTCTGGGCCAGCACTCAGGGGGCTTATAACGGGGGGCTTTTGAATGGCTACCGCCTGGGCGAATTTGACCTTGGCAGTCTTTCCGGTGGGGGTGTCTGGCCCCCGTTCACCTTGAACTTGGAACTGCGGCGCCCGCCTGCCGGGCGTTACTCCATCGTCTTTACCTTGGAGGAGTCCGGTTCGAATGGTTACTTGATTACGCAATGGAAGAATTTCCCGGGAGGGGTGGATTTCTAGAATGCGCTGGTTTCTCTGGCTTTTTTGCTTCTGGCCGATCCTCGCCTGGGGGGCCCCTACCGAGCTGACCACCGAACAAAGGAAAGTCGTCGAGAAGCTCTCGGACTTCTATAAGTCCGCCGGGGAAAAGGAGCGGGCCGAAGCACTCAGCAACGGCCTGAAAGCCGGAAACATTCACTTTGGACCGACCCAGGCCAACGCCAACGCTGAATGCGACATGAATGACGAAAAGCGCCCGATCAACATCAACCCCGCCATCGTGGACAAGATCAACCAGCCCAATATGGAGGGCTGGCGGGAGACAGCTAATCTGGCCAACACGCTCTCCCACGAGCTGGTGCATCGCACCCAAGATAGCTGGGCCTGGAGAGGTTCCTATTGGTCTGAATTTTTCGGGCAGGGCAATGCCTGTGAGCAAGAGGCCTGGGGGCACTCGCTGGAGAGGTGGCAGGCCTGGCTGGAAAAGACTCATCAGCAACTCAAGGACAAGGCCAATGCCTCCACTCGGGAACGCGCCGAGATCGCGCAACGGCTCAAGCTGCTCAGCGAGGCATGCGAAGTCCAGATCAATGACCTCAAGCTGAACGGGGCGGCCATCGGCAAACCGCGCCTGAGCGGATCGGACGGCGTTCCAATGACGGTGGAGGAGTTGAGCAAGGCACTGGCCGGATACAAGAAACTGGCCAACACCGTCATCGGAACCTCCGAGGGCTATGGCACCAATCTCAACGGATTGTACAAGGGTCAACTGGCGGCCGCCGATACCACCGGCCAGATCGGCCTCAAGATCGACGGCTATACCGTTTCCGGCCGCATTCGGGGAGAGCGCCAGGGAGACCCTTTTGAGGGCGAATTGCGCGGCAGCTTGGACAGCGATGGCAATTTGCGCATAAAGGTCTGGGATGGTATGGCTACGGTCAAGTGGAACAACCAGCCAACCCAACAAAGCCTTTCAGGTCAATTCACCGGGGCGGTCGGCAAAAACGCCGTAGCCTCGGGACAATTCAGCCTCAATACGGGCAAATACACTTTCTCAGGCAGTTGGTCCGCCCCCCGCAGCCGATGAGCTGCGCGGCCAATACGAAGCCGCAAAAGCCCCAGCCGCAAATTCGCAGGACCCTCGGGCAGCTCGCGCGAGCAGACGAAGCGCTCTTCTTCACCCTCCTATTTCGTGCCGTCCAACCGGCGGCCGACTCCGCCCTGGCTGGCGAAGGTGACTCTGAGGGTGTATTTATCCGCTTTCTCGTTGGCTTCGTCTTTTCGAACCATCGAGAAGAAAGTCATTTCCTGGGACTGGCCGGGTTCCAAAGGCGGAACGGGGAGCGTGTGGGTCGCGAACGGCTTGCCGAACCAGTCGATAAACTCGCCCCGGGCGGAGGTGCCCTTGCTGGCGGTCAGGCCTTGATTGGTCACTACCACAAAGGCCCTGATATATTCGGTGTCGGCGACGTAGCGATAGCCGCCGGCCACCAGACGCGGCGCCATTTTCTTGGATTGCTCCTGGGCTTGGAATTCCGCCTTGAAGCGTCGCGCCTGACTGGAGCCCCGGGTCGGAGCGATGGGCTCACCCCCCCCGATGACTTCCTGGATGACCGTCACGTCGATGGTGCCATCTGCTTTCTGCACGATCTTGGTTTTCAGCTTTTCCAGCTCGCCGATCAGGTCCACATCGGGCTCACCCTCGCGGGGAATCTTGAGGAAGTTGAAGACCTCGTCACGCTTGGCGATGGGCCGGCCATCTCGCCAGCTGACCGAAATCCTACGGTTGTTCAGGTTGACTTGGGGCGCTTCAGCCGGCCATTCGAAGGCCAGGCAGGGTAGGGCGATGAGCAGCAGGAGTGCGATTTTCAAAAGTGATTTCATGGTGCCATCCTACCGGCCAGTGCGACAAATATTGTCGTGCTGTCTAGGAAATTCCCCCAAGCGAAAACACCAGCTGTCCCGTTCAGCTCAGCGACGGGGGACGGGCCTTTCCCCCGGGTGGAGGCGGAGAGGGTCTTTGGGTGACCGGTACGGTCTCAGCCAGGCTGTCCAGCCGTTCTTGCAAATCGGCGCGGTCCTTCTTGCTGCGCAAGCGCTGAAAGCCGAGGTCCAAATACTCTTTGGCCTTCTCCAGGTCAAAGGGCAAATGGAATTGCCGATCGGCGAAGAGGTGACTGTAGGCGTCGGCCAGGGCGATGTAGCTCCAGGGGTCTTTGGGATAGTCGGCCAGGGTCTGTTCCAAAATGGCGCGGGCCGGCTCGACCTGGCCGCTGCGAAAGGCGAATTCGGCCCAGGCCCGGCGGAAGCCAACCTCTTCTATCTGGCGCAAAATTTGGCGAACGACGCCGGGGGAGACCCAATCGTTGTCACTGCCTGGGATGACCAGGTGATGACCGTTCTTAAGGAAAATCTGGTGACTTCCGGCCGGGTTCCGGTTCTTGGTCCAGCCTCGGCGTTTGGCCAGCGTCATAAAGCCGGCTCCATCACCCAGCGCCCGTCGCGCCGCTCGAATTGCACCTCGTGGCGGGTTCCATTGGCGCCCGCGCCTGGCCCGAACCATCCGCGTAGAACTTCGGGCAGCGCATTCGCGCCACCGTCCAGCGGTCGAATCACATTCAGAGCGATCTTGACGAATTCCGCCTGATACTCCGTCCCATCCGCCCACAGCGCCGTGGGTCCCTCCGGTAGCTGGCTGCGTAGTTTGTCGTTCAGTTTGACAATCGGCTTTCCGGAAGCCTGCATGATTTTGCAAATGGGGCCGCGACTGCGATCGAGGTAGCGGGCCAGGCACCAATCCGCGATTTCCGAGGTCAGGGCCTGGTCTGCCTGGCTGAGCAGGCAGCGAAAGACTCCGTCCTCATAAGCAAAATACTTACCGCCCGTCCAGGCAGCCACCGGATTCTTGATCACCAGCTGCCGCACAGCCCGGAGATCGCGCACGTCCACCGATAAATCGGCGGTCAGGCGCGCGCTGCGGGCCATCAAACGGGCGAATTCCCGTGCCAGCTCGTCTATCGCAATCGAGCCCGGAAACTTGCCCAGCCCGATCATTGCTTGCAACAACACGATTTTGTAGCTCTTGCTCATTTCCGTTCGCTCCAGGTCCGCAAGAAAGGCCCGCTGGGATTCGGATAACTGGAGGCCACTGTGGGCCGACACATAGCCAATCCAGGAACCATGACTGAGCCGCGCCGCCCCCGGATTCACACGGGCCTGATAAGCCTCCAAGGCCAGCGGTCGCCGGCCGTGCAATTCGGTGAATTCTGCGTAGAAAGCATCCAGAGCGTTCTCCGGCCGCTGGCTCACAAAGGCTTCCAAGAGGTCGATCGCGGCCGGATCGTAGGTCACTTCGCAGCCAGCCGGCAGGCCCATCGTAACGGTGCCCTGGCGCAACTGATCCAGCGCCTTGCGCAGAGCCAGCGTGCCTCCGGCCATCTCGAACAACAACTGGGGCTTGTGAAGAAAGGAGCGGTGATTTCCGATGTAGTCGATCACGGTCAAATGAGTTTTGCCCGGATGGACGCGCAGCCCTCGTCCCAGTTGCTGGAGCCAGAGCACCCTGCTCTCGGTAGGGCGCAGCATGATCACCGTGTCGATGGCGGGCACGTCCAGGCCTTCGTTGAACATGTCGACGCAGCAGAGGATATCCAATTCGCCCTCCGACAAGCGGCGCAGCGAATCGGAGCGACCATCACTGTGGGCTCCGGAATGCACCACCGCCACGCGCAGACCCTTGGAGCGGTAGAACTCGCCCATATAGTCGGCGTGGCGCTGGGAACAGCAAAAGGCGAGGGTGCGGCTCTGAGCCAGCGCCCGGTAGTGCTCATAGGAATTCTCCGCGCGGGCTTCGGCCGCCAGCGCCAGTTCCAACGCCTCCGGATCGAACCTTCCACTGCGCCAAGGAACGTTGCTATAATCCACCAGGTCGGGCACGCCGAAATAGCGGAACGGACAAAGCAGCTCGTCGCCAATCCCGCGCACCAGATCGCAGCGGTAGACCAGATTCTGCAGGCACAGCCCCAGCAGGTCGCCACCATCGGTGCGCTCGGGAGTGGCCGTCAGGCCCAGGAAAAAGCGCGGGCGGAAATAGTCGATCACCTTGCGGTAGCCGGTGCTGGCCGCGTGGTGGAATTCGTCGATAATGAGATAATCGAAAGCATCTGGCGCAAAGCGATCGAGATGGTTCTGGAGCGTGGCGATATTGGCAAATAGAATCTGCGCGCCGGGGTCTTTTTGCTCCCCGTGGTAAAAGCCGATGTGTGCCTGCGGTCGCACCCGGGCGAACGAATTGCTGGCCTGGTCTAAAATCTCGTTGCGATGAGCCACAAACAGCACTCTTTCGAAGGTGCGGCTATCGAAAGCGGCCAGATAGGTCTTGCCCAGGCCCGTGGCCAGCACCACCAGTCCGGCTTGATTGCCCTCGGCCCGAGTGGCCTCCAACGCCTCCAGAGCCTCACGCTGAATGCCGTTGGGATGATACACGGGAGCGTTTTCCAAAGGGGCGGTCTGGGTAACGCGTTGCTCACCCTCGCCGGCCAGAGAAGCGCCGCCCAGCAGCAAGGGGGCGGGTCGGCGCGCCCGATAAGCGGCCAGCCACTCGGCGCTCAGCTCGACCACGCTGGGATGCTGGAGCAGGCGCTCGAAAGCCTGGGCCGCATACGCTCCACCGAAGGGATCGCGCCCGTTCCACTCCAGGCCCGAGCCCAGCGCGGATTCGCTCAGATTGCTGCTGCCCACCAGCGAAGTGGCCATCCCCAGCGCGTCGGTGAAAATGTAAGCCTTGGGGTGAAAAGCCTGCGAGCGGGCTTCGAAGACGCGCAGCACGATTTGCCCTGGGTGTCGCTCCCGCAATAGAAGCAAACGCTGCAGCGCGTCCGGATCGGTCACTCCCAGATAGTCCCCCGTGACGATTCTCAGTTGACCCTGACGCTGCAGCAGACGCTCCAGATCCGGCCAGAGTCGCTCCAGACCGCTCACCTGAATGAAGGCGACCGCCATGTCGGCCCGCTGGGAATGTTCCAGGTAGGCGGCCAAATGCGGACCCAAAGGATCGGATTCGCCCGAGACCAGCGGCGCTGAATGGGGGAGGCCGTGCCAATAATTGGCCTTGTCCGGGATGACACCGCGAATGCCCCCGCGTGGATCGGGGACATCGCCCTGGAAACGAGGAATGACATGCAGGTGAAGGTGAGGGACCGTCTGCCCGGCCGCCGGGCCCAGGTTCATGCCGACATTAAAGCCGTCCGCCTCAGGGGTCTGGCCCTGGGCGATCGCGATGGCCCGGGTGAGCTCCAGCTGCTCGGCGGGGGTGGCCTCGGACCAGGTGGCGATGTGGCGACGAGGGATCAGCAACGCGTGGCCCCGGCTGACAGGGAACGCATCCCACAGGCCCAGAGTGAGGGGCCCGGAGGAGAAGACGCGGCTGGGGCTTGGGTGGCAGAAGGGGCAGTTCACTGGAGGGCGGTTCTTCCAGATAGACAGGGCCTGTCCCCTCGAGACTTGTTTGCGGATCAGAATGACCAGGCTAGGACTTTGCCCACAGCCAGCAGTCTGTTCAGGAAGGGGCCTTGCGGAGACGAAGCCTCAACCATGAGCAAGGTAACCAGAGCCAGCTGACTGCCGTCCCGGAGCTTGCGTCGCAACTCCTGCAGTTCGTCCAGCGAGTAGTTCTGCATTCGGAGGATCAGCGGCCTGGCCGGAGGCCCGAACTTCAACTCCAAGGCGGTTTCCAGGCCCTCAAGTAGGCCTTCCACAAGGCCCTCGTTGCGGCCCTCCACAAGGCCCTTGCTACGGCCTTCAGCAAGACCTTCGATTCGGCCCTCTTCTTTCCAGCTGTTGGTGATCTGCATAATCTCCCTCCTTTCGTCTTGTGGTAGTTTTTCTAGAGAGCGCTTGAAAATCCTCACCTCGGCTGGGTCCAGCTGCAAGTAGCTGTCCACGAAATCTGAGA
>JALHOV010000230.1 GCA_022842865.1 Vulcanimicrobiota bacterium | reverse complement strand
CTGCGAGCCATGGGCATCGAGAGCATCATGATCAACTGCAATCCCGAGACGGTCAGCACCGATTACGACACCTCCGACCGCCTCTATTTCGAGCCGCTGGTGATCGAAAACGTGATGGAGATCATCGACCGCGAATCCTCCCGCGGCGAATTGCTGGGCGTGATCGTGCAGCTCGGCGGTCAGACACCTTTGAAGCTGGTTCAGCCTTTGGTGGACGAAGGCGTGAAGCTGCTGGGCACCTCGGCCGATTCCATCGCCTGGGCCGAGGATCGCCAGCGTTTTTCCGAGTTGATTGACCAACTGGAGCTGTTGCAGCCCCGTTCGGCCACAGCCCTGGATCTGGCGGGCGTGGAGCAGTGCGCTGAAAAGCTCGGTTACCCGCTGCTGCTTCGTCCCTCCTACGTGCTGGGCGGCCGCGCCATGGCCATCGTCGAGCAACCCGAACAACTGCGCCCGCTGGCGGAAGCGGCCATCGAAGTTTCCCAGGGCCACCCGGTGCTGGTGGACCAGTTCCTGGAAGATGCCGTCGAAGTGGACGTCGACTGCCTGGGGGACGGGGCGCAGGTGGTCATCGCCGGCGTGCTTCAGCATATCGAAGAAGCGGGCGTGCACTCGGGCGATTCGGCCTGCGTGATTCCGCCTTACAAAGTGAGCCTGTTCCACCTCGAGCTGATCCGCGATGCGGTACACTCGCTGGGCCGCGCACTCCAAATACGGGGACTGATGAACGTGCAGCTGGCCATTCAGGAAGACCAGGTCTTCGTGCTCGAAGTCAACCCGCGTGCCTCGCGCACCCTCCCCTTCCTGGCCAAGGCCACCCGCTTGCCGCTGGCCCAAATGGCCACTCGCTTGATGCTGGGTCAGTCTCTGGCCGATCTGGGATTCCTGAAAGAGCCTACCGTGGACGGCTTCTACGTGAAAGAAGCGTTGCTGCCGTTCCGCAAGTTCCCGGGCAGTGACCCAAAATTGGGTCCGGAAATGCGCTCGACCGGCGAAGTCATGGGTCAGGACCGAGACTTCGGCTGGGCCTTCGCCAAGTCGCAAATCGCGGCCGGATGCCCGCTTCCCACCGAGGGTTCGGTGCTCATCACGGTGAACGACTACGACAAAGCCACGGCCATCAAAGTGGCCCGAGAATTGCATCGGATGGGCTTCTCGCTGGTAGCCACCCCGGGTACGGCCGAGGCCCTGCGCCGCGTGCGCCTGCCCGTCAAAGAAGTGGATCCGATTCGCCCCGACCGGCCGAACATGATCGGCGAAATTGAGGCCGGCCGGGTGCAGTTGGTCATCAACACGCCGGGCCCGGGCGAACACAGCTACGGCGACGGCCAAAGTATCCGCGCCGCCGTGGTCGAACAAGGCATCCCCCTGATCACCACCATGTCGGCCGCCCAGGCCGCCATCAGCGGCATCAAATCGCTGCGCGATGGCGAGTGGCGCGTGCGAGCCTTACAGCTCAATTAGATCCGGTTGGTGATTTCCTTGATCTTGACGCCAGCGAAGAGATCGTCGCGATCGTCCATTTTGCCATTGGGGCCGGCGCTGCGGATGCCGAAGCCGTCCAGATCCGAATCGACTCGGTACTCGTGGCCCCAGAAATCGCATCCGCGCGGATAGGGCTTGTTATCCTTCATGAAAGGCTTCAGATAACCGAGAGGGTCCTTGGGAAGGGCCGCGTTGCTCAGGTAATACTGGCGCAGCAGACGCAATTGGGAGCTCATCTCCAACTGGGTTTTCACACGGATGATCTCACGCTCGGTGGCATTCTGCATCTTGCGCCGCCAGTGATCCACCAACTTGTTGGCCCCGACCAGCATACAGCACACCGCTAGCAGAACAAAACTGGCCATCTGAACGGGACGGGCCGGCTTGGGAATGCGCCTCTTTTTGACCGGTCCCGCCGAAGCGGCGTCCCAGTCTCGCCGATACTCTTCAATGCGATCGTTGACGTTAGCCACCGGACCAGCATAGCTTGCTTTGCCGCAAGCCGGTCGGTCTTTTCTGTTACCAGCCGTTCAAGCGCAGGAACTACCGGAGAGTCGACCCGAATCGGAATGGATGACCCGGCTCGTGCGTATCGCCGCAGTCTTGGGCGCAGTGCTTTTTCTCTGCCGCTGCTGGCTAATGTTGGGCCTGCGCTTTCAGTTAGAATACGGCGAAGGCCACATGCTCGGCCTGGCCTATTTTCTAAAGAAGGGTCAATCCATCTATACGCCGGGAGCCGAACCTCCCTATGTGTTTGGGATCCAACTTCCACTCTACCTGTGGATGGTTGGCTGGGGAACGGGCCCGACTCCCTCGTTTTTCCCGGCCCGTTTCGTTAGCGTAGTGGCCAGCCTGACGATGCTTGTCGCTTCCGCGGCCTGGCTGGGTCGGCGTCAAGGCCTGACCTGCGCCTGTGCCGGACTGGCTTTTCTGCTCCTGCACCCACTCATTTTGGGTTGGGGCTCACTGGCGCGAGCCGACAATCTCGGCCTCTGTTTCTCCGTGCTGGCCATCTTGCTGACTCGCCGACTGCCCTCGTTGCTGATGAGTTGGCTGGCATTTCTGACCAAACAGTCGTTCCTGGCGGCTCCTCTAGCCATCGGCATCAGCCAAAAGCCAAAACCCGGCGCGCTATTCCTGTTCGCATACGGAGTTGGGGCAGTCGCGTTGTATCAAGGGCTTAACCATTTCCTTTTCTCAGGACGCTTGCCGGGCTCGCTGCAATTGGTCAGCGACTGGCCAGCAGCCTGGGCTCTCTGGCTATCTTATCTGCCCGGGGTGCTGTTATTGGGCGGACTGGCGTGTCTGGCGCCGGGCCAGTCCCCCGAAGTTCGAAGACTGCGCGCTTACGCCCTGACCTCGCTCATACCGGTCGCCGCCTGCGTAAAGCAGGGAACCTTCTACAACTACTTTCTCGAGCTGCACTGGGCTCTCAGTATGCTGGCGGCTCTGGCTGTCGGCTCGCGGCTGACCTACGCTCTGGCCTTAGTCCAAATGGTCATCGGCACTTTTACTCAGCTACCCATTCTTAAAAGTCCCTTTGATCACTGGCGCTATGACACCCTTGCTTGTCTGGCCGGCCGAGACCCCGCCTGGGTCAGGTCGATCGAGGCAAACTCGCAACTGGGTCCTATCCTGGAAGCCCATCCGGGTCCGGTGCTGGCCGAACAATGCGGCAACCCCCTGATCTTTGGCCGGGAACCGATCGTCTGCGACTGCTATGCCCTCCTCAATGTTCTGCCCAGCGCCGGCGCCTGGGATCCTGCGCCCCTGCTCGATCGATTGCGCCGACGGGAAATCGCGGTCATCTTGCTGCAACGCCTGGATGCCTCCAATCTGCGCGTGCCTCTGCCGTTTCTTCAAGTGATCATGGAAAACTACCAGGTGGTGGGTCGCATCGAACCGGGCGGAGACTACATCCTTCTCCCCCGAAACCCGGGGGAGAAGTGAGCAGCTACCAGGCGTTCAGATGGTGCAGAAAATTACGGCTGGCATTGGCCACATCCTGACGGCGGCGTTCCACCAGGAAAGCCATTCCCACCAGTAGCAAGCCGCCAGCCACCGCCCACTGATGCCAGGGCAGATTGGTCGCAAAGAGCACCGCCTGAATGGCCACCTCGGTCAGCAGCGCCAGGCCTCCCCAGGCCATGTAGTTGGCCCGATGAGTGACCTGACCCAGGGCCAATACCATCAAGGCAAGAGAACCTGCCCAAAGAGCATGTTCCCCGGAGCCCAGACTCAGCACCAGCGAAGGCAGCAACAGCGCCATCAGGCCAACCTGACGTAACTGAGGCTGCCGGGCAGCCAACAACAAGCCAAGCGCCAGCGGCACGCTGTAGAGTTCGGGGGTAGCGATTTCGTAGGTCAGCAAAGTGGCCACGTAGGCGTGGTAGAGCAGACCCACGCTGACCAACGGGATGCGGGCCAGAGCGAAGGCGCCAGCTCCCAGTCCCAAGGTCAGACACAGGGGGGTCAGGTCGTGATGATAGAGGCAGCCGACCCAGGCCAGCGTGCCGAGAACTTGCAGACTCTTGGGCTGCTTGAAGAACATTGCCTCCAGGTAGCACCAGAGAAAGAGTTCCAACGAGAAGACCAACCAGTAGTGGGCCACTTCGGCGCCGCTGAAAGCGGCCCAGACCACCACCACGCGAGCGATCTGGCCCAAGTCCTGGCGACCGGTCTGATGGCTGCGCACCATCAGCAGAAGCACCACCAACCAGGGGTTGAGAGCAGCGGCCAGGCCGCCAGACCAGAAGCTGGTGAGTAGCAAGGTCAGGCCGGTCATGGCTTCCACAGCCACGGCCGGTTTGCTGAGCAATCGGTTGACGAAGTAAAAGAGCGCCCATTCGGCCCATAGAGCCAGGGTCCAGGTATCTTCAGGTAAGGCGGCGGCGTAGACCGGCTTGAGGCCCAACCAGGCCAGCGCCAGCAGTGAAGATTCGTTCCAGCGCACGGCCAGACCCAGGTAACCCGCGCACAATAAGGCCATCAGGCCGATATTGGCGCCTTCCAGACCGAAGAGCAGGCAAGGCAGCACCAGCATCGCGCTGGCCTGAGCCAGACGCAGTTGATGTTGACCCTGGCGCGCGGCCGTGGCCAGCCAGAGCAGCGCCGGAAAGACCTTGAAGGACATCGGTCCGAGCACGGCCACGGCGGCGCTCCAGAGCAGAGCGGCCTCCAGATAGCCGGGAACGAAAGTAGCGGCGGCGCAGGCCACCAGTCCAAGGGTGAGACCCAGCGGGCCAAAGTGGTCGATGCAGGCCAGCGCGGTGATCAAACACAGACCGGCCTGCAGATTGGGAATGCGCTGCCGAGGCAAGGCAAAAGCGACGCCGTAGAAAACCAGCGCGGCCGTGGCCGAAGACCAGTAGCCTAAGAACAGGTAGTAAATTTGCATGGTCGAGAAGGCCCAGCCGGCGACGGCCGCGCTCACCAGGATGGGAGTGGCGTAGGGAGTGCGTTTCAGCGCCAGGCCCAGCAGGGCCAGCGCCGCCACGAAGGCGGTGAAGCCCAGGCCAAGGTTGGGTTGGGAACTCTGACCGAAGATCACCGGCAACCAGCTGCCATAGGCCAGCGCGGCCGTCACCATCGAAACGTAGAGCGCTTTGGATTCGCGCTCGAAGACGGCGCACAGGGCGATCACGGCCGAGACCCCCAGGTAAATCCAGGGAGTGTAGACATCGGCGCCGGCCATCTGCAGCACCATGTTCATCGGAACCAGCAACAGAGCCGTGCCGGCGGCCGTCCAGGCCCAGGGGCGCAAATAGTCCTCCGGGACACGCGAGCGCATCAGGGTGACGGCCACCTGCCAGGCCAGCACCATGGCGATCAGCCAGGGCCGGTAGATGGGGGTCTGAAGCAGAGAAAGCAGGCAGAAGTAGGCGTAGAGCGCGCACAAGCTGGCCCCGTAGGCCCAGTTCGGCTTGCGATAATGGTAGGCGGAATAGCCGTAGAAGAGCGCGCCTAGCGCGCCGGTGATAAACTGAGTCAAATTGGCCTGGTGGGTCAGCAGCAAAGGCAATCCCAGGAAGAGCAGCAGCACGCCGCCTGTGAGATAGATGGCCAGAGCCTGCCCGGTTTCACCGCGACGAATGTAGAGCGCTCCTTGCAGAAGGGCCACCAGACCGACGCTGGAGGCTGGCCATTCCAGCAGCGAGCCCATCCAGCCGGCGCAAAGCAGGCAGATCAGAGTCGAGCCGATCATCGCCTGTTTGGTGTTAAGAACCAGCGCACAGGTCGTAAAGTAAACGATGGCCAGCAAGAACAACGTCATGGCCGGGCCTGTCTCCAGGCGGCCGGTGGTGAAGGCCGAGAACAGGCCTAAAAAGGCCAGAGCGTGGCCCACCCGAGTCCAGTGTAGACTGTCACGCTCTTTCCAAAAAAGCAGGCCGGCACCGGCGAAGCTAAACAGACCCAGCAGCAGTCCACTGCCGCTGGTCCAGCCAGCCAGCGCCCAACAGAGGCCTGACAGATAGGTGCAGATGGGCTCGTCCGCGTTCCTGCGGTTCACCCACCAACCGATCAGGAAGGCCAGTGGATTCCAAAAGACCGAGGGAGCACTAAAGATGTTCAGGAAAATGAGTCCGATGGGCAGCATGCCTCCGCCCAGGACGGTAAACATACGGCTGGAGACGGGCAGTTTCTCTTTCAGCTGACCGGCCAACCAGAAGAACAGGACGGGTAGGAGGGTGAGCAGCAGACCCATGGCCTGCCGACCCCAACCTTCCCAATTGCTACCCAGGATGCCGACAGCAGCGGCCAGGAGCAGCACGCCGCCCAGGGCGTAGAGCAGGCGGATTTTCTTTTCCGAAAAGGCGCCCATCAGCATTTGCATGGCCACGTCGGCCTCGCTGGGGACGTGGGGCTCGAAAGCGATCGGGGCCCGGGTTTCTTCGCCCTGCAAGTAGGGTTGCTGATCGAGCAGTCGCTGAATGGCTTCGGCTTTGTCTTGCCGAGCGGTGCGCGCGGCCGGCGCTAAAGGAGGCGGGGCGGCCGGCTTGACGACGACCTCGGCGGCTTCGACCAGTTGTCCATCGACGGGCAATTCACGCAAGGTGAAGAGGCGTTTGCGGTAGTTTTCTTCGGCTTCGCGCTTCCACCAGTCGGGGACTGACTTCCAGCGCTTGAGCTCACGGATCAAGTAATCGATTCGCTCACCAGCGCGGGCTCGTTGCATCTCGTCCGGACGCAGCAGCTCGCCGCAGAAGCCGCAGGCCGAGGCCTCAAGGTTGGCCTCCTCCGTCCCGCAGTTCCAACATCGAATTTTCACGACATACCCCCTATTGAGATAACAACACTCTACAACTTATCGCTGTTAATTTCTACACTATAGGGAAGATTTTGTGCTCTTTTTTTGCAGCTATCGAATCTTGGCCGACAGGAAGCTATTGAAAAACCAGCTGACCACGCTGAAAGCGTCACCCTTGCCGGCCTTGCCGGTGTGCCCACCTCGAACCTGTTCGGTGACCAGTTCGTCTCCTTGCAGTCCTCGGTTTCTGTAGGTGTGGGTGACTTTCTGTAGCTCGCCTTGATCGAACCAGATGCCACGGCACTCGCGACAGACATCCACCGAAATCCCGCCTACAAGCGGGCGTTCCATTCCCTTGCGGCAGCGCGGGCAACGCCGAGCGGAGGCCGAAATCTCGTAAGTGTGATGAAGCGAGTCACCCCCCAGAGGGGTGAATTTCTGCACCAGCTCACGACTCTTGTAGAACGTCTCCAGCTCCCCGGCGTCAAACCAGATTCCCAGACACTCCGGGCAGTTATCGATCTCAAGCTTCGTTTCGGAATCCTGAGACTTTTCCATAGGCTGCTTTTTGCAGACGGGACAAAGTAGGTTAGCCATCGTGCTTTTTTCCGTTCCGAGCGCGCAGACCCTGGTTAGGGGACGGCGAATGGAGAATAAGTAACACTCCGGTTACAGCTTTCTTTCAGCTCGACCCGCTATTCTTGCAAGATGAGCCAACATGCGCCCAACTGCCGACGGTGCGAGCACTTCCACGTGACTTGGGACAACGCCAATCCACTGGGCTGCACCAAGTTCGGCTTCAAAACCCGCCAACTGCCCAGTGTGGACATTCTGGCCACAACCGGCAAACAATGCGCTTTCTTCACCGCGAAGGAAGAGCAAGGCCAGCAAGTCTTTCGCTTTCAGCGCCCGGCCGTCTTACCCGACCACTGCACTTTCTCCATCACCGGGTAACTGGCCGGTTTCCAGCAATTGCTGGAACTGAGCTTCATTGAGAATTGGGATCTTTAGCTCACGGGCCTTGGTAATCTTGGCAGCACCCGGTCCGTCCCCCAGAACCACCGCGTTGGTCTTCTTAGAAACGCTGCCGGGCGACTTCCCGCCGCGCTCTTTAATGGCTTCTTCTGCTCCTTCGCGCGAGAAATTTTCCAAGCTGCCCGTCACGACAATGGACATACCCGCCAGATTCTGGGGCAAAGTCGAAGCTTTGGGACCCTCAAAGTTTACGCCCGCCTGGCGCAGCCGCTCGATCAGTTCCCGATTGTCCTCTTGCTGAAAAAACTCGTGGACGCTGTGGGCGATGACGGTACCGATACCCTCGACGGCGGCGATTTCATCGGCGCTGGCTTTGAGAATATTGTCCAGGTGATTCATGCCCTTGGCAAGCACGCGCGCCCCGGTGGCTCCCAGATGGCGAATGCCCAGCCCACTGAGCAAATTCGACAACGGGCGTTGCTTGGAGGCCTCTATGCCGGTTTTCAAATTGGTGACGGAGATTTCACCAAAGCCTTCAATGGCGCGCACCTTGTCATAGTCCAGCGTATAGATGCCGCCGATGTCCCTGAGCAACTCGAGCTGCAGAAACAACTGCACGGTGCGCTCACCCAGATTTTCGATATCCATGCAGCCGCGACTGGCGAAGTGCACAATGCGCTGCTCCAACTGCTTGGGACACTCGGCACTGGTGCAGTAAGTGTCGCTTTCGCCTTCGCTGCGCGCCAAATCGGCGCCGCACTCCGGGCAAACCTTGGGAAACTCCCAGGCCGGCAATCCTTCTGGACGCCTGCTCAATACCGGCCCCACCACCTCAGGGATGACATCGCCCGCCTTACGCACAATGACGGTGTCGCCCGGACGTACGTCCTTCAAGGCCACCTGGTCCTGATTGTGGAGCGTAGCTAACTTGACCGTGCTGCCGCCGACGAAAACGGGCTCCAACACCGCGAACGGCGTGGCTTTGCCTGACCTGCCAATGGAAACCATGATGTCCTTGAGCAGGGTGTTGCGCTCTTCCGGTGGGAACTTAAAAGCCACCGCCCAGCGGGGTGCCTTACTGGTAAACCCCAGCTCCATGCGCTGAGCCAGGTCGTTCACTTTGACCACCACGCCATCGATTTCATAGTCGTTGGAGTGCCGGTTGGTCTGCCAAAACTGGCAAAACTCGTAAACCTCCTCAAGACTCTTGAGCACTTTGCTGGTCGGGTTGACGGGCAGTCCCTGTTCTCTCAAATACTCTAAGGTTTGCTCGTGTCGGGTAAAGTCGCTGGGGCCGGCGGCCAACTGGTAGCAGAAGAAGGAAAGATTGCGACTGGCCGTAATCTGCGGATCTTTTTGCCGAAGGGAGCCGGCGGCGGCATTGCGCGGATTGGCGAAAATGCGTTCCCCCTGCTTGAGCTGCTCGTCATTGAGAGCTTTGAAAGAACTCACCGGCATGTAGATTTCGCCGCGGGCTTCGACCAGTTTCTCCTGGGTCTTGAGTTGGTGTGGAACGGCCTGAATCTGCATCACATTGAGGGTGATGTCCTCACCCACCCGGCCATCTCCTCGGGTAGCGGCGCGCGCCAAATGGCCATTTTCGTAAACCAACGAAAGAGCCAATCCGTCCATCTTGAGCTCGCAAGCATACTCTACGTTGCTGTCGATGTAGCGTTCCATCCGCTTGCCCCATGCCGCCAGCTCTTCAAAACTGGTGGCGTTGTCCAGCGACATCATGGGCGTAAGATGCTCAACGGGCGTGAACAGGTCCGATGGCGTGAAGCCGACCTGCTGGCTGGGCGAATCCGGGGTGACCAGGTCGGGATGGTCGAGTTCCAGCCGCTTGAGTTCGCGGACCAGCTCGTCGTACTCCGCGTCGGAAATCTCGGGCAGGTCTTGCTGGTGGTAAAGCTGATTGTGATAAGCAATTTTGGCGCGCAGTTCTTCCACGCGCTGAGCGGGGTCGGTGGTCATCGAAACGGCTTCGCGCGCCTGCGTTTTAGAGCCTTTCCGGCAAATAGGCTACAGCGTACTGACCCAGCAGGTTAGCCCAGACCAGCTGCAGGTAAACCTGGGCAGGGAACGTCACCAGGATCAAGGGCCAAAAGGCCGCCTGGGCCATCTGAAAGAGCACGCTAACTCCCCACACCAACACGCAACAGAGCAGGTAGTCTCCAAAGCCCCTGCCGATATCCCCCATGATGCCTTTGAGGCTAACCGCCTGAAAAGGACTGGCGCCGAGGGCCAGTCGCAGGGTGGCCATGGGCGAGACGAGCAGCACAAAGATCCAGTAGATCAGGGCCAAGAGCAGACTCAAAAGGCCCGCTCCCGAGCCAAACAGAGCGATAAAGAAGGCCCCCCAAGTATGATGGCTGGTGAAGTTACTGATGGTGCCGGCCAGACTGGTCAAAGCGAACGCGACCAGCATCAGGGCGGGGGTAGCGAACCAGATGCCCAACATATCCATCCCTCCCCCGTCTTTCAGGAGGGACCGGAGGCCGGTCCAGGCCGGAAGAGAGGCATTCCCCAGCATCACTTGCTTGCGGCATCGCAACAGATAGCCGGCCAGACAGGTGAAGGGCAGGGAGCCGACCAGAATGCAGACCGACAAGATGGTCAGGGTCAGCGGTATGCCCTGGACCGAGGTGCTGGTCTTCAGTCCGAGCCCCAGCAGGATCGGCGGTACCAGGACGGCCAGACTGACCGGCAACACCAACCAGGCGGCCAGCAGGCGTTTCAGGCCGGTGGTGGGATAGAGAAAACCCTGCAACAGGTTGATTCGGAAGATTCTGCGTCCCATCCGTCAGGTATTCCACCGCCCCCTGAGGATTCCCGCGAGGCTGAGCAGGCCTGGATTTCACGGTTGCGATGTTCAGAAAGTCTCAAAGCGCCAGGGAACGCGGAACAAAGTCGAACTGTCCAAGATGCCGTATCATAAAGTTGTGGCCGAAGAAACGGCCAATTTTCTATCCGCCCTGTCCCACCCCGACCGCGTGCGCATCGCTCTGGAGCTTCATAATGGTGAGCAAGAGGTGAGCGCGCTGCGGGAGAGACTGGGAATTTCTCCCTCCCGACTCAGTCAGCATCTCGGGCTCTTGAAAAGTCACCACATTGTGCGCGAGCGCAAAGAGGGCAGACGCGTCTTTTATCACCTGGAACAGGTTGACCTGGGGCGCTGGCTGCTCGAGGGCATGACCTTCATTCAACAAGAGAGCCTGAGATTGGATGAAGTGGTAGCCGCCCTTCATCAGGTGACTGCTCGCAAGGAGGGCTGAGTTGTTTTCGACCCGAACCCCGCTCCCATGATTAAGAGACTACTTTTGTTGATTTGCCTGGCCACGGCCTGCTTCGCTGACCCATTTCACGCAGAAGGCCGCTGGCGGATGTACCACACCGACGGCTCCCCGATCATCGTGACCCTGTATAAAAATCACTCGGCTTTCAGCAATTGGGAGAATGGCTCCCGCGGACACTGGAAGTGGGTGAACGGCCACCTGGTGATGCGTTGGAAAGACGGCTGGCGTGACGTGATCAGGCTCCGCGAGGGTCGTTACGAAAAACTGGGCTACGCACCCGGCAATCGGGACATCACCACACCCAGCAATCGAACCGCTGCTTACAAATTAGGGGAGTAACAACACGTTGGCGGTCTGCGTCCAACTGGTGTAGGTGCGAATGGTCGCGCTGACACCGGCGGTCAGGCCAACCAGTGAGAGCACGGTGGCTCCTGCCAACAGCGTCTTCTTCCAGGCGAGGGTCTTCTTCGGGATGACCGGAGCGACCACGCGGACTTCGGGAAGCTGGAAGGCGGCATGACCGGTTTTCTGACGGTGCACGGCCAGTTCTACATGGAGTTGAAAATGAGCGCCGCAGCTGCAGGTCTTCGTCATTTTAAGGCTCCTTCTGTCGTTTCTTACCCCTACCTTAGCGGACCCCGAAGGGGCCTGTCCCTGGCCAGATGTTGCTGGAGCGTTGCGGATGTAAACAAATTGCGACCGATTCTTTAACACCCAGACCTGACCACGAAAAGTATTAAAGCGACCCCATAAACCGGTTGACAGCCCTGGGGCACCATGCTAACCTACGCCTCGCCCCACCGATGACGGTGACGGCAACTGGAGCTCTCAAGCGAGTTCCGTCTTTGAAAACTGAAGAAGATATTAGAAGCGAATGCAATCTCGTTGGTAATCCGTTTTTAACTGATTATTGCGTGATAGCC
>JALHOV010000229.1:1733-11999 GCA_022842865.1 Vulcanimicrobiota bacterium | reverse complement strand
GGAGAAGCGGGAGAACGGTAGCCGCGGCGGTTATCAGAGTGAGCGCTGCCAAAATCTGGCGTGTGGGCGCGGCCCAGCGCCGGTCAAAGCCCGGCAAAACCAGCGTCGACGCTTCCACCGCCTGAAAAAGACGTCGGTTGAGCTTGAGCAAGGCTCGCGTCAACCAGAGCGTAACCAGGATGGTCAGTAAGTTCGGCAGATAGCCCCACACCGCCAATCCGACCTGGACGGCCCGGGCCGCCAACCAGCCCTCGGCCAGCCGCGCCCAACCGCTGGTATCGGGATGGGCCAACCCGAAGATTTGCAGGGCCAGCAGGCCAACCAGCAAGCGGCCGGGCCAGAGCAAGGCCGACCAGAGGATCTGAACCATCGACTGCATTTGGGCTCGGGAAATCAGGGTAAAAGAGCCCAACTGAAGGTCGGCTCGCAAACGCAAAGCCACCTTGCGATGAAGCAGCCAGAGCAGAAACTCCCCAGTGATCCAACCGGCGACAAGCATTACGAGTGAGGCCAACAGCTTGGGGGTCATACCGCTCTTTTGCACCCAACCAGGACTTCGCCTCGTGAGGCGGTAGAAAAAGTTGGCCTAGATGGCTCCCAAATCGTCGAAGCGGATGATCTTGAAGTAGGCGGCGGAGGTGGTTGCCATGTCGATATAGACGCACACCTTGTGCTCTGCTCTGGGGGCTTCGGCCGGGCCCACCCGGCCCGTCGACTCGATTTTCAGCAGGTTGTAGGGGGGCAACTGGTAGGTTGTGTCCAGGGTGACTTCGTAGCTGCCCACGCGGGCGCCGTTGGCATCGCTCACCTGCTCGGAATAGGTGGTCAGCGGCTGTCCCAGCGCGTGGCGTGGAGGAAATTGCCAATCGCGATTGAGTTTGGTTCGGGCGTCTTCTATGCCGCTCCGGGCCAACCAGCGGGCCTGATTGTCCAGGAAGGCATAGTTGGCGCTTTGATATTGAGTCCCCCGGCTACCCAGGAAGGCAATGCCCAGGGTGGCCATAAGGCTGCTGAGGAGAAGCACGGCGATCAATAAAAACCCTCTTCGTGTCACAGGCGCGGGGGCTCCGTTTCCACCTGCAGGAGCACGATCCGCCGTTCCTCGCGAAGGCTGAGTCTGACCGAAATCCGCTGCTGGCTATCGCGAGCAAAATCAATTCCAGCTACGTTTTCGGCCACCGTCTGGGTATCCAATAGATTGCTGAAGCTGGAGTCGCTCAGCTCGCGGATCAACACATTTCCCAACAAGCGATAGCGGATCCCCATCAAAGAATCCGGTGCCCTGGGGTCCCAACTGGTGGGCAAAGGAGAGGGGATCGCGGTCGGTAACCACGAAAATCCCGGAAGGTATCGTAGAAATCTTAACTCAGGGAAGGAGGCGTCCGGGGCAGGAGCCAGGATGTTGGTGGCCTGGCGGGTGTCATCGAGGATTTCTTGCAGGCCAAACTGGATGGCTGAAAAGGTGGCCTGCTGGTTTTTTGCCTGCTTCATGGTGGCGGAGTAGTTGTGCAGCAATTGGCCCGCCGCTCCCAAGATCAGAGCCACAATGGCCAGCGCCATCAGAGTTTCTGCCAGGCTGAAGCCTTTTGAGGTCTTCATTGCAGATTTAAGGCTTCCGTGGTGGCGGAGCGCCACACACCCTTGAGGCGCACGCTCACCTTCAACATCACACTGCCGGAACGGTAGAACCGGCTGTTGTCTGCTTTGAGGATGTAATGGGAAAGGGTTGCCTGGCGCCCGTCTCGAGAGACCTCCAGCGTCGCATCCCCGCTGAGTGGCATCAAGTCCCAAGCGAAAAACAGGTCCGGCAGTGGTCGGCCCCATTCGTCCGTGGCCGTTACCTGAAAGGTCGCGGAACCGTCTTGGGGCAAGGACGAGGTAAGGGAGGCCGGCTGGATTCTTAAGGGCGGCTGACTGTTGTTCAATTTGCCGACCGGGGCGGAGAAGAGCGCGGTCAGTTGTGCTTTCTGCTGACCCCAAAGGATGGTCGCATCGACTACGCGGGCCCCCTGGGAAACCTTACGAGCCAGCAGACCTTTGCTTTCCAGGTCGGTTTCCAGGGCCGAGCACAGCGAGTAAAGGGGGTGGTCGCGAACCTTGAGCTGGATTCGATACTCTGGATAATCCTCGAGAGTGGACACATCCCCGTCATACAAAGACTTGAGACGGTCGAAATTGTAGCCGCTGGCGGCGGGGGTTTCGCTCCAGGCTTTGAGTCTCTCCATCTGCCGATCGAGAAGGAGTTCCGCCATTTGCTGGCTTTCGGCCTGCCTGGAATAGCGCAAGCCGCCGTGAAACAGTTGAATGACCACCAGAAAGACGAACACCAGAATAAACGAAGCAATGACGGCTTCCAGCAGAGTTTGTCCGCGAGCTCTCACGGCTTGGGGTCACTTTCCACGGTTCTGAGCAAGGGCGAGTTCGGTTCTCGGGCCTGAGGGGACGAACGCAATCGCCAGGTCAGTTCCTGGCTGAATTCGCCGCTGAGCGCGTTGTCGTCCCGGCTCAGAAGGATCTTGGGTAAGACAAAGGTGGCCTTGGAGTCAGTTGCCTCAATTAGGCAATAGCTGGGCACTTTGCTGCAAATCAGCTGATCGGACCAATTTACCGCCTGCTCGCTGGGGAGCGGCACGGTCAGGGGAATTTCCGGAAAATTCAGGGACATCAACGGTTGGTTGAGTTCCCCAGGAGGAAGGGGCAACCTTCCCTCCAGATGCAATTGAAGGGTCCGTGAAGCGGATCCCTTCTTGGCCGAGGCGGCAGGAGCTGAGCCCAGGTACCCCACCAGGCCCGTAATCAAGCAAAGCAGGCCTGCAGCCATGGTCCACCGGTCTTTGCTTTCCCAGGTTTTCAGGTGCTTCAAAAACTAGCCTCCGAGCGCGGACAGGTTGGAATAGAGGGGCAGAAAGATAGCCAGCACGACAAAGGCGACCATCGATCCCACCACGGCCATAAGAACGGGTTCGATCATGGCCCGGAGCAACTCAATGCGGAAGTCTAACTCCTGGCTGAACCACTGAGCTACCGAGGAAAAAGCAATGGCCAGGTGGCTGCTCTCCTCGGCGGCGCGCACCATGTGGCCCAGGGAAGGCGGGTAAAGATGCGGCGCCCGCAGGTAGTGCTCCGAGGGTGACTGGCCATCCTCAATCGCCAGCTTGAGCTTGGGGGCGTCGGCGATGAGCAAACCGCTGCCGCTTGCGGCTGCCGCAATCTCAACGCTTTCGGGCAAGTAGACTCCCGAGGTGATGAGATTCTCCAGGACCAGGCAGTAGGTTGACAGCGCGCTGTATTTGGCCAGGGGACCAAGACCGGGAGTTTTCCAAATCACGGTTTCCACGGCGATTTGTCCCCTTTGGCTGGTCAGCCAATGCCTCGCAAACGGGTAAGCGATCAACCCCAAACCCAGCACCGCCAGCCAGAACCAGAAACTTCCCACCGCATCGGTCACATGCATCAGCACGACCGTGGCCCAGGGAAGGGGCATGCTGGAACTACGAAAAATCTCGACAAAATTGGGCAGGACGGTGGTGGTGATGACCAGGCTTAGCAGTAGCGTCACGCTCAAGACCAGCGCGGGGTAAAAAAGAGCTGCCTGAATGCGCAGAATGAGCGAGAGTCGTTTCTCCAGCGATTGGCTGGCCTGCACCAGCAGGGCCGTTAACTGGCCGTTGCTTTCGCCCGCCCGCACCATGGCCACGATGTCGGCGGAAAAGATGGTGGGGTAACGTTGCAGAGCCTCGCTGAAGGGGTTGCCTGCTTCCACCGTGCGGCTCACGTCTTGAGCCACCGGTTGGAAGGCCGGGTAGTCGGTCTGCAAACTCAAGTTTTGCAGGGATTCCAACAGGGTCACCTGCCCGTTGAGCAAGGACGACAGTTGACGAAAATACTGGCAAACAATGACTCTGGACCCGGAGAGCTTCGGGCGCCGTAAGGGGGAGTCCGTCTCTTTTTTCATCGAGGGGAGGTGGCAACGTAGCGGATCCCCGCGGGGAGCTCGGCGACCTTCTTCAGGCCCGTTCCATCCAGATTCATGGTCCAGATGGAATTGCCCCGAGCCACATAGAATCCCTGATTGTCCAAAGAGGTGGTGAAGGCCACCAGGCCTGAACCCAATTGCATCGAGCTGAAACTTCTTGAGCTCATAAACTCGGCGTTGGAGCTGAGGTCGGTGAAGGGTTGCCCGCCATTCAGAAAGGCACCGGAGGCGAGGTCGTAGGCCAGCAGTTCTTGGCCGTCGGCCACAAAAAGAGTTTTGCCATCTCTGGACCACTCCAGGCCATTGTAGCGGCGGACTTCCGGCCGCAATAGCCTTTGCCCGGTCCCGTCTGCCTTGACCAGATTCAGTTGCCGGCTGTTGTAGTAGCGACTGCTGGGATTGAGGAAGCCCAGCCATTGCTCATCGGGCGACCAGGCCAGACCTTTGGGATAGAGACCGTAGTCCCCCTGGTAGCTGAAGCTGCCCGGCATATTGTCGAAGAGCAAGTTCTTTTGGTCGGTCCCGCTCTGACTGAAGACGCTCAGAGTTCCCTGAATTTCCCGACCGAACATCGTGCTGGACGTTCCGGGGTTCGAGTAAATCCGAAAGAAGGCTACCTTGGAGCTGGCTGCGCCAATTTCCGCGGCGTATCCGGTGGATTGGAAGAAGGTGTCGAGCAGCTCCCCGGTCACGCTGGAGTAAAAACTATTGTTGAAGCTCCCAAACAACATAAAGCGGGAGCCGTCGTGATTGAGGGCTATTTTGGCATTGGGCAGGGTCCAACTTGGGGTCAGCTTGGCGTGGAGAACCTCAGGATAGGACCCGTCTGTATTGGAGCGCACCACATAGTCGCCGTTGACGCCGTCGAGCACTCCGGTGAGGCGAGTGAACAGCTTGGTTTTGGGCATCATGGCCAGGTCTGTTTCAAAGGCGGGTGGATTGGACTGCGCCAGCGCCGTAAGCGAGCCTCCCAGGCGAAAGTCGAAGGAAAAGCGGTCGTTGGGCAGGGCCGAAAGCGGAGCCACCCAGTCGATTTTTGATATCCAACGTTGGCGTTTGGGATCCCAGTCGAGTGGCTGGGCTCCGGGGGAAGAAAAAGCGCCTGAGTCGCCGGAGGATGTGGCGCCGCGAACGTCCCAGCGTCCCAAGAGATCGGCGCCACTGAAATCTTTGACAATGGCCGTAAGGGTCAGACGCTGACCGGGGCCGATGGTGACATCGACGTCGGGTTCCCGCACCAGCGCGGGGGGCGGACTGACTTCCAATTTTTCGACCGTGGGCGAGGCAACGGCCACGCCGTCTCGAGGAGGAGTCGGGGCCACGAGTGCCAGGCTCCAACCCCGTGGTTCCAGGGGACAACGGGCTCCCGACGGCAAACCCGACTGATAGCTGACCTGTCCGGAGGGAGTTACGGAGATGGTGCAGGGTTTGGCCAGGGCGGTCGCCACGGCAACCTCGGCGGGAGGACCCCCGCTGATGCCCGAGGGGAGCGTGGAGTTTTGCCAGCGCACCCCGGCGCAAGCCACCAATCGGTAGGCTCCGTCTTTGTAGGGCAGCTTGTTGCTGGTGGCGCTGCCCTGGGGATTAAAAACCAGGCAAGGTTCGTTACTGTAGCTGCTCAACCAGGAGTTGAGATCCAGGTCGGAGGGGCGCATTCCCTGCACCGTCGGGGTTACCTGGAAAGCCGAGCCGTCGCTGTCCCAGAAGCCTGAGAACAGATAGGCACCCGGGAGATCTCCCGCAAATCCCAGGGTCTTGGTAACGCGCCCGCGCGATTTTCCCTCCACGATGGCCAGGCTTTGGCTGGCCGGCAGATTGCCGTTTTGGGAAGGCACAAGAATGGCCACCCACTGATGCTCTGCCATTGCCTTTTGGCGAGCCAACCGAAGCTGTTCCACTGCCACCATGGCCAGGCCCGTCGAGCCGGCGCTATCCTGGGCGGGTCGGAGATTCATCAGACCCAAGGCCAGCAGCAAGGAGGCCAGCACCGTGGTCATGAGAATTTCCAGCAGAGAAAAACCACGCCGGGCCGGGCGAAAGCGGTGCACAGAGACTGCCTCCTTTTCGTGAAGCCAATTCTACCTGACCCGCTTTTCAACCTGCAGTATCTCATTCCTCGAGAGGCGGTAGGCCAATAATAAACGCCCGAAGGTCCGGTGCCCGAGCCGGTGCATAGGAACAGGTCTCGAAGCCCCGGCCTTGAACCTGAAGTTGGTGATGCCCAAGCGACTCGCGGAGATCCTGCTGGTGGTGCTGGTGGCCTCCCTCTTGGGCTGGCGAGCAAGTCGTTCCCATCACTCCCCGGAACCTCTCGCCTTCAACGGGGTTCACGTCGGGGACAAAATCGCCGACCTGGAAGCCCGACTGGGTCCCCCCGATTTCAAAAACCCCCGGGCCCATTATCAGCAATGGGAACATCCCCTGACCCAGCTCAGCTACAACGAGCAGGGAACAGTCATCGAAGTGCACGGCTCCGGAATGGGCCTGCTCACTCAGGGAGATCGCATCTTGCTCCAATGCGGCGTGGCCGACGAAAAAGAGGTCCTGAAGGTTTTTGGCCCTCCGCCGGCCGGACCCCAGGAGCAATTCTACCGCTATCCTGGCCCCGCCCCAGACGGCTCCCAAGATCTCACCATCCACTGTGGCAGTCAATCCCAAGGAAAATTCAGCGTAAGCCACATCGGATTAGGCCGAGAAAAATCTCCCGTTTCCTCTGTTAAATAGGACAGGCACTGCCGATGGCCAATTACAAAAGGATGAAAAAGCTGCTGTTTTGTCTGGCCCTGTCGCAACCGCTCTGGGCACAAGATTTTTTCGTGCGCAATCGACCCTTTCAGGCCGTCGAGAAGCGACAAGGGGTGTGGATGGCCTCGCTTCCAGACCTGGCCAAAGCGCTGGAACTCTCGTTAACCGGCGCGGGAAGCACCTGGATTCTGGGCGAGACTGGTGAAGAACCCGGCGAACCCGGTGTTTATTTCCAGGGTAAGCGCCTGACCAGCGTGGACGCCAACCTGCAGGTGCCGCTACAGGCCTTTCTTCAGGAAATCGGCGGCCGCTACATCGAGAACAAGGCACTCGGCTCGGTCGACCTTTACGCCCCGAGCAAAATGCTGGTCAAGGCCACCAACTGCAACAACGTGCATCTGCTCATGTTCCATCGCAGCGAGGCCAACGGCCAGCAGGTGGCCAGTTTTGGCGACTCGGTCAAGCAAAACCGAGGCCTGGAGCCGGTGCCGGTCGACTTTGAAGACACCACTCACCCGCTCTGGCAGCAATGGGGCAAATACTGGGTGGCTGGACGTATGCCCCTGGTCGTGCTGGTCGACCCTTCTGGCCGTATCCTGGGTCGCTGGAGTGGGCAGCTCCCGCCTCAAAGTCAGGTTCAGCAAATCTTTCGCAATTTTGTGTCGGCCCGCTCCCAGCTCAACGCCCAACGGGTGGCCATGCCATCGGGGGGCTCAGGTGGCGGTTTCTCCGGGGGTTGAGGCCCCTGATCTCGCTCAGCGGTCGCTGAGCACAAAAGAATCGATTACGACCTTTCCTCAGGAACCTGCCAGCTAGTTTCCCTCGCCGCCGAAGAAGCGAATTTTCATCAGATCCTGCTGTCGAATCGGCCGGTCGTTCAATCCCTCTGCAAGCGACTGTGCGAAAAAGATATCTTGCTCGGAGCCGATCACGGCGATGACGATCTCGTGGTCGCCCTTGGGCAAATTCCAAGAGTCGGCAAACTTCGGATAGCTGGCTGTCTTTGAATTTACGTTCACGTTCTCTGCTCCCTGGTGGTGTTGTTCCAACCTAGTCGGGAGCCCTGAACAAGAACTGAAAGGTTTAGCCGCACCCAGTTCACCATCCGCCCGGCCAGAATCTGCCCGAGGTGTGCGTCCATAGGTAACCTCTTGCGTCTTACTCCATCCAGGCCGCCCTAAGGTGGCCCGAAAGGAGCCCCGGCTATGAAAACCCCAACCCACATCGAGATCCTGGCTTTGGAATACGAATCCTGTGCTCGCTGCAATACTACCCTGGCCCGATTGCGTGTGGAGACTGCAGCCAGGGAGGGGCGGCCGTGGTTTGCCGCAGTTGGGTCTGGCAGAATCAAGAATTTTCGGAGCCTCCGGTGGAAATGCTGGAAGGGCTGTTGGTGGAGGCGCCTCTCAAGGAGTTTTATGTGCGTAATGGCACCCCGGACCACTTAGGCTGAACAGCGATTGCCCCCCGATCTAAACTTGCATTGACCTTCTCAGGCGTGCTGGCCGCCAAAGAACAGGTCGCGTTCTTCGGCAAGCCCGCTGAAAATCAGTAGTCAGGGGGTGACAAAATTGAACTGGTTGGGGGCATTGTCTTCGTTGATATCTACGATTTCGGGCCGGGGCCGACCGGGACGTTCGACGATACGGAACGTATTCGAGAAGCCATCGACGCGGATCTGAGTGACCTTCGCGTCAATCTCCAGCTTGTTGAAACTGCCGTCGATCTGAATGCTGGAACCGGCGCCGTCAATCTTAACGGCGTTGCTACTACCGTCTATCGTCAGGACGTCGCCCGGCTTCAACGTGTAGCTCGCGGACTGGCCGCTGCCGTCGAGCAGGATAGGCGCAGCCGCGGCTGCTGCGGACAATAAAAAAGTCAAGATGAGACTGCGCACGTCTGGACGTCTGCGCTCCAAAAGGCAGGTTTTCCTCCAGGGCCTGGCTTTCGCCGGGCCGAATATCGCAGCCGGCAGGCCCGGCGGCAAGATACCGCCCCAGAATGGAGGCAACAAATGAACCAAGGGAAGCTGGCACCTGAGTCCGTGATTCGTGCCTATGCGAGCGTCCTGCGCGACGCCATCCTTGATGTGCGGAGGAGAATTCGTTACGGTGAAACCATCGACTTGCAGGAACTGCACGACCTCACCGATGCACTGGAGAATGTTCCGGCGATGCTTTGTTCCTACGGCCAGTGGCATGTTGAGGAGAACATTGATGTAGGCCTCAAGCGGTATGACAAAAAATGGTGCCATCCCGACGCGAGTGTGCAAACGCTCAGCCTGATGCGGGCACTTGAGCGAGCAAAGGAAGATCTGCCCTGAAATCTGGGCAGGTCACTGTTTCTGGACCCGGCTGCTAAACTTCTAGAGGCAGGGGGGTGGCGGACTCGAAAAGGCCGGCCATGCGTTCGTCGATGGAAGAGTATCTGCAGGCCGAGTTGGGGGAGGGAACGCGGGAGTCCTCGGGGGTTTTTACGCTGGCTCGGGCTCAGGCATTGGAAAAGTTGGCCGGGTTTCAGATGCCGGGGCCGCACACCTGGGTCTTAAAGGTGGTGCAGGCGGCGGTGGCTTCTGGGTGTTCCGCCCTGACGGTGCGCCAGACCTCGACCGAGTCGATCTTTGTTTTCTGCGATGCTTCTGGCTGGTCAGTGGACCAGGTGGAGGAAGCATTTTGTCAGCCTGGGACGGTTCGAGATCGGGGCTTGAGGCACTTAAGGCAGGCCTTGTGGAACGTGGGTATTTCCGGGTTACGGCCGTTTTATGTGACGGGGGCGGGTTGGCCGGAGGCGCTGGTATGGGACGGGCGGAGTTTGAGTCAGCGTCCGACCAGTCCGGTCACCGAGACCACTTTGGTGGTTTCCCATCGAGTCTGGCAGAAAGGGCGAGGCTTTCCGATTCTGCGCAGCATTGAGGCGGCCGAGCGCAACGCCGAGGTGCTGCTGGAGTTGAAGCAAAAGGCCTTTGTGTGTCCGATTCCGCTGCGACTGGACGGTCTTCGGTTGGATGCGCTGCAGCTTTGCCCGAGCCACGGACCGTCCTCGCGCAGCAGCCTTTTGCGCCTGGCTTTTCCGCAGGGTCCGTTGCCCCCTTTGGGGATTCCTCCGGCCACGGCCGGGGGTTTTGTGCGCGAGGGGGAGATGCGCGCCGATGTAGATGGAATCTATCAGGTTCCGGTCGAGATTCCCGAGTCGGCGGCGCTGATGTGCCTTTTGAGTGCCCACGTGGTGCGATTGCCAGACGGGAAAAGCCATAAATGGAGCACCGCGCGTCAGCCAAGCCTTTTGTATTGGGTGCTGGACGGAGTGGTCTTGAACCAGGCGAATTTGTCTGTTCCCAGCCGTTGCTGTTCGCTGGCGGTTATGGCTTCGGCCGAGGGGATGATCACCGACTTGAGCGGCTTTACTCTGCAGATCAATGCCGAGTATCGCGAGCGCTTGTGGAAGGTCTACGAACTGGCGGCGGAATTTGCCGCCCGAGTTCGGGTGGACTTCTCCGGGGTGGTGGAAAAACAGCCTCAGCCACTTTGGGCGCGACTCTGGCCCTT